>JAFDFZ010000075.1 GCA_019309565.1 Deltaproteobacteria bacterium
GTGATGGTTCACTATCACCGTTTTGTGGATGGGGAAAAGGGATATGGGAAGCTGCTGCTGCTGAAAAACAAATACCTTGAAAAGCTTATGTCTAAGACTCGCTCGGAATTGGAATCTCTTCGTGGTAAGGGAGATGACCCTGAAACCTTTGATCGTATAGCTGAATTAGATCGAAAACTGGTTGAGCTGGAGGATTTCAGGGAGAGGCTGGAGCGTATTCAGGAAGGGAAAGATCCTGAATCCCGAATCTATGTCCGCTGGAAAAGCCCGGAGCAACAGCCTCGGGGCTGGCGACCGGATATAAACGACGGCGTAAAAATAAATATCGCTCCATGGGAACGCCTTGGGATGTTTCCAATTAAAAAGATTGTTGGCAAAGTGGAAATGGCACCACAGTAATATAGGACACAGATTTACGCAGATTGGCACAGGTTATTGAAAAAGAATAAAATCCGTGTTCATCTGTGTTCATCTGTGTCCCATAAAAGGGAGTGGTATGAGCATAAATAAACCAATAAATATAGATGATCCAGTGTTGCAAGAGGTCGTGCAGCGGTTGGTTGAGGCCTATCAGCCAGATCGTATTTATCTGTTTGGTTCCAAGGCGCGAAGGCAGGCTGGGCCGGACAGTGACTATGATCTTATGGTAATAGTCTCGGATAATGCCCCGGCATATCGTCGTCGGAGCCGTCTGGCCTATGAAAGCCTATGGGGAACAGGAGTGGCGGCGGATGTTCTTGTGTGGACTAAAGGTGCATTTGAAAGACGTTTACATCTGAAGGCCTCGTTGCCCTCTACCATCTTGAATGAAGGAAGATTGCTCTATGCCATATGATCCGGTAAAGATTGAGGAGGTTTGTGGAAAAGGCCCTCAAGGCTTATCTGTGCTGGCATGACCAACCCTTTCGAAAGACTCATAATCTTATTGAGATTGGGGAACAATGCACAAAGCTTGATAATACTCTTGAGCCACTTCTGCGCCGCACAGCACCCCTTTCTGAATATGCCTGGAAATTTCGTTACCCGGGTGAGCCCGAAGAACCTGACATGGTGGAAGCGGACCAGGCATTGACACTGGCCCGTGAGGTCTACGAGGCTATCCTATCGCGACTTCCCAAAGAGGCAAGACCATGAGATTGTTAGTAAGGTGTGAATGTCACCAGAATGATTCTGGACACGGATTTGCCCCGTTAGAAAGCCCTATCATTAATTGCGGAGATAGCAAGAATAACATAAATATTCCTTTTAACAAGAAGGGGTTTAGTGCCACCCTCTTCTAACGGGGTTTGCTCAGATTGGCACAGATTAAGAAAAATTCCGTGTTCATATGTGTTGATCCATGTCCCCATGAAGAGTAAATCAAATGGATAGATCAGCTATAGAAAAATGGTTAATTAAGGAATTCTCTAAGAGGTTTCAATACAAATCAAGCGAATATCTCACAACGCTTATCTGGTTTGATCCGGACCGTTATTGGCTCCTTTCCATCCCCTGGTTATTGGAAAAATCAGCCAACTGGACGGTTTCACTAAAAGGAGGAAACAGCGTTCCAATGAAATTAATTGCTGTTGGCAGCGACGTTCCGGATGGAAAGGGTCAAAGCCCTTTACAGGTTCGTGTGTCTATCCTATCAGATCGTGTTCATAATATGAGGCAGGATGGCATAATTGATTGGGGCAAGGTATCTCGGTGGATCATCTACTATCCTTATCCGGTAGATTGGCTGAATGAGGCTACGAGACCAAAAAAGAGCATACCTATGTCGTGGCTTATGCCTTTTTGCGAGGCAGGGCTTGATTGGGGGCGAAGGGGAGGTGATGAAGATAAACTGCCTGCTTTTCTGCGTTCTCATGACGTGGACATCACAAAAGACAAGAAACAGCTTGTTGAATTATATAATCTCAATGAATCTGACCGATCTGCATCCCCCCTGTCGCGCCTTGTAGCTCAGAATCTGGATAAGCCAGTCGAATTCTGGAAAGGAAAGTCCTGGGATTTAAACACCGTCCAGAGTGAGCTCGTGGGTGACTTGGGCAGACAAATGGAAGAGCTTTTGGTAGATCCGCAGGCTACTATAACACGGCTTGTAGAGAATGGCGTTCTGAAAGACTTCATTAATCGCCTGGAAAGCCATTTGGGAGGGGAATGGAGCGATGATGAAGTCATGGCGAATCCTGCAGGATTCAGCCGGGGACTTGTTAGGCATGTGGCCCTGTGCACAACCTGGAAGTTAACAGATTACGACCCAGCATTTCCGTTTAGTCAAGAATTACCACCACAATATAAAATTGACCACTGTCAATCAACTATTGAGGGATGGTTAAAAATACCGGAGGTGGGTAAGGCCTACGTTGACAAATGCCGCGATCTTGAAAAAGAAGGGCTTAATCTAATCGGAACTGTGGATGTTGATAAATATGGGCATGTCTTTCCTCATATCATTTTATATCAATGGCAGGAAGCGAAAAAAAAGCTCGAAGATGCTTTAGGCACCTCACTGAAAAACATTCGGTCAGTGCTGCAGGATATTAAGGTAAGAGAATATGACAAAGTGTGGGATCAGCTCATGCCAGGAGAACTTGGCTGGTATTGGCTTTCTTTGCTAAAAGAGATAGAAAAAAGGGCGGTCGATGGGGAGTCCTGGTTGGCTGAAGCCGAATTAAACGACCTCAAGGAATGCATTTTAGCATTTTCTGATCCAGGAGATGGATGGTGGAAAATCGATGAGATCGCCAGAAGGCTCATGGTTCTGGCTGTGGATGATCCTGATGGTGACTTGATAAAAGCTCTGCTTTTACCGCTATACAACCACTGGCTAAAAGTGTCCGGCGAATGTTTTACAAAAATACTCATTAATAACCCTGATCTGAAATCAATGGAGAAGATTCCGCATGTTGCCAAGACGGCCAAGTCTGTATGGTCATTTCCTGAGGGGAATCGGAGGAAGGCTATCATAATTACCGATGCCCTTCGCTATGATCTTGCAATGGAGGTATGCGATCGTTTGAAAAGAGCTGGGTTCAAAGTCCATGTGGAGCCATGGATAGCAGATCTTCCTTCTAAAACTGAAGTGGGCATGACTCAACTTCTTCCAGATTGCGATCGAAGAATTGAAATTAATAAAAATAAGATCTTTGTTACCCATGACGGAAAGAATTTTGGCATAAAGAACAACCGTATTGAATTTTTAAAAGAGAAATTTGGGAACGATCTGGCTTCAATAGATATGAAAGGGTTGAATAAAGCCAGTCTCAAAGCAATCAAATCAAAGATCCTTACCATTTTCAGTCGGGATATCGATGCTGAAGGTGAAGCCAAAGGAATAGGTCTTTTTAAGGATATTGAAAAGGAGATGGCTGAAATAACCCAAAAAGTGCGATTGCTTGCCCGAAATAGATTCCAGGAGATCCATATTATAACGGACCATGGTTTTTTGCTCAGCTCTTCGGATGGAATGATAAAATGGGGTAACCCTCAAAGCTCGAATATATGCGAACGTCGTTTTGCCGTAATTCCCAAAAATATTGGGACTGATTTGCCGGTAATTCCTTCCCCGTGGGATGATGATCATTGGTTGGCCTTGCCTCCGGCCAGGACCGTGTTCAGTGCTGGTGGGCAGACAGAATACCTTCACGGCGGGGCATCCTTACAGGAGGTCGTTGTCCCTCATGTTAAGGCCGAGGTGCAGGAGAGAGCCGTTCGTGTCAGATTGACAATGTTCGTTGATAAGGAGTTTATAGACTCTGGCATAGTAAAGATTGTTTTGAAGGGTGAAAGCCCGGTTGAGCAATTACCTCTGCCATTCATGCCCACAGTGGAGTTGCCCAGATCCGGCTATTTGGTTGCAGAGCGAAAAGGTAAGGCTGTATCAAATCCCAAAAATTTTGAATTATGGGTGGGGGATGAATTGAAGCTTACCCTCTTTTTGGACAGAGGCCTCAAGCAGGACGATAAGATAGATATCATTGCAAAAGATGGTGAAGAGTTGCTATCAACAAAAACCTTAAAGGTGATTCGAGATGTTTAACGAAGAAAAAGAAAATACCTCTTTTCTAAAAATACCTGATTCTCAGCCGGATGAATTGGACCGAAAGGTTCGATCGCTGTTTCCAGGTGTAACGGTTCGCAAGGACCTTGTCAGGAGGATGCGGAGCGCCTACAGTGTGCCAACTTTTGTAATTGAATTTTTACTGGGAAGATATTGTTCTGATCCTAATGACGATATTGTACGAGAGGGAATGGAGTATGTAAGGCAAACCCTTTCTCAGAAATACGCTAAACCTGATGAGAAGGAATTGATCAAATCCCGAATCGAACAGCGGCGCAGATATGAACTCATTGAAAAGGTCGCTGTTCGGCTTGTAGAAGAAGATAACCAGTACTGGGCTGAACTTAAAAATATAGACATAAAATATGTCAGGATAGATTCTTCAGAAACCAGAAAACATGAGAGATTGCTTACCGGAGGTCTATGGGCTGAGGTTGAGATAGAGTATGATGACAGCTTCCAATTTAAGGGCAAGACACGGCCTTTTGTTATTCGTGAGCTTCGTCCGATCCAGGTATCAAACCTTGAACTGATCAATTTCCGAAATAACCGGACCCATTTTTCTACGGAGGAATGGCTAAACTTTCTCATACGAAGCCTCGGCTTTAGGGAAGAATACCCTTATTTTACCCACAGGCGTAAGATGCTTTACATCGCCAGGCTAATTCCGCTGGTTGAAAAAAACTACAACCTTGTCGAATTAGGACCGAGGGGCACCGGTAAAAGTTTTGTTTACCAGCAGGTGAGTCCTTATGTGCACCTCATTTCAGGTGGACAAACAACGGCAGCTCAGATGTTTGTTAATCTAAATACCGGGCAAAAGGGACTGGTTGCCCTCTGGGACGTAGTAGCCTTCGATGAGATGCCCCGTGCAGGATTTGAAGACAAGAAAGTCATAGATATTTGCAAAAACTACATGGAGGATGGCCAGTTTAGCCGGGGAAGAGAGATCATCTCCGCAGAAGGATCGGTAGTTTTTATAGGGAATATAGACGGGGACATAGAGACCATTCTCCGAACAAGCCATCTTTTTTATCCAATGCCAAAACAGATGGACCTTGCTTTTTTTGATCGTATTCATTGCTATTTACCTGGATGGGAGTTTGAAAAGACAGGAGATGAATACTATACGTCTCATCTGGGATTAGTGTCCGATTTTCTGGCAGAGGTGTTTACAAAGCTAAGGAAGGATAGCTATACCCATCGGCCTGAAGAATCATTCCGTTTTGGAAATCACCTTTCAGGAAGAGACCAAAAAGCCGTTAGAAAGACTGTTTCAGGACTGATCAAGTTGCTCCACCCACATGGTGAAGCGACCAAGGAGGAGCTTTCTGATTATATTGAATTTGCTATGGAGATGCGCAGAAGGGTAAAGGAGCAGCTCAAGAAAATGGGTGGGATGGAGTATTGGGATGTCAATTTTTCATACATTGATAAGGAAACAAGCGAAGAAAGGTTTGTTCAGCTGCCCGAAACTGGTGGCGGTCGGGTAATTCCATCAGAGACAATGTTACCCGGAAGCGTGTACACTATCGGGCTGGATGCTGAGGATAAAAAGATCGCCCTTTTTCTGATCCAAACTCAGGCAAACAAAGGATCTGGCCGTATAATTCCCCTCGGGAATTTGAGCTCGCGCATGAAAGAAGCGATCAAGGTGGCAGATGCCTATCTGAAAGCCAACATTAAAAACTTTGGTATAGAGAAGGATTTGAAAAGCTATGATTTTTCAATCCAGGCATTGAATTTAAGCCAGGCCAAAGAAGGGACAGAGACTGCCGTGGCCTTTTATGTATCTATGTTATCGGCCCTGTTAGAAAAACCTGTTAAGGGACAGACAGTCATCCTGGGGGAGATGAGTGTTGGTGGAATCTTGATGAGGGTGAGCAATTTAGTGGAACGAATGCAACTGGCGTTGGATTCCGGAGCTAAAAGGATTCTCTTACCTTCCGAAAACAAGCGTGACCTTCCTGATGTACCTGATATTCTTCTCAACAAAATCCAACCGGTATTCTATACGGATCCCACTAATGCCGCCATTAGGGCTATGGGTTTGGAATAGCAGATAAGATCAACTATAGCCACTATAAAACGCTGCTTTTGCTGCTATTTGAATGTACGACAGGTGATTCCGGAAAGCTAACTCCAAGGGGATTGAGTTACCCGAATGTACTGTGGAAGTTTTTGACCGAACCTCATTTCAGCCTATACCACATATTGTGGCGGTTATTTCTTGACAATAAGCCCACGCGTTTGCCATATTGGGCTTACAGAAATTGCTTTCTTATCCTTCCGAAAATCCGGAAAGGATGTTACTTTCTACCTGCCGATAACCCCCTCTTCCATAAGTGTATCCAGACAGGCACTGAAGGCCCGGGTTGTTTTTTCCACATCTGTTTCCGTATGAGCGGCGGAAACGATGCCGTCGTAGCCGCGATTTGGAAGATGCACTCCATTAAGTGTGGCGTTGATTGCCAACAGGCGGCCCAAACTAACAGGCCTCTCCTTGTCTTCATTTAGACAAATCCTTCTGTCGCATTGCTCTCGCATCTCACAGCGGCCCAGATAGACGTGGAAGACGGAAAAATCTCCATATACACAACCCTCGATGCAGCGTTCTGTGATCGCCTGTTGCATCCGCTCCCGTAACAGATCTGCGATATGAGTGGCCTGCCTCTGTGGCCCGCCGTTTGAAATGAAATTAAGCGTCGCAATTCCTGCAGCGGCACACAGAGGGTTGCCATTGAACGTGCCTGTATGGGCAACACGCTTGTAACGATTCCAGTTATCATCTTTAAAAGACAGCATGTCCATGATATCGGCCCGTCCCACTATTGCACCGGCTCCGGGCACGCCTCCTGTTAATATTTTACCAAGGCTGGTCAAATCAGGCTTAATATTCTTCTCGGCCTGAACACCTCCGGGCGAGTAGCGAAACCCGGTAACGATCTCATCGAAGTGAAGCAAGGTGCCGTATTGCGCGGTTACTTCTCTCATCGTATTGTAAAAGGAAGGTGATATTCCAATCACACCTGAAAAGGCTCCCGCAGCTTCAACCATAAGCAATGCTACATCCCGCCTGGATAGAACCTGCTCAAGAATCGCTTCGTCGTTTACCGGTATAACCAGCGTATTTTCAACATCAGAGGGAAGCAGCCCGCTTGAGGTGGGTACATTCCATGGCGGAGCTATGCCTACCATGACATGATCGGCGAAACCTGCAAAATGATATCGAAACCTAACGATCTTTTGCCTGCCCGTAAACGCCCTTGCCAGCCGGATGGCCAGCATGTTGGCCTCTGTGCCCGAATTGGTGAACTCAACCCGCTCAGCGCCGGGAACCAGCTTATGGATCAATTCCGCCCACTGCAATTGCAGCTCATGACAGGCCCCAAAATGGGTTCCGGTCTGGATTTGTCTGCCTACCGCCTCAAGCAGAGTAGAATGCCCGTGGCCCATGAGCAGGGCGCCATGCCCGCCGATGTAGTCCACGTATTCGTAACCGTCTGCATCCCATTTGCGGGAACCGCTGGCTTTGGTGATATAGATGGGAAAGGGCTTCATATACCATGCATCATGGGTAACCCCCCTGGGGAGAATCCCCCCGGCACGCTCATACAGTGCCCTGGATTTAGGAAACCTTTCATGATACAGTTCTTCACTGGAAAGTTTTGCCATTTTAACGTCACCTTTCTATCAGATCGTCTTAAAGATTAATCCATTAACATACCACCATTTACATCCACACACTCACCTGTGATGTATGATGCTTCCCGTGAAGCCAGGAATACAATGGTGCTGGCCACCTCGATTGGTTCGCCCCATCTTTTAAGCGGCTTTGATTCCATGGATTTCTTCAATACCTCCTCCGGATAGTCCTTGTAATACTTTTCCAGCATGGGTGTGTGAATCGCTGCAGGGGCGATGCAGTTGACTCTAATTCCATGGACAGCTCCTGCCCTGGCAAAGGATTTGGTCAGGCATATAACAGCGGCTTTTGACGCTGAATAATCAGCACCGGCCATTATGCCTCCTATTTTGCCTGATACCGAACTGAGATTAACAATACAACCCCCCTTTTTCTCTATCATATGTTTCAGGGCTGCCTGGCACATAAAAAATGTGCCTTTTAAATTAATAGCGAACACCCTATCCCATTGTTCTTCTGTAATCTCCAAAATCGGTGTTGTGGTCAGGATACCCGCGGAATTGACAACCACATCGATACGGTTGAACCTTTCTTTCACAATGTTTATAATTTCTTTTACCTGCTTCAAATCAGTCACATCCAGATGCACCTGAACCGGGTTTTTCTCAAAGTCGATCTCGTCATAACCACTGGGAGCAAAACCAATATCCACACCGATAACCTTTGCACCCTGCTTGATAAAAAGCTCAGCAGATGTGGCACCGATTCCACTTTTAGCTCCGGTTATCAAAACGACCTTTCCGTCAAAATTGAGCATGATTTCCTCCTCAATCTTGAGTTCGGGCTGCTTCATAGGCCCTGATGAGCTCATACCAGGGCATGTGTTGATCGATCCAGTAGTTCAGGCGGCCAACATACAAAGCAAGCTCTTCTAACAGCCGGATGAATTCATCTTCAGACTCTATGGTCTCCAACTGTTCTGCAACCTCTTTGATGAATTTCTCGGAATCATACAGCCTGGGCCAGTTCAGATACGGCAGATAGTTGTTCAAAGAATTTTTCGTCACAATCCTGATCGTCTTAAAGTCCACATCACCGTCTCTTAACGTTTGTCTTATAGTGTAAAGTGCGTGATGGCAGGCTCTTGCCTCAAAATCTCCATACAGACAGGGAAAAAACGATGAATCTCCGGTACCCCTGGCCTTAAGAAATGACTCGCCGACTTCCCCGGGTTCATTTACCCAAATTTTCTCTCGTCTCTTTCGAACCTTTTCGACTAAACCTGGCATCTCATCACCTCCCTTACTATTCGTAAATTTCAATTTCCGCCCCTTGCCTCTTCCAGCCCTTTTCCCCTTCTTTCTGAATGCCTTCTAAATTTTCCGTGATTCTTGCAAACAGATTCACCTCGCCTATTCCGGGCTCCGCCCCGTAGAAAACGCAGATACTGTTGGCTCCGTCATAGTATCCGATATTACCGGCTTCCTGGGCCTGTACCCGGTTTTCAGGATCGCAAAAAAACGGGGCCTTAAAGAAAAATTCTTTTCCGGCAATCTTTGCATGTATGAGATTTCCTTTTAACGGCAGGGATGCCAGCACCTTCTTGCAGGTCTCAGGGGCTTCATCCTCCAACAGGACGATCCTGGCGACCTCATCCCCGACTCGCATCTTCAATTCCTTCGACATAATAAAACCTCCTGCTATCAAATATTATTTCCGGATTAATACCAGTAAGGTCTATCCCAGAGCTTCAGCTTCTTACCAAGACCTTTCTTCCTTGCCTTTTCATATACGGTAAACCCCCATGCCGTATCTTCTATACCCATACCACCCGTTATATACACGATCCGCTGCTTTTCATTCTCTCTCACCACCACAGCACCAGCGACAATCTGAGCCATCTCTAAAACATCGTCATCTTTCATGCGCCCGTCCAGAATCAGTTGATGGAGGTTACCATAGAGCGGTGGCTTCCTTATTTCTTCAGGTATCCGGGAAGTCTCTTCCCTCCAGTCTATATGCATCTTCCAGTTGTCGGCCACCACTTTCGCGCCCAGCCAGAAATCTTCGGTTAAGTGTGCATCGGAAGATAGGCCCAAAAAAGCTCCCGGTTTAAACCATTGCGGTTCAAAATGCGGAATCTTAACCCTGGAGGTGGCACTGCTGACCGCATCAGATTCTCGGATTGCGGTTTCCATACTATCCACCGCAACGATTTTTATGCCCAATTTCTCCCCCATCTCCCGGGCAAACGCCTCGGCCTTTTCCCGATTGATATCGAAGACCTTAACTTCTTTAAGATTCGGCATGCCCACCGCCAGCGCCATCAAGCACGTTTTGCTGATAACACCTGCTGCAATAATTCCTGCAACCTCCGCTTCTTTTTTTACCAGATATTTAGCACCAAGCCCGATAACAGCTCCGGTCCGCATGGCACTGATCAGATTCCCATCCATGATTGCAAGGGGCGCGGCAGTTTCCGGATCATTAATGATAACCAGAAGAATCGATCTGGGAAGTCCTCGGGTTGAATTTTCGATATTCGAACCATACCACTTAGCACCGCAAACATGGAAATCACCCCCCAGGTATGACACCAGAGCCATAAAACGACGATCAGGTCCATCTACAGGCATCCGAGGCCCCCTGGGTTCTTTGGGAAAATATATCTTCATGCCGTGGTGGTTTCCCGAGGGGCCTCCCATCAAACAGTCTCCCCGCCCTAAAAGTTTAAAGGCTCTGTCCATCACATCCACACAATTTCTCATGTCCAGCACGCCGGCTTCAATCATCTCTTCCTGTGATAAAAACAGAAATTCTACTTTTTGATCCACGCTAAAATTCCTCCTCCTGGCGATTCTAGCCGTCTACATAGGTTAACATCTTAAAATTTGTGTCAAGTTTCTGTATCTTGTTGTGCAGTTTGCGAACAGATACTAGATGCTGGTTCCTGGATGCTGGATCTTAAGGAAGGCTTTTTTATTGTTTTATCCAGCATCGAGCATCCGGCATTAAGCATCGCTTTGCTCAAGCAACACAGCTAATCTTTCCTCAACTCGTTGGTTTGAGGCAGAGCTTCGCTATACATCAGCAAATAATCTTATTCTTCTTAACAACTACTTTTCCGTCTACTGATACTTCCACATCACGAATAATCATATCGCTGTGGATGAAATTCTTGTGTTTGGCCATCCAGGTACCTGCAAAACCCCTGGCAATACCAAATCCGATATGACAGTTTCCAAGCGCCTTTTTCTCCTCCTGTGCGCTGCCGTCTCGCAACGACTCAGGGTTGATTCCAATAGCGACTTCCCCGATCACCTCTGCATCTTCTATGCTTCTTACAAGCTCCTTTAATCTGCGAGCTTCGGCGGATCTGCCGTTTACCTCAACGATTCTTCCCTTCTGAACAATCACCTCGATCGGCTCGCTGGAAATTCCAACATATTCGATGGGCCCATCGATAACCAGGCGCCCCCGGGCAGAGTACTCACGGGGTGCGAAAAATACTTCGCCATCCGGAAATGCGGCTTCTTCACCGGGCTTGTCAGCCCAGCCGTCCTCGACACGGACAAAGGGGCCGGGAAACTCCGGAGAGTCTTCAACCTTTGGGATCTCCGCACTAAAATCTGTCCCCAGTTCGGTTCTGATAGTCAAGCGCAAACCGGATTCAAGGATTTTTTTAAGCCTTGCTGCAGTTTTTCTAAGTTTTTCATAATCGGCCAGGGCGCCGCCACGCATCATGCTTTCCGAATTTCGCAAGGCCATGGAGTAATATCTTAACTTCTTTTTTTTAAACACAAGCTCCGATTGGATGGGAGCCAGCGAGGGCCCGAAACTGGTTCGGGTCAAACCGATGGCGACATCGGCACCTTCAAAGGCTTTCTCGATAACTTTTGGAATTACATTAGACATATGAGGCTGGCCCGTTCTGCTGGGCATAACGGCAATGGTATATTCACAACCAATGCTACGCACCGCTGAAGTGAGAGAGTAAACCATCTCCATGTCGGTTTCGGTATCAGCAATCAGAAGAACTTCCTCGTGGGGCTTTACCGCAAGCAGCCTGCGGATAATGAGTTCGGCCGTCCTGCTAAGATCGATGATACGAGCTGAAACTGACATAACTATACCCCGTGCTTAAACGCTTGCATGCAACAAGTTGTTCAAGGTTTTATTCTTTAAACACACAGCTTTCCCTCCTGCAGAAGCACATCCCTGTCGGTCTTAACCGTAGCCGAGTAGATAACCATATCAAGATGAACCATGCATTTGATGGTTCCTCCATAGCCACCGGTATTTCGACCAAGTGCAATATGCACATTACCAAGGCGTTTTTTTTCTTCTTCAAACTTTCCGTTCTGCCGGCACCTGGGATTTAGTCCAATACCGATTTCAGCAAAATTGTCCGCATCCTTAACATTCTCAATAATATCCCTAAGTTGTCGTACACCTTTCCCGTCTCCTCCAATATTGACTACTCTGCCTTGCACTATTTCCAATCGAATCGACTCTGCGGTGTGTTGAATATGAGCAATAGGACCATCGATAACGATTACACCTTCAGCGGTTCCCTGGATCGGCCCCTGTGACACCTCCCCATCTGAAAACGCCGCACTTTGCCCCGGCTCTGTGGCAAAGCCTGCTTCGATAAAAGGCGGGGCACCTCCAATCTGCGCCTTTAGATTGGTGCCTTTTTCAGTTGTGAGATATATCTCCTTTCCTCTTTCCCATACTGCTTTTAGCCGTTTTCCGGCTTCAAGTATTTCCCGGTAATTTGCGGTTGCACCCCCTTTGGTCCAGATATCCAGATCTCTTAAAACCATCGAAAGGAATCTGAGCCCCTTTTCTTTGCGCAACAGACTCACCGTGGGGCTGTAACACGCCGCACCACTTGCTTTTGTCATGCCGATCATGACATCTGCTGCTTCAAGCCCCTTTTCGATGAATCCGGTCATCTTCAAAGACTCTTCAATCGCTCTGGACGGCATAATGGCTATTGTAAATTCAGCACCGGCTGCCTGGGTAACACCGCAAAGCGCCTGGACCATCTCCATATCTGTTTCAGGATCAGCAACCAGAACAACCTCCTCTCCCGTTTTGATTGCAAGAAGTTCATGAACGATCATGTCAGCTATTTTGACGGTGTCGATAACCCTGTTGTGCATGGCGATAACCTCTTATTTTTATTCCGTAGTTGCTTTAAAATTAAATGGTAAAACGGCCTGTCAGCACAATTTACCAGTAAAAAACTCATCCAACAATATAGCAGGCCACCTCAGCTCCACTTGCCTTCTTCTCTAAAACAGGATCTTCTTTTTTGCACCGATCTTGTACCATATAACATCGAGGATGGAACCGGCATCCTGAAGGTATATTTTTTGCACTGGGAACTTCTCCTTTTAACACTATCCGTTCCCGCTTCACTCTCGGATCGGGAACACAGACCCCCGCCAGTAAAGCGCGGGCATATGGGTGGGTGGGATTGGTAATAATGGTTTCGGTCTCCCCGATTTCCACTATTCGGCCTAAATACATGATGGCAGTCGTATCACAGATATGCCTCAGAAGCGACAGATCATGAGAAACAAAAACACCGGCCATCTCCAGACTCTCTGTCAGTCGTTTGAACAATTTAAGCACCCCGGCACGGATAGATACATCCAGCATTGATACCGGTTCATCGGCCACCAGAAATTTAGGTTCCAATACGATAGCTCTTGCGATTGCCACACGCTGCCGCTGCCCGCCGCTTAGCTGATGCGGGTACCTTGCGAAAAACTGCTCCGGCGGCCTCAGCTCCGCGCGCTCCAAGGCCTTATACACTTTTTCTTCCCTCTCTGTCCGGCTTCCGATTCCATGGATTTCAAGAGGCTCGCAGACCGTTCGATACACCGTAAAACGCGGATTCAAGGATTCGTACGGATCCTGAAATATCATCTGGGCGGCACGCCGAAAACGAAGCAACTCTTCTCCCTCATATGCGGAAATATCCCTGCCCTCAAAAAATATGCTCCCCTCTGTGGGGCGATAGAGCCTCACACAGGTCATGCCCGTGGTTGTCTTACCACAGCCGCTCTCACCGGCAAGACCCAGTATGCGCCCGGCCTCCACAGAGAAACTAACGTCATCCACGGCTTTTACGACTTCATCGGATCGTCCGAACAGGGCGGTAAGCGGGCCCTTTCGGATTTCAAAGTATTTTATTAGATTCTCTACTCGAATCAAGGGTTCAGGCATGACAACTCCACTTAGACAATTTAATTCTCAACTCAATTTTATGCTGCTTCCTTCGCAAGCCAGGTTGCTTCGTCTTTCGATTTTATCCGGATCTCTTCTATGTCCACCGCGCGATGGCATGCGCTGAAATGCCCCGGTGCCACCTGTTCAAGAGGCGGTTCCTGATCCAGGCATATATCCAGAACAAACGGACATCGCTCGGCAAAGCGGCAGCCCGGGGGTGGATCGATCAACAACGGCGGATACCCCGGAATGGAGATAAGTTCTTTGCGTTGCCCCTTTACACTGGGAAAGGCATTCTGTAGCCCCAGGGTATAAGGATTGTAAGGATTGTAAAAGATGTCGTCGGTGTCGGCATGTTCCATGATTTTCCCGGCATACATGACCACCATACGCTCGCAGGTTTCGGCCACCACGGCAATGTCGTGTGTAATGAGAATCATGGCGTTGTTCAATTTGTTTAAAAGCTCTTTGATTTTAAGTATGATCTGGTCCTGTACCAGGACATCTAGAGCAGTTGTGGGTTCATCGGCTATGATCAACTCAGGGTTCAGTAAAAGGGCCATAGCGATAACGGCTCGTTGTTTCATCCCGCCGCTGAATTGATGAGGATAATCTCTGGCCCGCTCTATGCTAAGCCCCACAAGCTCAAAGACCTCTTCCATTCTCCTGGTGGCCTGCTCTACGCTGACCTGCCTATGGGCCTGAATCGCTTCTATGAGCTGGCTTCCCACTCGCGCAACCGGATTAAGGGAGTTCATCGCACTCTGGGAGATCATGGCCACGTTTTCCCAGCGATACTTTCTAACCTCCTCGTCTGATAGATTAACAAGGTTGCGGCCGTCAAACAGTATCTCACCTCCTGCTATCATCCCGTTTCGGGGAAGCAATCTCATGATGGCTTTTGCGATCGTTGTTTTGCCACACCCGGATTCCCCTACAAGGCCAAGGGTTCCTCCCCTTTCGATCGAAAAGGAAACATCATCTACAGCCTTAACGATACCTGTTTTTGTTCGATAATGGATTTTGAGATTTCTTATTTCAAGTAAAGACATAACGGCCCCGTGGATTGCAAGCAATTTCTTGGTTCATTGAAACAGTCGACTTCACTCTATCTTCAGCCTCGGATTCACAACCTTCTCATAGGCCAGACCGATCCAGAACGCACTCATCACAAGCAGCACGATGCACAGCCCTGGCGGCAGAAACCACCACCAGGCTTCACGAAACATCTGGGCTGCAAAAACAAAATGGATCATCTGCCCCCAGCTGATAGAATCCGGATCGCCGAAACCCAGAAAACTTATGCTCGCCTCGGCAATGACCGCCCATCCCACTGCAAGAGCTATGTAAAGGAAAGCCATTGGCATCACGTTTGGGGCAATGTGGCGATAAATAATTCGAAAATCCGAGGCTCCTGCCACACGGGCGGCTTGAATAAAGGGACGTTCCTTTATGGTCAGGACCTGTGCGCGGATAACACGGGTGGTCGTTCGCCAGAAAAGAGCCACCACAACTATGATAACATTTGAAATTCCACGACCAAGCAATGTCATCAGCACGATGGCCAGGGGAAGAAATGGAATTCCATAGGCAATGTCGGTTATTCGCATGATGGCCTCATCGCGCCATCCCCCGTAGTAACCCGATATCAATCCAAGGTTTGCACCCACAAATACCACCATCACAGCCGAGATCAATCCCACAACCACCGCTGTGCGGGAGCTGACAATCGTCTGGCTGAAAACATCAAAACCGAAGCGGGTCAAGCCGAACCAGTGTTCTTTGGATGGGGTCTTGTCTTCAGGTACCATGCCCCATTCATCAACGATCGCCTCATAGGGGTCATATGGTACAATATGAGGGCCGATAATCGCCAGTACCATAAAAACACCGACAATAATCAACCCGGCGATGCTGAGCTTTTCTCCGTGAAACACTTCTTTCTGCTCACGAAGAAAATGCCGAAAAACCACCGCCCGCTCGGAGAACTCTTTTTTGGCCATCACCTTCTCTCCTCATCATTCACAATACATCATTATACAATCTTTGAAACATATTAAGACAGGCTTTTTGAAAACTTAAGAACCTGCAAATTAAACCCCGTTAGAGAACGATGTTCTCTAACGACTATAGATGGTGGCTTTAAACCACCATCTATAAGGAATTACCTATACCACCGACCTGTCTGCGTGCAACGCACAGGCAGGCAGGAGTCGGTGGATTTCTCTAACGGGGTGAAAATCCTCTGGAGCAATTTTTTATTGCTCACCCCACCTTCACCCTCGGATCGAGATACGAGTACAACACATCTGCCAGAAAGTTCCCTATGATTACAATTGCACCTAAAAACAAGAAAGCGGCCTGAACAACCGGGTAGTCCATACTGCTTACTGCCTCGACAAGTTCACGCCCCATCCCCGGCCATGAATATACCTTTTCGAGCAACACCTGACCTCCTATCGCAAAACCGAGCATCAGGGGCGCGATGGTAACCACCGGGAGAAGCGCGTTTCGTAAGGCATAGCGAAACATGATTCTCTTGCTGGTAAGACCCTTGGCATGAGCCATTTCAATAAAATCCTCATGCAGGATATCTAAAATGCTGTTGCGGGTAACCAGCATAGGAGTGGCCAGATAGAATATAGTCATGGTAAACACTGGCAGAACCAGATGATGGACGAAATCCCAGTTAAAATATTTATCGAAAAAACCGGAATAGTACCGCCCGGGTGTCAACATAAGACCGATGGGAAACCACTGCAAAATGTATCCGAATATAAGCAGTATAATCATCCCAAGCCAGAACTCGGGGGCCGAACGAAGGGCCAGAAAGATTGCGATCCCTCCGGTATCGATACCGGTTCCCCGTTTCCAGGCCAGAATGGTGCCGAGGATAACGCCGATAACCATGGCAAGAATCATGGATGTCCCCATCATAAACAGGGTGTTCCAGATTTTTCCCCGGAGCATATCTATCACCTGTTCATTGGTCCGGATGGATATGCCGAACTGGCCCTTGAACAGGTTTTTCATGTAGATAAAATACTGCTCTATCTTGGGCTTATCCAGCCCGAACTGCTTTATCATCATTTTCTGAGATTCTGGGTGAAGCGAGGCTCCGATAAACAATGCAGTGGGGTCGGCCGGCATGATTCGAAACAGAAAAAATATGATGGTTACCAGTACCCAGAGGGTTACAATCATCAATATAAAACGTTTAAGAAGATATCTTCCCCTCATTTTCAATACCCTGTCATAATGTAGGGGAGGAGAGCCGAAACTCCCCTCCCCCAAGATCCTTCATTTAATGTTTAACCAGGACCGCCTAATTTAAGGATTTCTCCAGTCGATTGGATGAGTTTCATAGGTCTTGTACTGATCAATGGTGTCTATCCATCGCCTGTCGTTTTCAGGAGCCGGGTAGTAAAGACGGCCCTGGTCGTCCCACTCATAACCGGCCTTGATCAGCTCCTGTTTTGCCTTCTCCATATCGTACGGCCATGGCGGCAGTTTGCTGTTGTGCCAGAACTTGTTTTCCGGAGAGAGTATGGCACCGGCCGGGACGCCATGTCCGTTCCAGACGCGCTTAATCATCGCTTCCACCGGAACTGCATAAGAAACTGCCCTGCGGAAATGAACGTCATTCCATGGCGGAATTCGAGTATTGTATTCCAGCATGTACATACCGAAAGTCAACGGTGCTACAACTTTAATATCCTTGTTCTTTGCCAGTCTTTCGGCCTGAAGAGGATCCAGAGAAGCCGAACCGCAGGAATCGACCTCTCCCCGTTCCATGGCACCCACGATTGCCTCCTGGTTGCCGTAAACAACAAACAGGAACCCGTCATTTTTCGGCGGTGCGAAATGCTCTTTATAAGCCTTCAAAGACAGCTCCTCATCCCGGCGGTGGTATGCAAATTTAAAGGGACCGCTTCCGATAGGATTGCTGTTGGCAAAAGTGGCCGGATTCTCGATCTCCCCCCATATGTGCTTGGGCAGGATGGGAACCTGACAGAGCACGGTAAACAGAAACCCGGCATCCGGTTCCTTGAGCTTGAAGCGTAATTTGCCTTTACCGAGGATCTCGGTTGATTCCAGATTGTCTAAGAATGACAGTAGATAACCTGACTTGCGGCCGTATTCGAAAGAAAATGCGATGTCCTCTACAGTAACCGGTTTGCCGTCATGAAACTTCATATCGGTACGAACGGTAACATCCAGTGTTTTAGCATCCAGCCATTTGTAGCCGGTGGCGGCCCATAGCTGAGGTTTCGCGTCGGGGCCGATTCTCATGAGCGTATCGTAAATATGAGCCATCAACCACTGGTCGGTGATGAGCTGTGTCATGATAGGATTGAGGGTCTTGAAATCGGCCACACCGCTTTGCCGGAATACCCTCTGGCTTCCTGTTGGGGTAGCCGACCAGTCGGTCCAGAAACTCCAGGGGCCAGTTCCAGGAGCCAGTATCACATCTTTGAAATTTTTCTGATTGTAAGCGCGGAAGTTTTTCTGATGCATGAACGCATGATGGGGCTGGCGTTCGTAAAGAAACTCCTGAATGAAATCGACAATGTCCTTGCGGTCCCGGGTGTCCAAAGCCACCTTCTGCGCATCGGCCAGCTTGTCATACGCTATATTCTGGTAGCCCGAAACATTGATTCCGTCCCATCCCGCATTCTCCGAAGTGAGCATGCTTCGCAGGAAGACATTGGGCTCGAGTCTTACCAGTTTTGGGGACCAGTTAATAATATAGGCATCGAAGCGCTTGGATCGAAAAGCCCGCTTGATCATGGCCTCATATTTGGTGGGGTCGATATAAGCATTGATCCCCAGCTTCTTCCAGCTCGCCACGATCATGCGCATCATGTTGTAGCGCTGGGGTGAGTAGTCAGATGTGGTTCCAAGCAGCCCTATTGGTGGAACCAGTCGCTCCTTGGGCAGATCTTTGGCAAGTGCCGCTGCTGCAGGCAGGATAAACAAGGTTACAGTAAAAATCACTAATACATTACGAAACCAAGATTTCATGACGTTGCCTCCTTTCGTAACAAAGTTTAGGGTTAAAATGCTCTTATTCAAATCGCCTCTTTTCTATCACCTCCTTTTCATCGAAAGTTTGCTCCAAAAAGAGTTTATCATCGGGATAGACTGACTTGTAACCAACTTGCTTATCTCTTTCATAACAGGTCCAATTTTCCGGTGTGTCATCACCCCGAGGTCTCCGTGCTGCACAAATAGACTCTTGCGCCCACGCAGAAGGAAAAACCTCCGGTTCGTATGGCACCGTATACTATTTTTTCTAAAATATGACAGTGTTCGGAATATCTTATAAAGCAGATTGCTGTCAATTTAGCTAACCTAAATACTTCAACATGTCAACACAGTGAAACAGTGCTCCGACATGCTCTGTGAAATTTGAAACACAAGCCGCTATGGTTGTATTTTAAAGTGGGCGGTTGTTTTCAGCAAATCGGTGCGACTTACATCGAACATGCCGCATCATGCTTGAGAAGCACTCTTGCATCAGCCACAACAACTCCATTTTCCGTTGCAAATACAGGGTTTAAATCAAGCTCTTCAATATGAGGGTATGCCTGGGCAATTTGGGAAACCTTAAGGAGCAATTCACACAAAGCCTTTTTATCAACCCCCCTTTTACCCCGCACCCCATCTAGAATAACAGAGGATTTCACCTCTACAATTATTTGCTTGGCATCATCCTCAAAAAGCGGCAGCAGCCGGAAGGCCACATCTTTAAAGACTTCAACCAGAATGCCTCCCAGGCCGAACATCATCACAGGCCCGAACTGCTGGTCATTATTAACTCCAATAATAAGCTCGATGCCGTTCTCAACCATGGGACTCACCAAACAGCCTCGAATATCGGCATTTGGATCGAATTCCCTCACACTGTCCATGATTTCAACAAAAGTCTGCCGGGCGGCATTGCCGTTCTTCAGGTTTAATCTAACACCACCGACGTCACTCTTATGTAAAATATCGGGGGAGACAACCTTAAGAACCACCTTACAACCAAACTCTTCAGTGATCCTGGCAGCTTCATCAGCATCTTTTGCAAGAAAATCAGACGTCACAGGAATACCGTGGATTCGTAACAGCTCTTTGGCCTCATGCTCCATGAGAGAGGTTCTTTTTTCCTTTAACGCCTTGCTTATGATTGCATTGCCTTCCTTTCTTGCTCCTACACCGGGGTTCAGTACAAACCTGTCTTCCGTGTATCGGTTTTTCAAATAGGCGCCGTAATCTGACAAAGCGGCAATACACTTACATGCCACATTCAGCGAACCGTAAACCGGGATTCTATAATGTCTCAGCACTTCGATTGCATGGGAATTTGCATTAGCATATATGCTATGGATGACCAGAGGTTTTCTTGCAGCCGCAACAATTTTGCCAAATCGATGAGCGGCAGCCTCCTCGGCAAATTTGAGCTTCTCTGCGAATCGAATACCGTAGCCCCCGAACATGCCGACAATGAGTAAACCTCCGACTCGATCATCCTCAAGAATGATTTTAGCACATTCTGCCAGCAACTCAGGGTCCGAATCCGTGCCGCCTGCCACATCTACAGGATTTGCCACAGATGCCGTATCCGGCAGAAGCTTCTTTAACCTCGCCCTGGTTCCTTCTACCAGCTCGATTAATCCCACCCGATGATCTGTCAAAAGATCCGATGCGATGGTGGCATGACCGCCGCCGTCTGCTAAAATTGCGACCGTGTTGTTTTTGATCGGCGGCATATTGGAAAGGGTTTCAGCCACAGGAAACAATTCTTCTGGATTGTCGAGACTTGTAATACCGGCGCTTTTAAAGGCGCTTAAATATACTTGGTACTGTCCGGCCAGAGCCCCTGTGTGGGAGCGGGCTGATTTTTTTCCGGTCTCAGAGCGGCCGCCTTTTAAAACGATGATCGGCTTTCTATCGGTTATCTTATAAGCTTGTTGAATAAATTTTCTGCCATCTTTGATACCTTCCAAGTACATAACGATTGCCTTGGTATCCGCATCATCTGCGAAAAACTCAAGATATTCGTCAAACCCAACGTCTATTTGATTTCCCACACCGACATAATAGGAAAACCCGCTTAAACCGTGATCCCGTGCCTCGTTCATCAGGGCCAGGGCCATGTTTCCACTCTGGGTTAAAAGGGCAAAGTCACCCCTGGGAGCGTCCTTTACGCCCACCAGATTCATATTCTTCTTGAAATTGATGAACCCGTTGGTATTAGGCCCAATAATTCGAACATTTCCTTCTTTTGCCTTTTCCATCAATGTTCGTTCAAGTGTTTCCCCCTCCGGGCCTGTCTCACCGTATCCGGCAGCTATAATGACCGCACCGGCAATACCCTTTTTGCCGCAATCCTCAATGATGGAGGGGATAAGTTTTGCAGGAACGGTAATAAGCGCCACGTCTATGGGATCATCAATTTCAAGAACGCTCCTGTAGCATGGCAGCCCCAGAATGTTTCCCCCACGGGGGTTGACCAGATAGATCTTACCCTCATATTTATCAGAAAGAAGCGTTCTGACAGCTTGATATCCTCTTTTTGTTACATCTCGTGATGCGCCAATAATCACAACAGATTCCGCATCCAGGATTCTTTTCAGGCTCATTTCCCTCAAACTCCTTTGAATACAGGCGCCCGACGCTCTTTAAACGCCCGGATGCCTTCATGCCAGTCTTCTGTGTTCATACATGTAAAAATGGCATCCGCCTCTAACAGCAGCACGGTTTCATGATCGAATCCGTACATTTGCTGAAGTCGCTTTTTGGCCAGTTGAAGCGAGACAGGTGCCCGGGCTGCCAGTGTTCTGGCAAATGCCTTTGCTTCGGTTAAAAGTTCTTCGATCGGATATGTCCGAAGCGCCAAACCAAGCTCAACCGCTTTTTTCCCGTCAATGAGGGTTCCGGCATATACAATTTCTTTGGCTGTCTGCAACCCGACCATTCTTACCAGATTGTATGTGACCGCCCCTCCGATAAATGTGCCCAGGCCCGTTTCTGTAAGCGCCATGGTTGCATCATCGGCCATAAAGACAAAATCGCAGTTCAACGCCATCTCCACCCCTGCCCCCCTGGCCGGGCCGTTAACCGCGGCAATGGTTGGTTTTGGGAATTCATAAAGCGCCTTTGTCGCATATTGGGCGAGCATTATGTATTTCCTCTTTTGCGCTTCGGTTCGATCACCCTCGGCGTGTTTTTTCAAGTCCGCCCCTGCACAGAAAGCCTGTTTGACAACACCGTTTTTTTTCAGCACCGATCCTGTCAAAATGACTGCGCGCACCGTGTTGTCACTTTCCGCTGCTTTCAGTGCCTGCTGAATTTCCATATACATCTCTTCTATCACTGCATTCATTCTATGGGGTCGATTGAGCCTGATGATGCCGATATTGTCCTCCTTGAAATACTCAATTGTAGAATACTCCATTTAAAGCCTCCTTTTCTGTTTAATCGTGCACAGGCAACCGTCAGATCACTAAAACCTCATTTAAGATATGTCCGGTATTCTTCAAATTCTTTTTCCAGTCGCTTTAAGGCCGGCATGGCTGTTTTCTTTTTTCGCAATGCAATTGCCGTGATAAAAGCGTTTATAAGACTCATCGGTGCGGTGTAAGAATCAATATAGGCCGGGATCTCGGTTTTCACGATCAAAGCCTTATCGGCGAGTTGAGCAAGAGGGGAAAGCCGGGCATTTGTAATCGCAATCAGGTATACCCCCTTTTTTTTGACTTTTTCTGCGATCTCAAAGACCTCACGCGTATAGCGCTTGAAGCTGATGGCGATTAAAACATCGTCTCTGCGGCTGTCGAGAACCTGCTCTGGCATATCCCCGATACCCGGTTTAAGCAGATTTACGGATTTTAAGAAAAACCGCAGATTAAACGCCAGATAAAGTGCCAGGGAGTGACTTGATCTTAAACCAAGAACGTAAATGGACCTCGCGCAGGACAGCCTGCCGACCGCCTCTTCAAACTGCTCCTCGGGCACTTGCCTTGTAATCGAGCGGATGTTGTCGATATCCCCCCTTAAAATTTCGGAAAGTACAGATTTTGACCGTCCAAATGTTTCAGCAGACTCGGCCAGCCTTTCCGTGGTTGAAAGGCCCCTTAGAACCTGACGGCCCATGGCGCGCTTGAATTCAGAGAAACCAGAATATCCCAGTCTACTTATAAAGCGGGTAATAGTTGCCTCGGAGACTTCAACCCGCTGGGCCAGTTCGGTTGCATTAAGGACAAAGGCCTCTTCCATATTCCCGGCAATATACTCGGCAACTTTCTGCTGGCTGGCCGTGAAATTTTGATATTCAGATTGAATCTTATCTAACATCTAATTATGGAAGTTTTTCGTTGATAAAAATTTTGATGAAAAATTTTCATCAATATCCTGCTTCTCATAAGATATTCTTCATGTCAAGCTTTTATTTGATGTTCAAGTTTTGCACCCAATTTTACCGTAAAATTGTAAATAGATCTTAAGTCGAATAAAATTTTTGCTTTAACCTCAAATCAGCGGGTGATATAAATCATTAATCGAGCAAAGGGGCCTATTGAGGAAAATATTCCAGCTGAAATTTAAGACGCCAGATCAAGTACCATTTAAGAGGCAAGATGTATGAGCGGTAAATCAGCGGATGTTGTGGTTATCGGGGGTGGAATTGCGGGGGCCTCGATAGCTTATCGCCTGGCAGAAAAAGGATTGCGCGTTATCCTTTTAGAAAAAGAAAGGGTCGGCCAGCAGGCTTCAGGGCGAGCAGGCGGCGGTGTTCGGCAGCAGAACCGTCATCCTGCAGAGCTGCCCCTTGCCATGGAGGCGATCAAGATCTGGGCGCAGATGGAGGAAGAGCTTGGATGTGATGTTGAATACCGACGTTGCGGTAATCTGCGGTTGTTATTTACCAAAGAGGAGTTTGAAACCTTCTCTAAAATTATGACCAGGGAACGGGAAATGGGGCTTTGTGTTGAAATGATTTCACCTCCGGAACTGGGGCAGTTTTTGCCGGCCATTTCCACTGAAACGGGTCTTATCGCGGCAAAATACTGCGCCACCGATGGGACTGCAAATCCGTTATTAGTCGTAAAAGCCATCTGTCGAACCGCTCAAAGAAGGGGTGTGGAAATAAGAGAACTGGAAGCGGTTCGGAAGCTTCGGATTAAAAACGGAAAAATCCAGGCGGCTGTCACTGATGCGGCAGAGTACCATGCCGAAATATTCGTTAACGCAGCAGGTCCCTGGGCTCGAGGTATTTGCAATCTGGTGGGGCTTGATTTCCCCCAGCAAATCCTGCGCACCCCGCTTCTCATCACAGAGCCCTTACCTCCCCTGATCGCTCCGTTCATATCCTGG
>JAFDFZ010000076.1 GCA_019309565.1 Deltaproteobacteria bacterium
TTTTCCATTGTGGTGGGCTTGACCTATATGCCCGAGTTCCAACACAGCCTGGGTCATTAGTCTATACCACTATATGTTGTATGACCCACGGAAAACTGTGAAGGACCTTAATTTTTTATTTGTTATTTTACCGGAAAATTTACAAAAGGAGGAGTATTATGAAAACGGCTGCTGCAATTGCAGAAATATTGAAAAGAGAAGGCGTTGAGATGTTGATCGGATATCCCGTAAACCCCATCATTGAGGCTGCGGCGGTGGCTGATATCCGAACTGTGATCGTCCGCCAGGAGCGAATCGGGTTGCATATGGCCGATGCCATCAGTCGAATCACTTCAGGAAATCGTATCGGTGTGTTTGCTATGCAATACGGGCCCGGTTGCGAGAATGCATTCGGCGGCGTTGCTCAGGCATATGCAGATTCTGTTCCCCTTGTAGTCTTAGGAGGGGGCTATCCCAGGAATCTTACAAACATTCCCCCCAATTTTAATGCCGCTATCAACTATCGGCACATTACCAAATGGGCGGAACAGGTACCCATGGCCAGTGCGGTGCCCGAAATTATGCGCCGTGCGTTCACACAGGCGAAAAACGGCCGACCTGGACCGGTTCTTGTTGAAATCCCAAGAGATGTCTGGGAGGAAGATGTTCCGGAACCTATCGACTACAAGACAACTCTGAAAACCCGAACAGCCCCTGATCCACAGGCGATAAAGGAAGTGGCTTCAGTTATCGTGAATGCAAAGCGCCCCGTGCTCTATGTAGGCCAAGGGGTTCACTATTCGCGCGCATGGAGGCAATTGAAAGATCTGGTCGAATTGCTTGAAATACCGGTAACAACAAGCCTTGAAGGCAAAAGCGCTTTTCCGGAAAACCATCCCCTTTACCTGGGATCCGGCGGACGTTCTTTTTCAAAAACCGTTCAGCATTTTTTGAAGAATGCGGATGTTATCTTCGGGATCGGTTGCAGTTTTACCAGAACCACGTTTGGAACTCCCATTCCTTCGGGCAAGACCGTCATCCATTCCACCCTGGATCCGGCGGATCTGAATAAAGATGTTGAGGCATCTTACGCTCTTATCGGGGATGCAGGACTTACCCTGGAAGCACTTATTTCGGAATTAAAGGAAATCCTTGGCGAAAGAAAGCCCGGGTGGGAGGGAGATTTTGTAAAAGAGATCGAAGCGGTCAAAACCGAGTGGATGAACGAATGGATGCCCAAGCTGACATCAGATGAGGTTCCGCTTTCACCGTATCGCATCATCTGGGAGATCATGCATACAGTGGACCGCAAGAATACGATCATCACCCACGATTCAGGCAGCCCGCGGGATCAGATGACTCCGTTCTGGCAGTCAATTGCACCGCTTACCTATATCGGCTGGGGAAAGAGCACCCAGCTGGGTTATGGACTGGGGCTGGCAATGGGAGCGAAGCTGGCAGCGCCCGATAAGCTTTGCATCAATGTAATGGGAGATGCGGCCATCGGTATGACCGGAATGGATTTCGAGACGGCTGTAAGAGAGCGTATTCCGATTCTGACCATCCTGCTCAACAACTTTTGTATGGCGATCGAACTGCCCATCATGCAGGTGGCAACGGAAAAATATCGCAGCACGGATATTTCCGGCAACTATGCGGAGATGGCCAAGGCATTCGGCGGATATGGAGAGCGGGTTACCGAAGTGGCCGAAATCGTACCCGCCTTAAGGCGCTGTATCAAAAAGACGCAAGAGGGCATACCGACGTTGCTTGAGTTTATCACGGCAAAAGAGATCAGCTACTCGCTGTACCGCTAGTCGGCGCTTGAGAGTCATCATTTCTATAATTTGTAAAAAACCCCGCAGCCTGTGGAAGCGAGATGGATATGGCGCTCAGCGTTGCTGCGGGGTTAACTGTCCGGTTCAATTTCGTTTAAGCGAGCCTTCGAAGGTAGATACAAGAAAGAACTTGATGTGTCAGGGCGGTTTTCCCTCTTTGTCCCATCCCCTAAGCCGGTAATACTCTTTGACCATTTCTTTTACGGGCACCACATTTCCCCTGGAAGGTCCTTTTTTTAAAGGTTCATGAGTAAATCTTCTGGGCAGGGTGTCCTGGGCGGCAGACATACCAAAACCGATGTTCAACCGGCGATCCGCATCGATTATTCCTCTAAGTGCTTTGTCGACCTGATCCGGTGTAAATTTAAGGCCTGTACCGGCCGTCAACAGTTCTGATGCCAGATCGAAGTTAAGAATATCCATGCTCAAGCCGATATTTTTGCACATGGTCATACAGTCGGTGAGCAGGGCCTGGCGTTCTGTGTATTCCACGAGAATTGCTTTTCCCCGGTCTGACAATCGGTTGGCGGCTTCGCGGATTCCAAACCGGCTTTCGGCTTCCTCATAGCGCTCTGTGAGTTCAAAAAAGGGTTCGGCCCGCAGATGGTCCCCTCCCCTTGATGCGATGGCATAGGTAAGACCGAAAGCCTTGATACCCCGGGGGTCGCCGCAAATCATATCCAATCCTTTAACATGGAATGCATATTCTTCCGTACCCTTGCCAAAGCGCCGGCTAAGGCTGTGCGTTCCCTCGGCAAAGGCATCGCCAATGCCCTTACGATATACGATCATACGAATGATAGCCTCAATGGTTTCTTTATTGCCCCAGGTGAAATCAAGCCCATCGAAATCCTCTTTTGTAAGCAACCCTCTTTGCACGCATTCCATGGCCCAGCCGATGGTCTCTGCCGAGCTGAGTGAGTCCACGCCCATGCGATTGAGATAGGCATTCATGTTTAGAGCAAAGCCAAGATCCTCATTGCCGATTCTTGAGGTGTAGCTGCAAAGGGTTTCAAATTCCGGGCCTTCGCTTTCTGTTTCGGGGGTCATATAATACCTGGAACAGTGAATGTTGCAGTTAAAGCAGCTTTTATTTTTCACTTTATACTCCCGTGCCAGGCGCTCACCGCTGATACGATCCACATATTCGCAGAGTCCTTTCTGGAAATGGTCTGTGGGCAAAATACCTATGTTGTTAAGCGCTTTCATAAGAAGCGTGGAGCCCAACTCTCTGCGCCTCTGGTATTCCGGGTGGTTGAGGATTTTTTCATCAACCGCTCTGCACAAACTCAGGTATGCAAGCGGATCGGCTACTGAAAGCCTTCTTGTACCTTTCACCGCCACGGCCTTCAATTGTTTCGAGCCGAATAAGCAACCCATCCCGGTGCGTCCGCACATGCGGGAGTTGTTGCACGCAACGGTGGCGTACTTGACCAGGTTCTCCCCCGCAGGCCCTATGGCGGCAACCTGAAAGGAGTTGTCGCTTAATTCTTTTCGAATGGCTGCCGTTGTCTGCCAAATATCTTTTCCCCAAAGATCTTCCGCATCTTTGATCTCAACACAATCATCTGCAATCACAAGATAACAGGGCCATTCGGATCGACCCGTGATGATAACCTGATCATAGCCGGCAAATTTAAGCTCCGGTCCGAAATGTCCTCCTGCTGCAGAATCTCCAAGAATTCCGGTCAACGGCGATCTACCGGAAATTGTCATATAAGCAGAAGCAGTAAGCAAGGTGCCTGTAAGAGGCCCAACACCGATAAGCAGCATGTTTTCCGGAGAAAGAGGATCCACCTGCCGGTCCAATTCCTCATAAAGCCTCATGGAATTAAGGCCTCTTCCTCCGATGACGTTGAGCATGTAGCGGGGGTCTGTCTTTTCACGGCGGATGGTGCCTGATGTAAGATCCACTCTTAGAATATTGCCACCGTAAGCATAAAGCATCTACTTTCTCCTTTCTGCAAGCCAGCCATCTCTCAGCTCCTGAGCGCATCTGAGGGCATACCGCATGCGTTTTTCTTCCGGACTCAGCTTTCCGCTGCTTCTTTTGAACGACCTTAAGCTTACGGTTTCCGTAACCTCGGGTTCATAGCTGATGGCCTTAAGGGTACATTGCGTAACACATCGAGGATCCCCACCGCACAGGTCACAGACGTAAGGGATTTCATCATACAGTTCTATGGCACCGATGGGGCATAGACTCGCACAAACACCGCAGCCGGTGCATAGCGTGGGGGAAACAACCACCTGGCCGAGGAGGCCAATATCAAGCGCGGATTGCGGGCACCTGACGCAGTATCGTTCTTTGCAATGCTGGCAGACCACCGGAAGGTCGATTCCCGCTTCTTCTATTTGAACCACCTTTATTCGAGAGGCGTTTCGAGAGATTTTACCAGAGTGAAAAAAGGCGCAATTTACCTCACACCGCCTGCATCCGGAACATCTGGATAAATCAAGCGTTATCAATTTCACCGATCCTTTCAATTCGATAATGAACCAACCCCTTTGGATCCGGACAGACAAAGGTTTGCCGGGCTTTCGCGGTCCAATCCCCTTTTTTCGATTCGGCTCGCTGCATCAGTGGAAATATGGGCATCATGCTTTGCAGAGCCCACATGCAGATGTGCTTTCCATTAGGAATTTTAATTTTCCCCCCCTCCACTACAAAGCTGTCTCCGACCAGCATGGGTTGATTGCAGTAGCCGTCTATTCTTTCAACTGTGACCTTAAGCTTATACATGGATATGCCTCCGAAATAGACGTTACGTGCCTTAGTATATATAGAATTACCCGGTGCTAAGCGTCAAGGGCAAAAACCCAGCAATTCCCGGTGAATCTGCTATGGAGCCGGGTGATCGGATTTTGAAGTGGTCAACTGTTTGAAAAATCCCATATAGTGGGGTCAAATGAAATTTTTGGAAGGCAAAATACACTTTACCAGCTTCGATGACGGCACAATCAGCGTTAACAAAGCGATTAAACCAGAAGGATCAAGAGCACGGCTGTTTAGTATGCCTTCACCTGTGCCTATGCTCGATGTTTCCGATGGGTTGCCGCCTAAGCGCTTCGATATGATTATTTTGCCTTCAAAAATTTTATTTGACCCAAGCGTACTTTTCCGCGAACCGCCCACACTTCAAAAGGCAATTATTTGGCGAATTGAGATCCTTTTTATTTTCTTCAAAAATTACCGGAGGCCTTGGTCGTTGACTTTGTTTTCGGCCTATATTATGGGAAATTAATAAAGGAGCCTGGAAGTGGTTTTCACAAATAATTTTAATAGTCTAATGGGGAGGTAATCATGAAAAAGCGATTGTCGCTGGTTTTGTTGTTTGTTTTTACCGTTTTTATGACAGCACATGCACTGGCTGAGGATGTATCCAAAGGGATCCATGTTGGAAATGCAGGATCATTTACCGGGGATGCCGCAGCGCCGTGCATGGAAATCTTTAACTCGGCGCAGATTGCAGTGGATGAGTGGAATGAACGCGGAGGAATTGGAGGGGTTAAAATCGAGCATATCATGGGAGACGATGCCCTTGATCCAGCCCAGGGAATCAACGTGGCCCAGAAGTTTGTAGCCGATAAGCGGATGTATGGTGTAATCGGCCCTCCGGTAAGTCACATCGCCCAGGCAACCCTTAAGATTTACGGAAACAACGATCTCGCCTGTATTACCACAGCGGCCTCAAAACCCGAGCTTACTGAGCTGGGATACAAGCATTTCTTCAGGGTCAACGCTCGAAACGACGCCCACGGCTACAATTGTGCGCTTTTCATCAAAAACTATCTAAAAGGTAGACGAATTGCCATCCTAAACGAAAAGGTGGCCTACTGTGAAAATATGGCCACAGAAACCATCAAGGGGCTTAAAAAACTGGGAATTACCGATATCCTACAGGATACCATCGTCGCCGGTGCCAAAGACTATTCGGCGGTTCTTACAAAGGTAAAGGCTTACAACCCCGATGTACTTTTTTTTATTGCCACCACAGCCCCTGACCAGGCCATCGGCGTGCGCCAGGCAAAAGAACTGGGCATCAAGGCAATCTTTTTCGGAACCGAAGGTGCACGGGATAAAAAGGATTTTATCGAAGCTTCAGAAGGGGCTGCGGAAGGAGCCTACGTATATCATTTTGCTCCGGATATTTACGCCATCCCCGAAGCTGCAGGCTATATAAAGAAATATGAAAGCAAATACGGCTCTTTAAGCGGTTTCGGCCCGCCTGCTTACGAGGCCATGAATATTTTGCTTACAGCCATTGATAAGGCCGCAAAGGACGGGGACATCTCACGCAAAGAGGTTGTCGAGTATTTGTCGCAGACTCGCAATTACAAAGGAATTCTGGGTTTTCCCATAACCTTCGACAAAAAAGGGGATCTTGAAGGAGGCGCAACTTACTTTTTCCAGGTTGTCGGCAAGGATTTCAAGCAGATAACGGTAATGACCGGAAAATAAAGAGCGAAGGCCCAAAGGCCCTGTTCATATCCTGCGCGGACAGGGCCGTTTATTTTTCAAAACCCAAAACCAGCGGTCTCAAGATTTTCCGTTACTTAATGGCTTTTCCCTTTCGCCTGCTGATAAATGTTTCATATGGGCTGTCGCCTAAGAGCTTCGTTGCAAATATTTTTCTTTATTTATCAGCACCAGGCGACTGCATCTTCTGAGTCGTTTTTCAACAACGGATTTCGTCGAGAATTGCCGATACGAACACCTTTATCTTTTTCCGCACTGATGCTGTGAAGGCATGGACCTTTATTTTCAACAACTGCCCCAACAACTGATCAACGGGTTGACTTCAGGCGGTATTTACGCGCTCATAGCCATCGGATACACCATGGTCTATGGCATATTAGGGATGCTGAATTTTGCCCATGGGGAGATCTACATGATCGGTGGATTTACCGGCTGGTGGGTGCTTCATCTGCTCAGCAGACAGCATGTGCCTGTCATGAATGCCGCTGTTGTTGTTTCGCTGATGATTATCCTTGCCATGGGGGTAACCGCCGTTCTGGGAGCCCTCATTGAAAGACTGGCCTATCGTCCGCTGCGAAGGGCCCCACGAATGAACCTTCTTTTAAGCGCACTGGGAGTCTCCATTTTTTTGCAAAATACCATACTTACGTTTCAGGGGGCAAAAGCCAGGGTATTCCATGTGTCCTCCTTAATTCCCCAGGGTCTCAGGGTGTTTCATCTTGGAGGGGTGGTGATATCCTTTTCAAGGTTGCTGGTAATCGTCGTCTCCTTTTTGCTTATGGCCTCATTGAGCATGATGATCAAACGAACAAAAGCAGGCAAAGCCATGCGGGCAACAGCCCAGGACATTGAAGCCGCCGCCTATATGGGGGTGGATGTGGATCGGATTATTGTTCTGGTGTTTATCATCGGCTCATCTCTGGGGGGGGCCGCCGGAGCCCTTGTGGGGCTGCTTTTCACTCAGGTGGATTATTATGTTGGATTTCAAGCGGGGCTCAAAGGGTTTACCGCAGCTGTTTTAGGAGGCATCGGAAGCATTCCCGGTGCCATGTTCGGAGGTCTGCTGCTTGGGTTTGCAGAATCTATGGCAGTCACCTTTTTCCCCACCGCTTACAAAGATGTTGTGGCCTTTATTATTCTGATTGCCGTGCTGATCTTCAGGCCCCAAGGGTTGATGGGAGAAAAAATAATAGAAAAGGTGTGATGTATACAAAAATTTCATTCGACAAATAGATATAAGGCTTTTTAAAGGATTAGGAGTGGGAACTTGAGAAATTATCGTTTCATAGCTTACGGGGTGATGGGATTTACGCTGATCGCCACTCCTTACTTAATGCCGAACACTTACTGGCTTAGAATCTATTCAATGACGGGGCTTTACATTATGCTTGCCCTTGGCTTGAATGTTGTTGCAGGATTTGCAGGCCTGCTGGATCTGGCCTATGTGGCGTTTTTCGGGATCGGAGCTTACACCTTCGCCTTGCTTTCCTCTCAGCAGTTCGACATCCACCTGCCTTTTTTGATCGTGCTCCCTGCGGCTGCTTTTATCTCCATGGGCTGCGGATTTGCGCTTGGTTCGACCACCATCAGGCTTCGGGGTGATTATCTGGCCATCGTAACCCTGGCGTTTGCACAGATTTTTAAATTGTTGTTGCTGAACCTGGATCGCCCGATAAACATCACCGGGGGGGTAAACGGTATTTATAATTTCGACCCGATTTATCTGTTCGGCTTCAAAATCGTATCCCCGATTGGCTATTCCTACATGATTTGGACTGCAGCCATCGTCGCTGCTGTTGCATGCTTTCGGTTGAAAAATTCGCGATACGGCAGAGGCTGGCAGGCAATCAGAGAAGATGAGCTTGCCGCAGAAACCATGGGAGTCGATACCACCTGGATGAAGTTAAAAGCCTTTGCTGCCGGTGCATTTATGGCAGGGGGAACGGGTGCCATATTTGCCTCGTTTCAGGATTCTGTTTTCCCCAACAATTTCGATTTTCCGCAACTTGTCATCATTTACTGTATGGTCATTCTCGGCGGCCTTGGCAATATCATCGGTGTAATAATCGGAGCTATTGTTCTTTCCATATTACCTGAATTTTTAAGAGAATATGGCGCATACCGCATGATGCTGTTCGGCCTCATACTCATTGTGCTCATGGCTCTAAGGCCTCAGGGGATTATGGGAGGCGCCGGGTTTTTGATCAAAAAAAGAAAGCGGCCTGATAAAGACGAAACCGGTGTTCTGAAAACTTCAGTGGAACTCTATTATGAGGATACCAATTCTGTGGTTCCAAAAGAGCAGAAGCGCTATCAAAAGACTGATACCGTTGTGCTGCAGCTAAAAAATGTGACAAAAACATTCGGCGGGATCAGGGCTGTTGACCGGCTGAGCTTCGAGGTCTACGAAAGAGAAATATTGAGCATCATAGGTCCCAACGGCGCCGGAAAGACAACGGTATTTAACCTAATATCGGGTATCTATCCACCGGAATCCGGAAGCGTCAAATTCAAGGACAAGAACATAACGGGCTTCAAGCCTCATCAGGTGGCCCTGGAAGGCATTGCGCGTACATTTCAGAATCTTAGATTATTCAATAAAATGACCGTACTGGATAATGCCAGGGTTTCACAGTTTTGTCGAACCAGGGCGGGAGCACTGTCGATCCTTTTTAATCTTCCCAGACACCGCCGGGAGGAAATACAAACGGAAACAAAGGTAAAGCAGGCTCTTGATCTGTTCGGAGCCCGGCTTACCGGATATCGATTCCATCAGCAGGCCATGTTCCTTTCCTATGCCAACCGCAGGCGTCTAGAGATTGCCCGTGCGCTTGCCGCCGATGCAACGATTTTGCTTCTGGATGAGCCTTCAGCAGGCATGAATCCGCAGGAAACAGCAGAAATAACGGATTTCATCAAGCGCCTCAGGGATGCTTACGGCTATACGATTCTTTTGATTGAGCATAAACTGAACGTAGTTAAAACAATCTCCGACCGTGTCATTGTGCTGGATTATGGCATAAAGATCGCCGAGGGAAGTTATGTGGAGGTGTCCGGAAATGAGCGCGTAATCGAAGCTTATTTAGGACAAAAGCGAGGTTGACCTATGCAACCCTCTTATATTTTATCCCTTGAAAATGTCGATGCCTATTACGGGCCTATTCAGGTGTTGTACGATATCAATATCCGGATACAGAAAGGAGAACTGGTTTGTCTTCTGGGGGGAAACGCATCCGGAAAATCAACGACCCTTAAAACAATCCTTGGAACATGCAAACCGAAAAAGGGTACGATTCGACTCAAAGGGGAAAGAATAGATGGATTTCCCACCAAACGCATCATTTCCAAAGGAGTTGCCGTCGTACCGGAAAACAGAAGAATATTTCCCAGGTTGACGGTACTGGAGAACCTTGAGATGGGAGCTTATCTCAGAAAAGATACCGCTCAGGTAAAAAGAGATATTGATAGAATCCTTGAATTGTTTTCATTGCTTGGTGATCGAATCCACCAATTCGGCATGACGCTTAGCGGAGGGGAGCAGCAGATGCTGGCCATGGCACGGGCATTGTTGTCGAATCCTGAAATCCTACTTATGGATGAGCCTTCCATGGGGCTTTCCCCCCGGCTTGTGGATCAGCAATTTGAATTGATCCAGCAGGTGCACAAACAGGGAACCACCATCTTCATGGTAGAGCAAAATGCCAACATGGCCTTATCCATAGCCGATCGAGGTTATGTGCTTCAGACCGGGGTCATTGTTCTTTCGGATACTGCTGAAAACTTGTTGAACAGTGAAATGATGCAGGAGGCGTATCTGGGAGAAAGGGGAATGTGATGAAGCCTAAGGAGCAGGTGATAACCGAGTTCTTTGAATCCATAAACAGCCGGCATATGGAAGAAATGGGAAGACTGCTTAAAAGCGATGCGGAATTCTATTTTCCAAAAACAAGACCATTGCTGGGAAAAGATAAGATACTCAAATTTTTCAATGTCCTGTTTCGACAGTACCCGCAGTTGATCTTTCAAATCCATCGGATCATCCTCCAGGGAAATAAAGCAGCCATCCACTGGACAAACAAGGGATACACCAGAAAAAAGGAACCTTATGATAACGAAGGTGTGACGATCTTGGAGATGGAGGGTGGCAAAATTCGGTTCATGAGTGACTTTTTCAAAAACACCGAAAAATTCTAGAAATGCAAACAGACTCGTGCAGCTTTGCTCTATCACATATCGGCGAAAACCTTAAAATGTATCCGCACCTGATTACCCTGCGTCCACAGCGGTCGTAAGTTTATGTAGAATTTGTTAATAAATCCTGGTAAAAGGGTCAACTGGTTTTGAGAAAACCAAATTACTTTACTACTTTTGGAATGGGAGATATCAACATGACCGATTTTACGAGAATGGAAAGAAATGAACTTCATTCAAACCGCAACCAACTGCTAAAACGATATGACAGATTCCGCTCCAGGAGATTGAATCTGGATATGGCCCGTGGAAAGCCATGTTCCGAGCAGCTTGATCTTTCTCTTGGTCTGCTTGATTGCGTAAACACTGAAAACTATACATCCGATGATGGTACGGATTACAGGAATTACGGCGGCCTGGACGGTATTGCCGAAGCAAAACGCCTTGTTGCAGACTATCTCGAAGTCCAACCCGATGAACTCATCGTAGGCGGAAATTCAAGCCTGTCACTGATGCACGACACGGTGGTAAGGGCCATCCTGCATGGTGTGGTGGACAGCCAGGTTAAGTGGGGAAAGTTACCTAAAATAAAGTTTCTATGCCCGGCTCCAGGATATGACAGGCATTTTTCCATGTGTGAATACCTCAATATTGATATGATTCCCGTTGAATTGGATGAATCGGGGCCGGACATGGATGCCGTTGAAAAGCTGGTGGCTTCAGATGAAACCATCAGGGGGATGTGGTGTGTTCCAAAGTACAGCAACCCGACTGGTACTACATACAGCGATGAGGTCGTCGAGCGTCTGGCGCGGATGAAGACAAAAGCCTCCGATTTTCGTATATTCTGGGACAATGCGTATGCCGTACATCATCTTACCGAAACGCCGGATCGATTGAAGAATATACTTACAAGCTGCAAGGAAGCCGGAAATTCCGAAAGGGTCTTTATTTTCGGCTCTACCTCAAAAATTACGCTTCCCGGGGCGGGAATCGCAATGATGGCGGCAAGTAGAAAGAATATTGAATTTACGAAAAAGCAACTGAGCATCCAGACCATCGGACCTGATAAGATAAATCAGCTGCGTCATGTTCGATTTTTTAGAAACCTGAGCGATATTGAAAGTCATATGAAAAAACACGCCGCAATCATAAGACCCAAGTTCGAAGCGGTTCAGCGCATTCTTGAAAAAGAGCTGGGTGGCAAGAATATCGCCCGCTGGAGCCGCCCGAACGGGGGGTATTTTATAAGCTTGGATACTATGGCCGGATGTGCTAAAAAGGTTGTAGAAATGGCCTCTGCAGCAGGCGTCAAACTCACCCCGGCCGGTGCAACTTATCCTTTTGGGAATGATCCACTTGATCGAAACATTCGAATTGCACCCACCTTCCCACCCCTTAATCAGGTTGAAACCGCCACTGAGCTGCTGGCCGTTTGTGTTCAGCTGGCAAGTATCGATAAGCTTGTGGCAAAATCGGAATCATCCATGTGATAAGAAAGGAGATACGCACATGACAGAAGAAGCAAATAAACGAATAGAGGTGATTCGAACCGGCAAAGCCGGCCCACCGGTTGGACCTTATTCCCAGGGGATTAGAGCCGGCGGATTCGTTTTTGTGGCAGGAGAAAAAGGTCTTGATCCGGACACAGGGAAAATTGTTCCAGGCGGGATTGAAGCCGAGACACGGCGCACCCTTGAGAACATAAAAGCGATTTTAGAGGCGGCCGGCTCCGGCATGGATCTTGTGGTAAGCACTTTTGTGTTCATGACAGATCTGTCCGAATTTTCAAAAATGAACGAAATCTATGCGCAGTACTTTAAGAAAAATCCGCCGGGCCGCACCACCGTGCAGGTAGCATCCTTGCCGGCCGGTGCTCGGGTGGAAATAACCGCATATGCCCTGGCAGGGCTGACCCCCTGATAATCTGATGCTGCTGAGCGCAGGGCTCCCTCACGGACAGTGGCGGATAGACAGATGCGCTGCCTTTACTTGTGATTATGGCTTAAATAAAGATCTTCAAATCTTTTTAGAAGCGGGCGAAGCTTGTTTACGTTTTCAAGCTCTGTGCCCTGTTTGCATTTCATGGCGTAAATGAGCATCTGGTGCAGAACAGAGAGTTTTTCAGCATATTTTTCTACATCCGGCTTTATCCGCTGCGTCATGAAATACTGCGATACAATGTGCTGGATATTTGTTGCATGGGTTTCTTTGTTTGAGATCCATCGAACCAGCTGGTTGTAATTAACCGGAGTTGCCTTGCTCAATTCCATTATTTTTCTCATGGACTTTTCAATGGTGGTGGCGTGCTCGGAAATTTGCCTGACTCGAAGCTGATCATCGTAGATTCCGCAGGGAATTTCGCAGTGTGCGGACGCAACGGCAGCCGCAAATAAAGATAGAAAAACTGCTGACACCGACCATGCGAATACTGTTTTCATCGTGTGCCTCCTTTTTAACTTGAGAATTTCTTTCCATCGATATCGAGTTAATTAGTTTGTTCGTGGCGTTGTCAAGAAAGAAAATCGTTTTTTTGCTCTTTATCGCTTCATATCAGCAAAAAAGCTGCAATCATTAATGTCGTCGAAAGGCTTATGAGGATCCAGTCGATGGCTGCCATACGGTATTCTTTGAGAAAGGTTCGGTTGGGAAGGCCGAAGCCACGTGCCTCCATGGCCTCTGCCAGCTCTTCTGCAAGCTGAAATGCCTGGATCAAAATGGGGCTTAAAAATGCGGGGTAGTAGCGAAGGGCTCTCCAGCCGGGTTCCAGAGGAATCCCACGGGCACGCTGCGCATCCATAACGTTTCGAATCTTCCGGCCCATTATGGGTACAAACTGAAGGGCTGTGCTCATCACAAAGGCAATGGCGTACGGCACGCCCATTTTTACCAGTGAGTTGGCAAGATCTTCAGGATCCGTGTTGGTAAAAAAGGCAAAAAACACAGAGGTCAGCGTCAATAACTTCAAAGCAGCGAAAACCGCGGCATAGAAATCAACTGTAAGCCAGATAACGATTCCAAAAAAAAACGACATGGGCAGCACCAACCGCAGCCATTTTCCGTATTCCTTCAAATGGCCGGTGAAGGAGATGACTATCATCAAACAGAAATAAGCAGTTGTAAGCCACCCAGGTCGACTAGTGGAAACGACAATAATCGCATAAAAAACCGTTAAGGTCATCTTGGTACGTGGATCGAGCGCTGAGATGATCTTTTTCATGGGACAATCCCTCAGTCTGCCCAAAGTTGAAAGGCATCCGTTGGTTCCAGGTGTGCCTGCTCCATGGCAACACGGTTCTTCATCACTTCCCAGGGATGTCCCTGTGCCACAATTCGGCCCTCGCTGAGCAGCAGCCAGCGATGTGAATGCTGCTCGGCGAAGCCAAGATCATGGGTTACCAGTATGACCGCCTGGCCCATCTGCCTAAGTTTCGTCAGCAACTGGCCCAGTGCCCGGCGAAAATACCATCCCTGCCCTGCGGTCGGTTCATCAAGTGCCAGAATGACGGGTTTTGCGGCAAGTGCGGCGGCAAAGGCGACGCGTTTTTTTTCCCCGCCGCTTAAACGAAAGGGCGCTCGTGTAAGCATCGACTCCAGATGAAACAGTTTTACCAGTTCTAAGATCCATGAGTCGTCATAACAATCAAGCACTTTGGCACTTACAATGATCTCCTCCCACACGCTTAATCTGAAAAACTGGCTGTTTGGGTTTTGAAAGGCCACGGCCACCAATCTGGCCAGTTGAGAAACCTTCAGATTACGGGAGTCTTTTCCCATAACGATCACACGGCCACTGGAGGGTCGATACAGTCCATTCAGATGCTTGAGCAAAACCGTCTTTCCGGCGCCGTTTGCACCCACCACCGCAAGACATTCCCCTCTGTGTAAAGTGAAGCTGATATCCTTTAAGATGGCTTTTCCTTTTAAACTGAACGAAACATGATCGACCTCCAGCACGGCTGGAGATGTACTTGAAATCGGTTCCGGTGAATCCGGGCGCATATCAGATGGCGGCCTGCGATCGGATAGATGTTTTTTCAACGACTCAAGGGAAAGCGGAACCGGTGCGACACCCATCCTGCGGCCGATCCGGGCGGCCAGCGGCGCCTCCAGCCCGTACCGTGAAAGCTTACGGTTCAATATGTCCTGAGGTTTGCCGTCCAGTACGATTCGTCCACGCTGAAGCACCACCATTCTCTGGACGTCGGGGGCTGTAAGGGCCAGTCGATGTTCGCAGATCAACACACCAAGCCCCGAGTGGTGAATCTCTCTAAGCGTCTCTCTCACACGCTGAACGTTTAAAGGGTCCAGATGTGCGTAAGGTTCATCCAGCACCAGAAGCCTGGGATGAAGCGCTACTATGGCGGCAATTGAAACAAGCTGCTGCTCGCCTCCAGAAAGTTCATGAGGTGTCTTTGACAGAAGCTGTGTAATATTCAAAGCTTTTGCTGTTTCCACAGTCCGGCGTTCAATCTGATCCCCTGGCAGGCCGAGGCTTTCTAAGCCAAATGCGATTTCCTGTTTAACCGTGCGGTTGAACAACTGTGCTTCCGGATTCTGAAAAACCATTCCGACCTGACGAAAAAGGGTTCCTACGGGCTGTTGAAGTGTGCTTTTGCCGGCCACCCGCACCTCTCCTATAAATCTGCCGTCGTAAAAGTGAGGGATCAGCCCGTTGAAAGTTCGGCACAGGGTGGATTTGCCGGCCCCGCTGGCACCACAGATGAGCAAAAACTCATCTTGCCTGACACTTAGATCCACCTTGTTCAGCACCCACCTGTCCTGGTGTTTCTGGTAGGCATATTGAAGCTGCTTGGCTTCAAGAAAATATGGGTGTGCCACCGTCGATTATGCTTCCACTTGAACGATATCGGCGCGTTTTAATAATTTTACGGCTAAAACCCCCAGGATCGCCCCAGCCACGGTGCTGGCCAAAAACGAGGGTAGCAGCGCGAAAAGTGGAATCGCCTTTCCCATGAAAACAGGGGCGACAAACAGCGCACTTACCACCGGTGCGATGAAACCGGTTCCAACAATTTCACCAGAGGCACACACATAAAGATTCTGTATCCGCTTATATAGCATTCCCGCAAGGAAGGCGCCGATCATGCCCCCTGGAAACGCCAGAAGGGTTCCCACCCCCATCATGTTTCGAATGATCCCGATGATGGCGGCAATGATGGTTGCCCACCATGGACCTAAAAGCACCGCCCCCAACACGTTTACAAAATGCTGGGTCGGGTTGACCTTGGCGATTCCAATAGGAAAAGAGGTGTAAGGCGCCAGCGCAACGCCCATGGCCACCAGCACCACGGCATAAGCGACGCTTCTTGTATCGGTTTTAAGACTTGTCGGCATATCATACCTCCTGTAAACGACATGTTATTACACCCTGATCAAATCAGGGTCCGAATCGAGCTTTGACTCAATATGGGTTTAATCCCGCTTTCGTATAAAGATCAAAAAAGTGATGAGTCGGGCCGTGGCCTTTCCCGATTGAAAGAGAATGTTCGATGGCAACCGTGATGTATTTCTTTGCAAGTTCAACCGCATCGAAAAAACCTTTTCCCAGCGCCAGGTTTGCTGCAATGGCCGAAGAGAAGGTGCACCCGGTGCCATGGGTATTTTTTGTCTCAAACCGAGGGCTCTCAAGGCATCGATATTCTGCTCCGTTGTAAACTATATCCGTTGAAAGACCGCCTCCCAGATGTCCCCCTTTCACCACTACCTTTTTGGCTCCAAGGGATAGAATTTTTTTAGCGACATCTTTCATTTCCTCAAGCCCCTTTATCGTTTCCCCAACCAGGGCTTCGGCTTCATAGATATTGGGAGTGACCACTTCAGCCAGTGGAAACAATTCATTTACCAGTGCCTGCTGGGCATCCTGGTTGAGTAATCGATACCCGCTTTTGGAAATCATCACCGGATCCAGCACCACGGGGGGCAGATCCACAGCCTTAAGAGAACTTGCTATTGTTTCAATAAGTTGTATGCTTGATACCATTCCGATCTTAACGGCATCGATGGCTGCGTCTTCAAAAAGACAAAGAATCTGGTCCCGCACAATCTCCGGTTTGATTTCTTGAACGGCATATACCTTCTGGGTGTTCTGTACAGTGACCGCCGTTACGGCACTCATTGCAAAGACACCGAGCGCCTGGAAAGTTTTAATATCTGCCTGGATTCCCGCACCACCGGATGAATCCGATCCTGCTATGGTAAGTGCCACTTTCATCATTCATCTCCTTGCCTTCTCTCCTTGAGAGCGTTTTTTGTTTTAGAAAATATCCTCAAAGGAGAGGAAAGCTAAATGCATTCTAGCTACTGAGAGACTGCCGGAAAGGAATCGGAAGACCTTGAAACCAGGCAAGATAAGCACGAAAAAATGCTTTTGGGAAGGGTTTACCGAATTCCCTACGACAGTACTAACTGTATCAGGTTCAATGGGTATGTTCTCAGTTCTGCAACTCGCAGAACACCCCAATCGGACCGAATTAAGATTATCATTTAGAATAAAAAATTTCAAGTGCTTTAAGCTTGAGTTTTCTTAAATTGCTTCCTAAAATTAAAAGCCTGGTATATTTGGGGCTTACAGGATCTTCAATACACATTATGACGGGAAAAACGGTGATACCCTCCGGGGCAACAAAACAAACACCCTTCGGGTCCATAAACAAAAGGGCAAGTTATGAAGCGCATATCATTTGCCAAATACCATGGTACAGGAAATGATTTCATTCTCATCGATAATCGCGAAACAGGCAATATGCTTTCAACCGAAGCCGTCCGCAAGTTGTGTCACAGGCGCTTCGGCATCGGTGCCGATGGTCTTATGCTGTTGAATAGTAAAGACGGGTATGATTTTGAGATGATCTATTATAATGCCGACGGAAGGGAAGGCAGCCTGTGTGGAAACGGGGGGCGGTGTATCGTGGCTTTCGCCCATCGGTTGGGTATTGTAAAACAAGACGCCCGGTTCCTGGCGGTGGATGGCGAGCATATTGCGAAAGTCATCAATCTGTCAGGCAACCAGGTGCTTGTTAAACTTAAACTAAATGATGTTGACAACATTGAAATAAAACCGGATTATTTTTTCCTCGATACGGGATCGCCGCACTATGTCACATTTGTCGGTGATGTGGACAGGCTGGACGTTTACAATGAGGGAAAAAAGATCCGTTATCATCAGATTTTCGCCCCCGGGGGAACCAATGTCAATTTCGTTGAAATATTTGAAAACCATATATTTGTAAGGACTTATGAGCGGGGCGTCGAAGATGAGACCTATTCATGTGGAACAGGTATCGTGGCATCTGCCATCGCAACAGCCCTAAAGACCAGAGCCGATGTCCGTTTCTATAACATCAGGGCCCTGGGAGGTGAACTGAAAGTATATTTCAAGAAACGGGACGACGCCTTTCGCGACATTTGGCTGGAAGGACCTGCCGTATGCGTCTTTAACGGCGAGATCGAAATATAAACCTCTAGATCCGGTTGAGACGCACCAATAATGGAAATAAAGTGAAAAAAAGGGACGTCCGTTCTATTGTTATCTAAACTGTCCAGGTTCAGGGTTCAGGGTTAGAAGGTTATAACAGCTTAAAACGTGGCATTTGTGAATTTTAACCCTGAACGCAGAATGATGAACCACTCAATCTAGATTTTATATTTACCTTCTGGCCATTCTTTGATATGTTTGAATAGTGTTGCTCAAAATCCGTATAGATGCTCCGGGCTCTTTGTATCATATCACCATCCGTAGAATCGAGCGCAAAACGATCTTCGTTCCTCTATTACACAGGCAAAACTTCCTTGACTAAGTAGCTAACTTTAGTTAATTTTCTCTAAGTTTTCAAAATATTCGGCTTTAACTCTTCCAGGGAGGGAGCTATGAATTGTGGATTTAAAAGAGCCTCGTTTCTCAATCTGAGAGCGGGGTTTTCTATACCCAAGTCGATTTTCATTATAGAAGGCTCGGAATAAACAGATTCTGGTTTTTGGATCACGGGTGTGAATCGCAACTCTCTGGTATCCCACGGAATCAGGCCTTATTAACGCCGATTTCCGTATGAAGTTTGAAGGGAACAGGTACAGGGGAGAGCAGCAGATCCTTGACGTACTAAAAGAAAAGATGAAATTTACAGAGGACGTTTCAGGCGAGACCTTCCGAAAGAAGTGTGAGCAGCGGCTGTTTACTCAGCAGTCCATGCCCTGGAAAGAGATCAAGCGGAGGGCCGCAACCAGGGCCAACCAGACAAGGCTCAAGACCGCCGGTGAGTTAGGCCGCCGCATGCTCACGGGTGACGGTTTTGCCGGCACCCTGGTTCGCCGGATCCTCTTTGCCGTGCATCAGGCTTCAATAAGCGAACAGGCCCGTGACGGGCTGAACTGGCTCAGGACCGAAGTGACAGACTACTGGGCCGCGCGTGAGAAGATCATCAACGTCCTCGACTTTCTTGCTGCTTTGGACCGGGTGTCAGGCATGGCCCACTGGCAGAAAGATGCGCATGCTGCAGGAATTCTGGCTGGTGCCGTTAGAAACGATCATGTATAATTCGGAACAATAACAAAGGAGCTGTTTTTGGTATGCTGAAAAAGGAAGACCAAAAGATCCTGGAACAATTTGCCAGGCGCGTCCGCGGGCTTTTCCCGGATGCCCGTTTATGGGTGTTCGGTTCCCGGGCAAGGGGGGATGCAGCATGGGATTCTGACTTTGACGTGTGTATCGTACTGGAACGGGTCGATCGGCATACCGACTGCCTGATTCGAGATATTGCCTGGGAGGTCGGCTTCGAGAATGAACGAGTGATCACCACGGTCGTTATAGAAAGAGAAGACTTCGAGCACGGCCCCATGTCGGCAAGTACGCTTGTGGCAAATATCCTTCGCGAAGGGGTGCCCGCATGACCACGGA
>JAFDFZ010000222.1 GCA_019309565.1 Deltaproteobacteria bacterium
AAAGGTATCGGATCTGAAGACCTATTTCTTTACGGACGAAGGCGTGGCCAAGGCCGTGGACGGTGTTCATTTCGACGTGAAGAAGGGGGAAGTCCTTGGACTTGTGGGAGAATCAGGCTGTGGGAAAAGCGTTACGGCGTTGTCGATTCTCCGTTTGGTCGCCTATCCCCCGGGACGTACCGTGGGAGGAAAGGTCGAATTCATGGGAAAGGATCTGCTTTCTCTCGATAACCGAGAAATGCGCAAGATCCGAGGACAAAAAATATCCATGATTTTCCAGGACCCGCTGACCTGCCTGAATCCCGTGCTCAAGGTGGGGTATCAGCTCTCCGAAGTTTTCCACTACCACAGGCAACTTTCCTGGGAAAATAGCCTGCAGGAGGCGAGCCGGATGCTGAAAATTACCGATATTCCCTCTCCGGAAGACCGGGTTAAAAACTACCCGCATGAGATGAGCGGGGGAATGCGCCAGCGGGCCATGATCGCCATGGCCTTGGCATGCGAGCCGGCACTGCTGATCGCCGACGAACCTTCAACGGCCCTGGATGTTACGGTCCAGGCTCAAGTCCTTGGGCTGATGAAGGAGCTTTGCCGTGAGCGGAAAACAGCCATTTTGCTGATCACCCACGATATGGGGGTCATCGCCAATATGTGTGATCGAGTTGCGGTCATGTACGCCGGCCGGATCGTTGAATACACGGATGTCTTTACCCTTTTTAAACAGCCTGCCCATCCGTACACCAAAAGCCTTTTGAATTCCCTGCCACGGTTGGGTGCGAAACGGAATCGCCTCGACTCGATCGAGGGACAACCGCCCCAGTTAAACCGCCTGCCTTTCGGCTGTGCATTTCAACCTCGATGCAAATATGCAGTAGCCCGATGCGAAAAAGAGGCGCCGGAAATCACTACTATCGGCGCCAGTCGTGAAATTCGATGCTTCAACCCGGTCAATGGTGGAAAAAATGCTTGAAACCCACAACCTCGTCGACGTCCGAAACGTGTGTAAATATTTCCACCTATCCAGGCACAGGCTCCTAAAAGCCGTGGATGACGTCAGTTTCGGCATCCGCAAGGGTGAAACTCTGGGCTTGGTGGGAGAATCCGGCTGCGGGAAAACCACCCTGGGACGTCTGATATTGAATCTTATTGCGCCGACACGCGGAGAAGTTTTCTTCGACAACACCAACCTCCAGAAGCTCTCAGACGAAGCCATGCGCCGGATGCGCCGACACATGCAGATCGTGTTTCAGGATCCCTATTCTTCCCTGAATCCCCGGATGACGATTGGAAATATCCTTTCTATTCCGATGAAGATCCAGGGGCTGTACGAAGGAAAGCGAAAGGAGCGGGTCACTTATTTGTTGGAGCGGGTGGGACTCAGCGGTCAGGCCGTTAACCGTTTCCCCCATGAGTACTCCGGAGGTCAGCTGCAGCGGATCGGCATTGCGCGCGCACTTGCAGTGGATCCGTCCTTTATTGTAGCCGATGAGCCGGTCTCTGCCCTGGATGTTTCGGTGCAGTCCCAGGTGCTGAACCTGTTCAAAGAGCTTCAGGAAGATTTTCAACTCACCCTCCTTTTTATTGCCCATGACTTGAGCGTGGTGGAATTCATCAGCGATCGCATCGCCATAGTGTATCTGGGAAAGATTGTCGAGACGGCTCCCTCCAAGAAGCTGTATCAATCCCACATGCATCCCTACACCCGGCATCTGTTGTCGGCCATTATGCTCCCGGATCCTGAGGTTGAAAAGAAAAAGCCGGCTTTCTCGTTGACGGGTGAACCGGTCAGCCCCATAAATCCGCCGCCGGGGTGCCGGTTTTATTCAAGGTGCACAAAAAGAACGCAGATCTGCAAGCAAGAAATGCCCGAGCCTGTTGAGGTCGAAAAGGAGCATTATGTGGCCTGCTTTCATCTGGGATAGAAGGATGAAAAGGGGCGGGACCCCGAATTTTAAGTATGGATCGATTATTTGTCCGGCACAAAAGGAGGAAAAATGGAACCAAATGGAATATGGGCCGATTTGATTCTTACAAATGGAACGATCATCACTGTTGACACCGACAATACAACCGCCCAGGCAGTGGCTGTGAGAGACGGTAAAATCATAAAGGTGGGCACTGGAGATGAAATGGCCGCCTTAACCGGAAAGAACACAAAGATTATTGACCTTGAAGGCAAAACTCTGGTCCCGGGATTCAACGACTCCCATATGCATAGCGTGGCGACAGGCGATTTTCTTCATAGCCTGGATTTGATCGATGCCGCCGCGGAGCTGAATCCTACCATCAAAGATCTGCAAGAGCGCATTCGAGAAAAAGTCGAAAAAGCTCGAAAGGGAGAGTGGATCGGCGGAAGAAACTATGTTCCTGAAGAAATGGCGGAAAAGCGGTGGCCCAGCCGCGAAGAACTGGATGTCGTCTCCCCGGACAACCCGGTGATCATCATGATTCGGGGGTATCATGCCCATGCTGTCAACAGTAGGGCCCTGGAGCTGGCAGGTATTACAAAGGATACGCCTGATCCGGAGGGTGGTGTGATTGACAGGGATCCGGCCACCGGAGAACCCACCGGTGTTCTGAGGGATGTTCCCATAATGAAATCCGTGGTGCCCCAGCCGAGGCTTGAAGATTTTAAAGCAGGGCTTGTCGCGGTGGGCGCGGAATATCTTAAAATTGGTGTAACATCCGCGGGTGAGGCGGGAGCGCCCGATACCCCGGATGCCTTCAGGGCTTACCAGGAAACGGTGGACGAGGGAAGCTTCAAGGTGCGGACGTATCTGATGATCCGGGAAGCGTTTTACCGTCAAAACGATCTGGGCCTGCGCACCGGGTTTGGAAACGATAGGCTCCGACTGGGAGCTGTTAAGATATTTATGGATGGTTCCATCCAGTGTTTCACTTGTGCATTTAACGAGCCCTATATCACAAAAGACACAAAGGGTTTAGAGGGGCTGCGGTACACCCAGGAACAAATCAATGAGATTGTCTTCGAGTCGCACCGCCTCGGGTATCAGACGGCCATCCATGCCCAGGGGGATCTGACCATCACCATGGCCGTTAATGCCATTGAAAATGCCATGAACAAATACCCCCGGCCGAATCCCCGCCACCGAATCGAACATTGTCTTTGCCCTACTGAGAGAGACCTCGAACGGATGAAGGAGCTGGGTATTGTGGCAAATTTTTACCTTTTTCATCCCTGGTTTTGGGGTGATCGGCACATTCATGATTTTATTGGGCCCGAACGCGCCTATCGGATGGTTCCCGCAAAAACCGCCATGGATATGGGGATTACGGTGTGCGCACATTCGGACTGCCCGGTATGCACGCCCGGCAACCCGGTCTGGCCGTCCGATCCGCTGTGGGGAATGTGGGCTGCGGTCAACCGGAAAACCCGAAGCGGTGCGGACATCGGTCCTCAAGAGAGATTGACCCCCATGGAGGCGTTGCGGGCCTATACCATCAACGGTGCGTATGCGACCTTCGAGGAGAATATCAAGGGGTCCATCGAACCGGGCAAACTGGCCGACATGGTGGTGTTGTCCGATAATCCGCTTGACGTCGATCCCGAAGAGATCCGGAATATAGCAGTTGAAAAAACCATCATCGGCGGAGAGATTGTCTACGAGAGACGCTGAAAACCGGACAATTCCGTTATCTCTTCCCGGAAGCGGCTTTTTCCGGGTTCGGGGAAACCGGAAAAAGCGGTTTCTCCGAACCCTAGGCGCTATGTCCTCTAATCCTTCCCCACCCGCGCCGGTTCGATGGCCGGTTCGCGTTCACCCATAGTTCTGATTGCCGCAGCCAGCGCCCTGGCGGTCATGGAGGATTGCGCCCTCTATACCCTTCTTCCAAACCACTATGCAAACATCGGGTTGGTTCCTTTTCAGGTCGGCATTCTTTTTTCGGCATCGCCGTCAGGGCAGCCACTCTTACGGGGATAGTGCCGGCGATCCAATGGACCCTGGATATCATCGGCTCTCCTCTTTTGGGAGCCATAGGGGATCGAATGGGAAGGCGCCGATGCATGCCCATTGTTTATGCTGGGGGCGCGAGACTGCTCGGCTGCGCGGGGTTCTCATCCGGAATCGCATGGATGCTCGTCTGCGCGGTGCTTTTTTTCTGTTGTGCGGCTCAGCTCATCGTTATGGTCTCTGCTTG
>JAFDFZ010000223.1 GCA_019309565.1 Deltaproteobacteria bacterium
TCGGTGCATAGCCGTCTGATCGGGGAATGGGTCCGGGGGGGGTTCGTAATGTCAACCGAAAACTGACCCCCTGCGATAACCCAATTTTGACCCCCCAAGTTAGACTTTTGGGGGAATGGGAGGGGCGAAGGGAGCGTAGCGACCGAAGCCCCTCCCATTCCGGGCGTCAAAACTTCCCCTTATTTGATTCTACCGAATAAAGGGATGCCCTTCACTTGGAACTTTTCTTTAATGTTTCCTTGAGCCGATAGCTCTCCCAGATGCAGTTAATCACCTTTGCCTTATGCGTTACGCGGTCAAGCAGAGCTGCGGTCATATTGGCATCCCCAAAGATTTGCGTCCAGTCACCAAATCCCATGTTGGTGGTGATAATGACCGATTTTCGTTCATGGCGCTCGGCTAAAACCTGGAATATCAGTTGAGCCCCTTCTTTAGAAAATGGTACATACCCCAGCTCGTCAATTACGAGTAATCCATATCCTGCGTAGCGTTTAATGACTCGACCCAATACCTTTTCGTCTCGTGCCTCGATCAGCTCATTAGCAAGCCCGCATCCGGTAACAAACCGGGTCCTTATGCCGCTTTTGCAGGCCTCTATCCCGAGACCGGTTGCCATATGGGTTTTCCCCGTCCCGCTTTTGCCCAAAAAAATAACGTTACGGGATTTTTGCACGTATTCGCAACCCGACAGCTCTTTTATCAGCCGGGCATCAAGGCCCGGCGACGCTCCAAAATCGAATGTCTCAAGCGGTTTTAACAAAGGGAATTTTGCTTCATCCAGCCTTCGCTTATAGCTGTTTTCTTTTCGGGTTATAACCTCGATCTCGGTTAAATTCAGTAAAAACTCGTCATAATCCAGCTTCTCCTGTCGTGCTTGACGAAGACAACTCTCCAGATCACGCTTCATTGCAGACAACTTCAACGTTTTTAAATTTTCCATCAATAAAGCTTTCATCCCTGCATTCATATGCCACCTCCTATCTGACGATAAACGGATACATCCGAAGGCGGTAGCTTTTCCCAGTTTTCTAAAGGTGCGAAGGATGGCGCCGGATCATGAGCGTTGATTAAAAGATGCTTTACTGCGGCACTGAACCCCGTATTGGCGTCCAGCGCTTTCTCTACGGCAGCTTCAATCTCAACAGCGTCGTGGTCCTTATACAGGATCAAAACCGAAATAAAGTCCTTAATACCTTTTGTATCCCCCTGCTTCTTTATAAACAGCTCCAAGAGCCGTTCCAGGCAACTCGGCCAGTTATTGCGCCATTGCCGAATGGGACGCGCTGAATGAAACGCCTGGGGGCGCTGCTGGATCAACTCCAAATAATGCTCCGGTTTCAGGCTCCATTTGTTGTTGCCGAATAGTCGGTCATGGCGGGCAATGTTTTTGTTCCCGTAAAATATCTCCACACGATCTACATGCAAAACTATACTTGCCTTGCAATAAGCATAAGAGGTCGGAACCGAATAGCGATTTTTATCAACCAGGATCGTTGAGTACTTGTCGATTTTACCGGTAGCTGTCTGAAGATTGCTAAACGGAATTTCCGGCAATGCAATCAGATGGTTTTTTTCTTGTTCATATAACTCATTGACGGTTTGTTCTCTGCCGGCAATCCGATGGTCCCCGTAAGAAAGACACTTTATCAATAGATTTTCATTGAGGTGCTCTAAAGTATCTGCTTGCGGAACAGGTACCATGTAATTTCGACGGGCATATCCGACGATACCTTCAACACCCCCTTTTTCGTGCCCTTGCCCGGCATTGCAAAACAGGGGGGAAAAATTGTAATAGGCCCGAAACTTATCATATGATTTTTGAAGCTCCCGGTTTTTTCCTTTGAGTATTTTCTCAACTGCGGTAGTTAAGTTGTCATAGATCAGGACAGGAAAAACTCCCTGAAAAAAGGAAAATGCCTGAATATGGCCGTCAAACAGCGCTTGCTGCCGTTCGCACGGATAACACCGGACAAAATGTTTGCCCGAATATTTTGAACGCATGCAAAAATACTTTAACAGCGTTTGCTCTCCTCCGAGAATCGCATGGCACCTGCCCCAGTCAACTTCGGCTTCGATCCCTGCCTCAGGATCGCACGGAATAAATACCTGACGACCAGTCAATCCCTGCATCAACCTGGCTTCGCGAACGCAGCGCCGAACCGTTGACTCAGCGCCTTGAAAACCGTGTTCTTCTTTGAGCCGGTTATAGATCCTTACGGCCGTGTGTCGCTGCTTCTTGGGTGCTTCTTTGTCGCTTCTTAGCCACTCATCGATCATCGCCAAGTAAGGCTCCAGTACGGGAAACGGCTGCTTATCCCTTTCTTTGTACCCCTTATATTCTCCTCTGAGGATCCTTTTAATCGTGTTTTTGGAATGGCCCGTCTCTCTGGCGATTTCCTTGATCTTTTTGCCGTACACCCGATGGCTTGTCCGAATATATTCATATTGATCCACCTTCAGCATTCTCCTTTCCTCCAATAATATGATTACCTCCCGATAATCATATTACCAGAGCTTTGCTTTAGGGGGGTCAATTTTGGGTTAGCGTTTGTGCCCTAAAGGGGTCACCCATTAAAGGGCGTGTCACCCATTAAAGGGCGTGTCAAGAGAAAAAACACTTCCCCTATCGAAAAAAGTTCTTCCCAATCCGCATCTTTTTCGATTGACACCCAACGGTTGATTTCAGCTCGGTGCCGTCCATTGCCTCTTAATCCGCGCCCGTTATTTCTTTTAGGGTGGTTTCGGTTCCGCCCCAATCACGCGGACCGATTCGTACCAGTCACCCATCCGGTTCTCGGCTGATGTGCGTGACAAGAACCATTGCCCCGCACCGCCACATCCCGCCTTAGGCGGGACCAGAAAATCGTCGGTTCCATGCCGTGTCCAAGTGGTTGTTTGACAGATCTTGTGGTTGTGAGCCAACCCTGATCGGTTCACGACATAGGCGAATCAGGTCAATAAACGATCATTTTGCTGTTGTATGGGGTGCGATAGCTTCCAATCAAATCTCGTGGATTTGTACCAACCCCTATACCGGATGGCTACCGCACCACCAATCCTTAGCGAAAGAGTTTCTTTACATCAAACGGGACACGGTCCCGCATCAGGTAATATGATGCCCGCGCCAGTTTGCTGCTCAATGCCTTGACAGCCACCGGCTCGTTTCGCTTGGCCAGTTTTCGATTATAAAACATCTGCGCTTCTACACAGAATCGCCGGGCAAAGTGCGCCGCCTCTACGTAGGCCCAGGACAAATATTTGTTTCCGTTTTTGCTGTTGTTGTTTCCTTTCTTTTTTCCATCGCTCAGCCGTGTGGCTTTCACGCACCGACAATACGAACAATAATCACCGACCGTGGCAAACCGGCCTATATCTCCAACCTCGAGCATGATTGTCAGCCCTAAGATCTTACCAATGCCCGGAATCGTAAGCAGCATATTAAACTCGTCCCTAAGCTTAACCTGATCCAGCACTTCTTTTTCAATCTCCCTTATCTGCTTATTGTAAAACTGTATTGCCGCTATATTACTCTGTGTCGCAAACTCAACCTGCGGTTGATGAAACAGTTGTTCTATCGCCTCCCCGTCAAGCCTGTTTATTTCTGTGACCGACAAATGCTTTCCGGCGACCCGCTCGATCATACTTTGTGTGCTCAAAATATGCGATGTGCGATGCTTTACGAACAAGGTTCTTCGACGCAACAGATCTCGTACAGGTCGAATCTCTTTTGGATAAATGTAACCGGTAGGCAATATGCCTAACCGGAGCAAATGACAGAGCCAAAATGCATCCCATTTGTCATCGGCATGTTTCAAGCCCTCGTACTGTTTGACTGCCGAGGGGTTAACCAGGTGAACCGTATAGCCTTGTTCTTGCATCCCGTCAACCAGCCAATACCAATTAAACGTGGACTCAACGGCGATTCCTGCCAGATTCTTCTTGTACGGTTTCAAGGCCTCGAAAACGACATCAAGCCGATTCGGCAACCGTCTTCCGTAAATCCGTTTATCGTTTCCGTCGGTAACAGCAAGATAATTATTCCTTGAATGTAAATCGATTGCGCCGTACAATTTCATAAGACACCTCCTTTAAGAATTTGTTGATGAATTGGTTTTTCTTCTTACCATAGCATTTTTTAGCTCTGGTAAGGGAGGTG
>JAFDFZ010000224.1 GCA_019309565.1 Deltaproteobacteria bacterium
GGCATCTTTGCACGCGCGTATGAACGGTTCCGCCGCCATCAAGGACCTGCTCGACAGCCCAAGCATTTTCCCATTTCGTCTGGCTCATGTCTCAGCCGAGCATGTGGCATCCCTCTCTCCTCGCTTGAACATCCTGCGCCATGGCCTGGATGACGATCTGGTGATGCTGCGGGAAAATAATGGTCAGGCAGCCAGGAAGGAAGGGGGAAAATGACTTGGGATAATATGGTCGGAACTTATCTCAACTTGTCATTGGAGTGGCATGATGCCTAAAGCGTTACCCAAGCCAATAAGAAAGAAGCGAGAGGTCTTCTATATGCCCGCCACGGGTCACTCCGCGGTTCTGGGTACTGCCGGAAGCGGGAAAACCACCCTGGCGTTTTATCGTGCTGCATATCTCTCTGCAGCAGGCATGCCTCATTACGGGCTAACCCTTCCTCTCACGTTCAATCAGGCTCTTGTCACTTACCTGAATCATCTCAAGCCACCAGAGCTTCGAAATGTCGTCATTGAAACCTATCATAAGTTCGCAAGAGGCTATCTCAATTCCAAAGGCAGAATGGGATACAACTCGATTTGTGATCCGGATTTGAAACGCTTGCTCATTACCAGAGCGATTGCCAATGTCACGCAACGCTACAAAAAGTCCAAATTCCGTACCTATTATTAGGGACGGTCTTGCATAAATGCTTTATGGATACTTAAGGAACAGAACGAACGAATGGAGCAGCGGTTTGGATTGCGGTAGCAAGGGTATGACATTGAAAAGGTAATTGAGCGTGTGTCGGATCTGTTTTTCATTGAGCAAACAGGATATCATAAGGCCAAGCAGACAATGGCAACGGGTTATGGCTCGCAGTGTAATATGTTAATGGGTGATCCGGGAGTTAGGTATAAGCGGAAGTGAGATTTTACAGATTAGGCTGGGTCAATTATCAGTTCGTCGCGCGATAGGCTGTGGTGAGAAACTTGTTAACGACAAAAAATGGAGATTGATTTAAGCATAATGCATTTATGCAAGACCGTCCGTCCCTCTAGTTCCTCTACACATAGCCAGAAACTAGTGGCCACAGAACATAGGCTATGGCGACAAACCCTTGAAGCAGCTGAGTGTCTGATATTCGAAGCCAAATCCGACATCGAAGCCCTAATCGAAGGCACCCTGGATACCAATGCCATCCTGTCGAGCAAGCTCAAGTCGCCGACGTGGGAAGCCATTAACGAATCATTAGGGAGCGGAACTGATGAAGAGGAGGCATAACTCATAAAACTACCTGAAAGCACAATCAACCTCTTCGAACGAGTGGGGGCGATCCTGGAACAGGCCTGCTCCAACGTGGTCCGTTCGGTCAACAGCCAGATAGTGATCGCATAGTGGCTGATCGGCCGGGAGATCGTTGAAGAGGAACAGCATGGCGCTTCCCAAGCGAGATACGGCGACTATCTTATTCAGGATTTGTTAAAAAAGCTCGGCAAGGATTATGGCAAGGGATATTCGGTTACAAATTTAAAATATTTCCGGCAGTTATATCTGGCATACCGCAATCGTACACCGCAAATCGGTCACGCAGTGTGTGGCCGATTGCCCATGCCGGCGAACGAAAACGGTCATGCAATGCGTGACTCATTTGACCCGAACCTGAGCTGGACCCATAACCGACTGCTGCTTAAGGTGGAAAATGAACATGCTCGTTCATTCTATGAAATTGAAGCCGCAAAGAACCGGTGGTCCTCGCGCCAGTTGGAACGTCAGAATCCAGGAAGACCGGAATCCCTTTTGTCCCGGTCTTTTATCAAAAAACAGACAAGGTGCACCACGGCCGGTATGCCAGCCTCGGTCAATCGGAACCTCAACTACTCGAATCCTGGAATATCCGAAACAGTTTGATCCTGTTCGTAGAGGATTGCATCACCTCGGGCACCACAGCCAGGCTCTGCTATGAAGCCCTTGTAGTAATGGGGAATCATGTAGACGGCTTGATATGGGTCAGTGCGAGTTAATCAAATAATTTGATTTTTCATGGGATCTCTGGCAGAATCACAGTAGATTAAACAGGAGGTGAGACCCATGCAGGTGAAAGAGAGACTAATCAAGGAAATTCAAGATCTGCCTCCAGAGGATCTTATGGATGTTTATGAAATGGTACTGGATATAAAGGAACAAAAGAGCACCCGCTCAAAGGATGCAAAGCCCGCATATCTTCAAGTGCAGGAAATCCTGAAAAAGTGCCCCGGATCACTGTCAGATGACATAAGCCAAATGCGTGAGGATCGAATATGATCCTATTTTTTGATACCTCGGCACTTGTCAAGTTTTTTCACAGGGAAGAGGGTACCGATGTTGTCGTTTCCATAATATCAGATCTGAATAATGAAGTATGGATCTCCGAGCTTGCCAGGCTGGAATTCATCTGTGCCCTCCTTCGAAGGTTAAGAATGAATGAGATCAATGAGGATGATTTGAATAAGGTCCTTGATGGGTTTTATAAAGAATATTCAAGGCTTAAGACCAAGAAAATTGGTCGGGCGGTGCTGAATGAGGCAGAGGCTCCCCTCAAGCGGCTTGGAAGAACATAAGGCTTGAGAGCCCTGGATGCAATCCATCTTGCCACATTCAATCTTCTCGATAAGCTTGAAGATATGCTATTTGTGGCTGCTGATGATATATTGCTTAACGCAGCACAGACAAAGTGAGCAACGATTTGAAATTATAGTTTCTTTTAGATTATCTCCGTTTAACTGAGTTTAACATTTTTGCAGCCTGTCACGCCGAAGGTCGAGGGTTTCTCACAAGGCGGCTGGATCTCCGCCATCTTTGTTTAAGGCTGCCACTTTCGATGCAAGATAGATATGACTACTAATAGCGCGCGCCATACATAAGTTTAGGTAAGAAGGTGCTGATCACTGGAACATAAGTGATTACGATAAGAACAAATACAATAACCAAAATCCATGGCAGCGCCGCGCGCAACACGTCATATAGCGGCATATCCATAATAGCGCTTGCCACGTAAAGGTTCATGCCGATCGGGGGGGTTACCAGGCCCATTTCCATGTTGACAACAACAATGATTCCAAAATGGACAGGGTCGATACCGAGGGCTAAAACAGCAGGAAATAATACAGGGATAAATATCATAATAATAGGTGTAGGATCCATAAAATCACCGGCAAAAAACAGAATGATGTTGACCATCAGCAAGAAAAGCGAGGTGGAGAACCGGTGAGCGATAACCCACTGGGCAATGTGATGCGGAACCTGAGCGTTGGTTAAGATAAAACCAAACAGCATGGCCGCCGTAATGATGAACATCAACATGGCTATTGTGTTGGCAGCTTCCAGGATAAGACCGAACAAATCCCTGAATCGAATTTCTTTATATATGAAAACACTTACGATTATGGCATAGATCACACAGACGGCAGCCGCTTCGGTGGGAGTGAATATACCTCCCCCCCTGAAATGCCATGGCCCGATAGTCATCTCCGGAAACCCGTATATACCCACTACAACGATAACCGGCAGCATCAGGCTCCAGAAGGCTCTTTGAAAAGCCCTGAATTTTTCCCTCCAGGAAAAGCCTTTCTCGCTTTTAAAGCCTCTTTTTTTTGCCACAAAAAAAGATACGACCATCAAAGAGAACCCTAAGAAAATACCTGGAATTATACCGGCAATAAACAGTTTTCCAACGGATATTTCGGTTACAAATCCATAAATGATCATTGCAATGCTGGGAGGGATCAATATGCCCAGAGCACCGGCTGTTGTTATGGAGCCAACCGCAAAATTGCGCCCATAGCCCCGTTCAAGCATACCCGGAATAATTATGGAGCCGATGGCCGCTACGGTTGCCGTGCTTGAGCCAGATATGGAGGCAAAAAACATACATGCCAAAATGCCTGTCAGCGCCAGGCCTCCTGGAAAACGGCCCACAAGAGTATTTGCAAAGTCGATAAGCCTGCGGGCTATTCCGCCCTTTTCCATGATTTTACCGGCCAGGATAAAAAATGGTACTGCCATAAGAGAATAGTGGGTAAGATTAGCATACAGGCGCTGGGTGACCATAAAAAGCGGAAAGTCACCAAAGAATATAAAGGTTAAGAGCAGCATCAGAGCTCCAACCTGCTTATTTTATCTCCCCCTTATTCTGATCTCCGTATTTTAGGGCTCGTATTATCTCCTGAATATACCGAATACTCAGGAGAAATCCCCCCAGGGGCAGAGCCAAGAAATAGATGTATTCGGCGATATCTGTTGTAATGGACACCTCTCCGCTTTCTTTCAGAAACGCGGCATATTTTAATGAAAAATAGAAAAGGAAAAACGAAAAGAATCCGCCTATGAGAGTACCTAGAACTATTACAGCTGCTTTCTTCTTGCCGGACAGAAGGTTTACAACAACATCAACCCTGATATGCCCGCCTTTGCGCATTGTGACTGGAAGCCCGATGAATACAGCCCAGATGATGCTGACTACAACCAGTTCTGAAGACCAGGTAATGCTTGTTTGAAATCCATACCTCAAAACGACTTCAACAAAGGCAAGTTTGAAAAAACATCGGTAACCCTATTAAAAGACTTAGCCGATTTATCCATGTATCTCCAGGGAGACAGTGATTTTGGTTTTGGCCTGCCCGGCAGTATCAATTTTTAAAATGCCTGGCAGGCCAGCGAATCGATTATTCTGAATTGGCAAGGCTCTGCTTTCTGCTTCAAGCCGCAAAATCATTTGTACTTTTTCTGAAGATTGTAGACAGCGTTAAGTAGATCTTGACCTACTGTAGCTGCAAACTTCATCGTAACCGGTTTAAAATGCTCCCCCCAGGCTGCGTACTGGGCTTTTGTGGGATGATAAAATTCTACGATTCCGGACGCTTTCATTTTATTCAGCGCTTTTTTATCCCATTCTTTAGAAAAATCCCACTGCCATCTTGTGACTTCATCTATGGCTTTCTTAAGCTGGCCTCTTATATCTGACGGCAACCCCTCCCAGAATTTCAAATTGGTAGCCACAAAATAACCGGTGAAAGCATGGCGTGTTTCCGTCATATATTTAACAAGTTCATAAAGCTTTTGGGATTCCCATGCATTAAACGTAGGTTCGATGGCATCGATGGTTCCCTGTTCCAGTGCAGTGTGGACCTCGCCCCAGGGCATTGGTGTGGGATTTGCACCAACATACCGAAACATTTCAATAAAGGGTTTGCTTTTCTGGACACGAATTTTGATGCCCTTAAAATCATCAATGCTTTTAATTGGTCGGATATTGTTTCCCACCTGCCGGAAAGCATTGGCCCAGACAGCAAGGCCCAACATTCCCTTTTCCCGGAGCATGTTAAAGAGTTTTTGACCGATTTCAGGAGAGGTCATGGCTTCCTGGGCCATGTCCGTGCTCAGGAAAAGATAAGGCAGGTCAAAGACCTGAAATTTTGGGAACAACCCTGTAAACTTTGCGGTTGAAGGGCATATCATCTGGATTGCCCCCGAACGAAGAGCCTGAATCGCCTTGGTATCATCCGGATACAGCTGACCGGTCGGAAACAGTTGCACATCAACCGCCTGGTTTGTATATTTTTCTGCAAGCTCCTTAAATTTTTGGGCAGACATGCCCTTAACGGAAGTGGGGGCAGTGATGTACGAAAATTTTATCACAATCTTTTTTGCAAAAGAGCCCTGAATCGACACGCTCAAAAATACTACCACCAAAAATGTAATGATTAAGTTTCTTTTCATGAAAACCTCCTTTCTTTTCTTTTTGTATTGTTATAGCCGCTCAGACAGGCTATTGGCGGCAATAAAACCTGTTTATGAGCCAGAGCTTAAAAGACACGTTTCTGCCAGTCCACTACCCCCCCCTCTCAAACCCATATTCGAAACCATGCATTCGCTTTTATGCCGGTCAAACACTTTAATGTTTCGGAGTGAGCGGTAGGCCTAAGGACTGATTTAATATTTCCGTGTCTGTCTGATCCACATTATACAGGATTACCGCCTCGATGCTTTGCGGCATCACCCTGGATTCTGGTGTATGGGAGATCAGCATATGTTGAATCTCTAAAGGTAAACGCTTTTCATAGGCCTTGTACGCTGTATAAAATCCGTGCTGGATTTTCTTTCCAAAATCTGTTTTGACAAAATCTCTCCCGTTATATGTCATCTCAAGCAGTTTGCTTACATCGTGCAGAAGGGCCCCTGCCAGGAGATAATCCTGATTCACTTCTATGCCATGAAGGGATTTTATTAGTTCAGCAACCCTTTTGCACAGGGAAGCTACCACCCTTGTATGGTTTACAAGAGTATAACCAATATTGGTTATATTCTTTGGAATTATCTCAGGTTGATTAATACCGCCATTTTCACAGGCTTCTTTCCATATTAGAGCCACATTATCTTGAAGCTCTTTGTCCTTAATTTCTGAAATTTCAGGCAAAAGGGATCGAATTTGATTCGCGGAGATGGACATATTCACCTCCCTTTCAAAGGCAAGCAGTATTTGAGCAATACGTGCAAAAGGTCAAGAAAGGTCTTACGGCTTTTCTTATGCTCCCTGACCATAAAACTTCGGTAAAATTAAAAGGGATGAAACCTGTTTAGAAACTATTAAACTTAAATTTTCTTGCAGTCAAGGGAATTAGGTGATAGCTCGACTCTCGACTATTGGTTTAATTTAATATCGCGATTTTCCTTTGAATTGCTTTGTCAGATGAAGCTCTGGCTTTTAGAATTCCCAGCCTGTAGCTTACTGCTGAATCAGCGAGCCCAAACAGACCGCTAATCTCTGAATTTGTCAGGATCCCAAGCTGCCATATCAAATAGAGCAGCAAATTCAGGTTAAGCATCCAGCCTTATCAAAGTCTATTGGGGTTACAGTGCAAAAACGCATCGGCAATCCCCAGAGGATTGCAGACAGATCCACATCCTTGGGTATCCGTTTGAGTTGAGGCATTTGGCGAACCGCCATTTCGCCCAAGGTTTTTAAAAACACACGGCAGTCGCCATCACAAAAGGAAATAATCTGGCGTTCATTGCCGCAGCAAAGGCCGTGATATAAGACTCCCTCAAACTCTATGCCCCATGCTCGCGCAATTGGGGTTGATTACTACGACAGAGCAATCAGCATAATCTAAAATCAACAATCGAGATTTGACACCCTATTAGAAGCCATATTATAGCTACAATGTGAAAATAAAGGTTGACACAAAAACTTTGTTGTGTATTAGTTGATTAAATATCGGAAATATCGGTAATCGTTTGGCGCAT
>JAFDFZ010000225.1 GCA_019309565.1 Deltaproteobacteria bacterium
CATATTGCTGCAAACAGCGATGAAGCCATGTCCCGAATGGCGGTGATGGCTGCAGAGGAAATATTAAGGGTGTTGAATGGAGAAAAACCCATGAATCCAGTTAATCCCGAAATTTATTTAAAGAGCTGAAACCGTTTTGTATATGATCATACATTCGGTTCATTTTACCCTCCCGGGGCTATTATGTTTTACCGTCCAGGGAGCTGACCTAAAAGGGGTATCTTAAATGGATCATGTCGTAAGGATCGATAACGGGCTTATACCAAAATCGGAGTTCATCGGGCTGGAAAATATCGTTCATCTGGCAGCCGGGGGTGAAGCTCCCATGTTAAAATCGCACATAGAAGTGGTAAACCGCTTTATGTCAGATAAAGCACTGGCGGAGAACAGCAGAGTTCGGATGGATGATACAGTGAACCGGTGCAAAAACAAAGTGGCAACACTGTTTAATGTGGCTGCAGAAGATATCGCACTTCTTTCCTCGAGCTCGGAAGGTATCAATAATCTGGTTTACGGTTTGAAATGGAAGCCGGGGGACAATGTGGTTGCCTGCGATGTGGAATTCCCGTCTGAAATTCTTCCCTGGACGAGGCTTAAAGAAAAAGGGGTAGAGATACGCATCGTTAGAAACCGCGACTGGTACGTGTCGTTGAAAGATATAGAGCGCAAGATTGACAAGCGCACCAAAATCGTGGCGATCAGTCAGGTCAGCTATTTTACGGGCCAGCGCCTGCCGCTTGCTGAGCTCTCCCAGATGGTTCGATCTTGCGGCGCTCTGCTTTGTGTCGATTCCACCCATTCGGCAGGTGTTATCCCGGTTGAGGCGAAACTTGCCGATATAATGGTGGCAAGCTGCTATAAATGGCTTCTGGCAACCCATGGCGTTGCCATATTTTACTTAAACCGCGATAGACTTGAAAACTTCGATCCTCCTTTTCTTGGCTGGCATTCAAGTGTATCCATCCCGGACTGGAAAGAGCCCACCGTCTTTGAACTCAGAGCGAATGCCGATCGGTTCGAACCCGGAAATCACGGTTTCATAAGCGTCTATGTTCTGGATAATGCCCTTGAGCAAATTTTGCGGATTGGAGTCCCTGAAATCGAAAAACACGTGCTTGAGCTGAGCGGGCAGCTCCGGGCGGGGCTGGAGGAATTGGGATTTGAATTGATGACACCCCAACACCCATCAGAACGTGCTGGAAATGTGTGCTTTATGACCCAGCATATCGACGCCATAGTAGAAGCGCTTAAAGAGAAAGGTATACTTGTTTGGGGAGGGTATGCCGGGGTTGGTCGCGTGCGAGTATCCACTCACCTGTACAACACCAGCGAAGATGTGAATCGGCTGTTGGGCGCTTTAAAAGAGCTTCCTAAATCTTTAAAACCCTGACTCCAAGACTGCGGTAGGTGTCGACAGTTTTTCTACCTGTTAAATGTTAAATACCCTCCTCTTGGACGACTTTCGGCCTGTGCTTCCAGATTTCTGTCGCCCTTTCAAATGCACGGGCAAGTTGTAACACCCCCCAGTCATCATGATATCGGCCGACAATCTGTATTCCCACCGGAAGACCCTCTTCGGTAAATCCGCAGGGGACGGAGATGGCAGGATGTCCGGTAACCGATATGTAGTAACAGGTTTTCATCCAGTCTATATAGGTTTTCATCTGAATACCGTTGATTTCCGTAACATAGGCCTGCCTCACATCGAAAGGAGGAACCTGGCTTACAACCAGAATCAAAAACTCGTATGTCTCCATGAATTGACGGATTCGATGAAACAATTCGGTGCGCTTAATCTCCGCTTTTCCGATTTCAGGACCGCTTAACTTCATTCCCTGCTCTATGTTCCAGATGACCGTATCTTTCATTTGGTTCTGGTGAGCCTTGAGCAATGGACCATAGGAAAGTGCAAAGATCCAGGCCCTCCAGATCTTGAAAATTTCATCCGCATCCGTAAAGTCAGGTTCTGTGTCTTCCACCACACATCCCAGAGACTCAAATACATCCCGCTGTTTCTCGACCGCTTCTTTTACCCTGATATCCACGGGAAGTCCTCCCAGATCGGGGCTCCATGCAATTCTGACACCTTTGAAATCCCGGTCCAGCGGGCGTGAAAAGATACTTCCAGGCTCCCGAATGCTGATCGGGGATCTCGGATCCGGTCCTGCAATGGCACTTAGCATAAGAGCCACATCTTGAACCGTACGGGCCATGGGCCCTTTTACCGATAAGGAAAACCAGCCCGCCTGAGTCGGCCAGGAGGGAACCCGGCCGGCCGAAGGGCGGAATCCCACGACATTGCAGAAATTTGCCGGATTTCGCAAAGACCCTCCAAGATCGCTGCCGTCTGCAATGGGCAACATTCCACATGCGAGAGCCACTGCAGCCCCTCCGCTGCTTCCGCCGCATGTACGACTCAGATCATAAGGGTTTAAGGTTTTACCAAACACCTCGTTAAAGGTCTGAGAACCAGCACCGAACTCGGGCGTGTTAGTTTTTCCAATGGTAACCGCTCCGGCTTTTTTGAGACGCTCTACAATCAAGGCATCGTAATCCGGAATGAAATCTTTGAAAATGGGAGAACCATAGGTTGTACGAATTCCTTTTGTTTCAACCAGGTCTTTGTGGGCAACCGGAAGCCCGTGTAGGGGACCGACAGGTCCACCCTGTCTTAGAGCCTCATCTGCGGCCTCAGCACCTTTCTTTGCCAGTTCCGGTAGAAGCGTAACAATTGCATTTACCTTCGGGTTGATCCGTTCGATCTGCTTTAGGTGAGCATCCATCACCTCTTTTGCCGAAAGTTCTTTCGTTCGAATCTTTCGGGACAGCTCCATTGCAGTCATAAAGCAAATTTCACTGCTGGACATGATGTTCTCCTTTCATGTTTATCTTTCCTTGTGCCTGCATTCTCGGAATACTCTGATTCTAAAGTGATTTGCTGTTTCAATAAACCGGCGCATCCAGCATTATCTTTTTTCGTAAATATCCCGCAATGCTTCACATACCGCATCTGCCACCTGTGTGGTGGAAGCCTGTCCGCCAAGATCAACCGGAAGGTTTCTTCCCGAAGCGGTAACGGCTTCGATTGCTTTCATCAAATTATCCGAAGCTTTTTTTAAGCCCAGGTGTTCCAGCATAAGGGCTGCTGTCCAGAATGCGCCGATGGGGTTGGCAATCCCCTTTCCCATGATATCGAACGCAGAACCGTGGATAGGTTCGAACAAAGAAGGAAACTTTTTCTCGGGATTCAGATTTGCAGTAGCTCCAATACCCAGGCTGCCTGAAAGCGCAGCAGCAAGATCGGATAGGATGTCCGCATGCAGGTTGGTCGCTACAAGCACATCAAGCGTATCGGGTTTTAGCACCATACGGGTGGTTGCGGCATCCACAAGCATTCTATCGGTGGTGACATCAGGATACTGCGTTGCCACTTCTTCAAAAATTTTATCCCACATTACCATGCCGTGTCGCTGTGCGTTTGATTTTGTGATCAGGGTCAGGTGTCTCCTTGTGCGTTTCTGGGCAAGTTCAAAGGCAAATGTCATAATACGCCGAACACCTGCTCGGGTAAATACCGAGACATCCATGCTTACCTCTTCTGGAAAACCTTGATGCGCCACCCCCCCCACCCCTGAATATTCCCCTTCAGAATTTTCACGAACGATGACCCAGTCGATATCCTTGGGGCCACGGTCTCTCAATGGACTGGTAATTCCAGGAAGCACCCGTGTGGGGCGAATATTGGCATATTGATAAAATCTCTGCACGATATTCAACCGCAGACCCCACAGGGAAACATGATCCGGTACGGATGGATGGCCGACGGCTCCGAAATAGATGGCATCGAATTTCTTCAAGATCTCCAGGCCATCATCAGGCATCATCCTGCCATGGTCGTGATAGTAATCGCATCCCCATGGAAACATCTTAAGTTTCATTTGCAACCCTGCTTCATATCCTTCCAGTACCTTCAAAACCTGAATTCCCGCGGGGATGACCTCCTTTCCAATGCCATCTCCGGGGATGACCGCAATTTTATATTCTCTCATGAACGCTTTCCCTCCCGGTGCAGTAGTGCTTCGAATTCGCTTACCCAGTTCCGCATGAAGGCTTCTTCCATGTGCATCCATGGTGACGATACCGGGAAAATCCTTCAGCCGTATCTTCCAGAAAGCTTCGGGCAATCCAAATTCTTCCTTTTTGAACACATCTATCACTTCAACCATGGCCGCCGCATTGTATACGCCGGCTCCACCTATACCGTGCAGATAGATCGCCTTGAATTTTTTACAGGCAGAAAGCGTGCGCATGCCCATGCCGCCTTTGCCGATAACTACTCTCACACCGAATGCCTCTATCACCTTGTCCTGGTAAATCTCCTCACGAATGCTGGTAGTGGGGCCTGAAGATACGATATACCATTTGTCTGCATCTTTGCGTACAATGGGGCCGCAGTGATATATGGCTCCCCCGTTTAAGACGGATCTGAGCTTCTCCTCCATTCGTTGATCCTGCTCCGATAGCGGTCTTTGACCCTCTATAAGCGTTTCCACCATATATTTATGCGCCGTATCTCTGCCTGTTGTGGCAACCCCGGAGATTTGAACGGGATCACCCGCTTTCAATGAAAGAATCTCTTCCTCTGAAATGGGTATCGTCAAGCGTTTCATCGGGAACACCTCCTTACAAGATCCTTGATTCCTTAAGCTTTCTTTAGACGATGCTGTATGAGCCATCCGGCTGTATCTTAAGCCTCCGCCTGCGATGTTCCCAGCACATATAGGCAATGGTAACGAAGTAGCTTGCCGGAACACGATGCAGTGCGCCTATCTTGACACCAAGCAGGGTGGTTTCACCTCCTAGACCCTGGGGGCCGATTCCCAGCCGGTTTGCGTCTGTAAGTATCCGATCCTCAAGTTCGGCCAGGGTTGAATTTTCGTTCATGTCGTCTACAGGGCGCAACAACTGGCGTTTCGCTTCCACGTACCCGGATCCTCGATCCCCGCCGATGCATACTCCCAGAATCCCCGGCGGACATCCTTTTCCTTCCGCCCTTCGAACCGCATCAAGAACAACGCGGCGCACCCCTTCCAAATCTCTTCCGGCATCAAGTGCAGCATAAGGCAAACTGTACTGCCGGCCCACGTTTTCGCTTCCCCCGCCTTTTAGCATAAGGGAAATCTCGATGGCCGGATCATCCCATTCCGTAAAATAAACGCCCGGGAAACCGGTGCCCACATTGATCCCACTGTTTTTTCCGGTCACTGGATCTACCGCATTGGGCCTGAGATACTGCTCCTGGGTGGTCCGTTTCAGCAGATCGTGAAAGACCTGTGTCATCTGTCGTTTTGAAATCCCGGGTGGATGAGATACAAAGAAGGCGGGCAATCCCGTATCCTGGCAGACAGGCTTGCGGTTTTGCCGTGCCATCTCGGTATTTTTCAGGTAAATGGACAAAATAAGTTCTGCCGTTGAGCCCTGTTTTTCTCTTGAACGGGCCTTTTCCAGTGCAGCTATAACATCATCGGGCAGATCACAGGCCGTGCGGCAGATGAGCTCATAGACGACTTTGGAAAACGCCTCGCTTAAAATGTCGATGACTTCAGGCATGAAGTTTAGGCCTCCTTTTCTTTATCATATGCTTTTAAAATGAACTATAATAGATGCTGCAGATGGGTCAATATAAAAATAGACGGCCTTGTTGACGGGAAGAAATCACCGTCTGTTTTCATGCCCAGCAGTGTGCGGAAAAATATCTCAAAGCTTTCCTGACATTCAAGAATATCGAATTTCCGAAAACACATGACATTGGTGAATTGCTGGCGCTTGTTTCCAAGGGAACACGACCGCAACTCACAGTAGAGGAGCAGCGCAGAATTGGCTCAGCAATCTGATAGATGTAAGGCCTCGACTAGGGAGCGTTTGTCTTTGGTATCTTTTATATCTGATGGAATATTTAGGGACGTTCCACAGATATGCAGTTGACAGCACATAACGCTAATGGTAAATGGATGCCATGTCATGAAAATCCCGAATAGATGCTTCTATAGCAATCCATGATATAATCGTTTGAGGAATCGAGCGGCGGAAGTTCTTTTTCGATGATGCTGATCGCAATAACTTTTTGAATCGAACTGGGGCATCATTACCGAAACCAAAACAGGCTGTTATGCATGGGCTCCCAATAGAGAAAACTGTAAATATTTAGAGCGACGGAGCAGCCGGCAAGGCTGCAATCCAGCTGGTGAAAGTCCAGCCGTATCAGTTGCTCGTGTCGGATACGTAGTGATGCCACATCTCGGGGCAGGTAACCAACCGAGCTA
>JAFDFZ010000226.1 GCA_019309565.1 Deltaproteobacteria bacterium
ATTTCAAGCCCTACATATCCACCCCCAAGCACAAGCAGAGTGTTTGGAATCTCCAACAGTTCCAGAGCAGCTGTCGAATCCATTATGCGGCTTCCCTTACGGGGAGTGATACCCGGGAAATGGATGGGCTGCGAGCCTGTGGCAATAATTGCATTCCTGAATTTGATACGGCCTACTTCCGAATCCTGCAGGCGAACCGAATTTGATCCCTCAAACACGGCGTATCCCTTGATTAGCTGAATGCCTCTTTTTTCAGCCAGGTTCACCAGGCCTTCTGCAAGCTGGTTGATCACTTTGTCTTTCCATTTTCGGATACCCTCTAAATCGATTTGCGGTTTTTCAAAGCGAATTCCCATGCGGCTTGAACGCTCTGCATCAAAAATAATCTCTGCAAGATAAAGAAGTGTTTTGGATGGAATACATCCCCTGAAAAGACATACGCCTCCTGGGCGATGGGCAGGATCTACCAATGTGACGTCCAGACCGAGGTCCGCTGCTCGAAAAGCTGCGGAATAGCCCCCGGGGCCTGTGCCGATTACCAGAACTTCCGTTTCAAGTGCCAGTTCACCCATTACCATAAGTGATGGCCTCCTCTAAGTCATCGTCATCATCAAAACATCCGGATCTTCCAGTGCATCGATGACCACTCTCAGGAAACGATGCGCATCCCCGCCGTCAAGCACCCTGTGGTCGATGGTAATCACCAGAGGGAGTATGAGTCTTGGAACAATTTCGTGAACATTTTTCCGCTTTTCCATCACCACTGGTTTCATACGAGCCGCTCCCATTCCCATTATCGCAACCTCGGGGTAATTGATGATCGGTGTGAAATGTCCACCGCCCATATGGCCGATGTTGGTAATCGTAAAAGTCCCGCCCTTAAGTTCGTCCAAAGCGATTTTCCGCTGGCGCGTGCGTTGCACCAGGTCTTGGAGCTCTATTGAAAGCTCTGTAATACTCTTTCGATCCACATCTCGTACCACAGGAACAATCAAGCCGTCCTCGGTATCAACCGCCACACCGATATGGTAAAAGTGTTTAAGGATCAGCTCCCCGGCATCCATATCAAAAGTGGCATTGAAATTCGGGTAGGTCTTCAAGGCCGCGGCTGCCGCCTTAAGCGCAAAGACGGTCAAGGTTAACCTGCCGCCCTTTTTCTCGATATCTGCTTTGTGCTGTTGGCGAAATGCTTCCAGCCGGGTGATATCCACATCCACCTGGCTGGTGACATGGGGAATCTGGCTCCATGATATGGACATTTGTCTGGCGGTGGTCCTGCGGATGGAACGCACAGGAATTCGTTCAACCGTTCCCCATTTTTCGAAATTGGGTAAAGGTGGAATATCCATGCCGATGGTTTTCGCTTGCCCGGTCGGCTCTTTTACCGGTTTAATCGGTGCCGATTCGACGCCTGCTTCCGCCAAAGATGCCTTTTCGGCAAAGGCTTTGACATCTTCGGCTGTTACCAATCCCTCCGGCCCGCTGGCAGTCGCTTTGTAAAGATCAACACCAAGTTCGCGAGCAAGGCGCCGGGTTGCCGGGGAAACCGGCACCGGTTCTTTTTCTCGCTGCCGGAGAGATTCGCTTGCACCAGCTGCTTCTGTTTGGACAGAAACTTCGGCATGCACTTCCTTTTCACCAGCTTTCATTTCCGTATCTCCGCTGAACAGCATGAGCGCATCTCCTACCTTCACAACATCGCCTGGTTTTACAAGTATTTCGGTTATGGTCGCCGTAAACGGGGATGGAATTTCTACCGCTGCTTTGTCTGTTTCAACTTCCAGGATGGGGTCTCCCTCCTTTACCTGATCACCTACCAAAACCAATACAGAAAGTACCTCCCCTTCATGAATCCCTTCTCCCAAATCCGGCAGCTTAAAGGATCTGGACATCGTCTACCTCCTTGTCTCACACATTTAACATTTGTCTGACCGACCGGACGATTCTATGAACATCGGGAAGATAGCTTTTTTCCCGGCTAAAGGATGGAATAATAACATCAAATCCGGTAATCCGGGAAATAGGGGCTTCGAGATAAAAAAAGGCCTTTTCCATGATGCGGGATACTATTTCGGCCCCAGGACCGAAACTGCCCGGCGCTTCGTGTATTATTGCCGCATGTCCCGTCTTTCGAACCGATTCGACGAACAGATCATCGTCCAGCGGAGATATCGTAAGCAGGTCGATCACTTCTGCTTCGATTCCATGCTTTTCTTTCAACTCAAGCGCTGCTTCAAGTGAAGGACGCATCATCGCCCCATAGGATATCATGGTCAGGTCTTTGCCTTCTTTTACAAGTCGGGACCTGCCTAAGGGCATTGTTTCCTCTTCTTCCGGCACCTCTTCCCTGAAGGCTCTATACAGCGCCTTTGCTTCATAGAAGATGACAGGGTCGGGGTCGCGAATGGCGCTTATCAACAGGGCCCTGGCGTTCCTGGGGCCCGATGGTATCACCATTTTAACCCCCGGGATGTGTGCCCAAAATGCTTCCCTGCTCTCTGAGTGGTGTTCCAGCGCCCGAACCCCCCCGCCGTATGGTGTGCGTAATACCATGGGAACGTGATACCGGCCCTGTGACCTCCAGCGCAGGCGTGAGGCATGGCTTTCGATTTGGTGAAAATTCAGATAAGAAAATCCTGAGAACTGAATTTCACACACAGGCTTGAGCCCGTATACGGCCATTCCGATAGACATGCCGACGATACCCGATTCGGCCAGCGGTGTATCCAGTACCCGTTTATCTCCAAAAAGCTCTATCAAACCGTCGGTGACCCGGAAAACACCACCATCGACCCCCACATCTTCGCCCAGTATGATTATGGAATCATCCTTTTCCATTTCCTGACGCATCGCCAGGTTCAATGCCTGGACCATGGTTAGTTTAGCCATGAGAGGTCTCCTTTTGCCGTTCCGATAATTCTTGCGCAAGAATTTCTCTTTGTTTTTTCAAGTGCGCTGGAAGCTCCGCATATAGATGTTCGAACATATCCAGAGGGTCGCCCATTGATTTCATTTGTTCTTCTGCACGATCCAGTGCCGCTTGCACTTCGGCTTCAATTTCGGTTTCAAATTCTTCCAGGTTTCTCTCCGAAAGCAGGTTCTTGTTTGTCAGGTATTTCTGAAATCGTAGTATTGGGTCGCGTTTCTTCCAGATCTCCACTTCTTCTTCCGGCCGATACTTCTTTGGATCGTCTGCCGTTGTGTGCATCGTTACTCGATACGTAACACATTCGATAAGGGTAGGGCCTTTACCTGCTCTTGCCCGATTTACGGCCTCTTGAGCCGCTGTGTAAACCGCCAGAATATCGTTTCCATCCACTTGAAGGCCTGGCATTCCGTAAGCCGCGGCCTTTTGTGCGATAGTTTCAGATCGGGTCTGTTTGGATCTAGGAACTGAAATGGCCCATTGGTTGTTCTGGCACACAAAGATGACCGGAACCCCAAATACGGCCGCCATATTTAATCCCTCGTGAAAATCACCTTCAGAGGTGGCGCCATCTCCGAAAAAAGTCATCACTACGTCGTCTTTCTTTCGGTACTTAATAGCCCAGCCCAATCCAGCGGCATGAAGAACCTGAGTGCCAACGGGGATGGAAATTGGAAGATCGTTTCGATCCTCCTCGATTCGAGCCCCCTCATTGAAGCCTGCGTTGTAGATAATAACACTTTCCATGGTTCGTCCCAGCCATAACTCCGCAGCCGTTTCCCGAAAAGAGGGCACCATCCAATCCGAGGGGCGAAGCACGGCTACAGCTCCCAGCTGAGCGGCTTCCTGTCCCTTAATGGGCGCGAAGGTTCCTATTCTGCCCTGTCGTTGAAGGCTTAGCTGTCTTTCATCGAACCTTCGTGCAAGAAGCATGAACCGATAAAGTTTGAGCAGAAAAGAATCTTCAATTTTGGGCTCAACAGCTGTATCAATCTTTCCATTTTCATCCAGTACGGACAGATAGTCGATTCTGTTCGGAACGTCGATCTTTTTCCGGGGCATGTTCTACTCCTTCTTAAAAAATTTACTCAAGTTTAGCACCTCTAATCCTTTGAAATGTCTTATATGATGGGGTCGAATGAA
>JAFDFZ010000227.1 GCA_019309565.1 Deltaproteobacteria bacterium
CAAGATCTTATTATTTGTGACTACTTTTTCAACAGAATGTACCTTTCATTTCAAAAAAAGTTGCCGTTCTTATCATGTCATTATCATGCCGAAAAAATAAACGTTGATCTGCACATTTCTCCCAGGATAAAAAATTTAGTAAAAAAATTGACCGCAAATTGACCGCAAATTGACCGCAAAATGACCTAAAATTCCGAAAAATTCCGAAAAATCGAAAAAGTGAATTTTTTGCTAAGTTATCTAAATGCTTGATTTTATTGGTGGGCCGTGAAGGAATCGAACCTTCAACCTACTGATTAAGAGTCAGTTGCTCTGCCTAGTTGAGCTAACGGCCCGGATGGGGAAAAACGAATATGTCCTCTATCAGCTTTGTATCAGCTTTGATCAGGGTTGTCAAATTTTTTTCAAGCGCTACCACCCCTTTTTCTTTTCTTTCTGCCTTCTCTTCCTATCCCTCTTCCAGCCGATCTCTTTCTTTTTCCCTTTGCCATAGGGTTTTGTTTTAATGTTTTCGAGATTAAGCTCAAAACCACCTGCCAGCCTCGGAACGGCTCTTTCGGTTACCAACGGTTTCTGTTTTTGTTGTGGCTTTTCCCGTGGAAGTGCAGGGCCGGTGAAACATCCCGGCGGAACCTGTTTGGCAAGAAACAGGAAACGTCCCATCTGATAAAAAACAACGTTTTGATTAATCGATTTTTCAACCTGCACGGTCAAAACCACCGGCGAAGGATCGATACGTTTTCCCATTCGTTCCGCCATTGAACGCGAGGCGCACATAATCACCTGTGAGCCCCCCATGGGATATATGCCCTGCTGCAGGACATGCGGATAGGCTTTCCTGCGAACAGAAGTGTAAAGCAGTTTCGGCGGATGATCGATCTGCACAGGTTTCGGCAGATGAGTTCTATTGATGGCCCGTATACGCTCATCTTGCATTTCAATAGGAGGATCGCTTAAAGTATAGATGATATCATCGATATGGGATCTTTTGACGTACCGCCAGCCATGCTCTTCCCAGATGGCTTTGAGCAGTTCCTTTAGTTTGATGTAGCCTTGCTCATCGGGAACCAATCCAAATTCATCCGGTTGGCGGCCGAGCATGTATTCAATATATTTGGCCAGTTGACGAGTCGAATGTCTTACGCTCACATTGCGATCCTATTAGAGTGAGTCCCGTAAGTTGCATAAATCATATAGCAAAATGCCCTGCATGATTTATCAGTACCTGATGACTGCTCCTTTTGATTTGCTTTGCATTTACGGGGTGAATATTCCAATGTCCTCCTTGACCGAACAGCAGGGCTCTGGTACGTTTAAATTATATTATGATATGTTAAATTATCAAATGAAAAGAAAGGAAATCGGAGATGTTGAATCATAACATGTCACTGAAACTATACAAGCGTGCCCTTGAGAAGATACCCGGGGGGGTGAACAGCCCGGTTCGAGCCTGCAAGTCCGTTGGAGCCGATCCTGTGTTTATCGACCGGGCCGATGGATGCTTCATATTCGATGCAGACGGCAACCGGTACATCGACTATGTGGGATCATGGGGGCCCTTGATAGTCGGGCACCGGCATCCGGCTGTAATCGAAGCCATTGAATCCGTGCTTAATCGAGGAACCAGCTTCGGGGCTCCCACCGATCTTGAAATCGAACTTGCTGCCATGGTGATTGAAGCGGTTCCTTCGGTGGAAATGGTTCGAATGGTCAACTCGGGCACAGAAGCCACCATGAGCGCCATTCGTCTTGCCCGCGGCGTTACGGGACGGGATACGGTTGTCAAGTTTGACGGATGCTACCACGGACATGCAGATACGCTTCTGGTAGAAGCGGGATCCGGTGTTGCCACGCTCAGTATCCCTGGAAGCCCGGGAGTGCCCAAGTCTTTTGTAACCCACACACTATCACTGCCGTATAACGATGTAGAGGGGTTTAAAAAAGTCATGGAAAGAGACGGAGAAAAGATAGCCTGTGTTATAGTGGAGCCTGTTGCGGGCAACATGGGGGTTGTTCCGCCTGTGCCTGGATTTCTTGAAGCTTTGAGGGAGGAAACAGAACGCCATGGTAGTATTCTCATATTCGATGAAGTCATGACCGGGTTTAGGGTAGCCTATGGCGGGGCACAGCAGTTGTATGGGATTTCACCGGATATCACGACTCTGGGAAAGATCATCGGCGGCGGGATGCCAGTTGGCGCTTACGGGGGTCGCAGAGAGATAATGGAACAGGTGGCACCTCAGGGTTCCGTCTACCAGGCAGGAACGCTTTCAGGAAATCCGGTTGCTATGGCTGCCGGAATAGCAACTTTAAAGGAGATTAAACGGCCGGGATTCTATGATAACCTGGAAAACACCACCGCTCAACTGGTTGATGGACTGACGAAGGCTGCCCGGCAGGCCGGTATTTCAGTAACGGTTGATCGAGTGGGTTCCATGGCAGGTCTTTTTTTTACCGACAGAACGGTTAAAAACTTCAATGACGCCAAGACCTGTGATCTCGATAGGTTTTCCTCCTATTACCGAAAAATGCTGAACAGTGGAATTTACCTGGCTCCCTCTCAGTTTGAGGCACTATTTGTATCCTCGGCCCATACGGCTGAGCACATCGATACCACCGTTGCCGCTGCAGAAAAGGTGTTTAGAGAATTATGATGGGTCCTGAAAAAAACAAGATTCCTGACGGGGTTCGGCGGATTCATCTGATCGCGGTCTGTGGAACCGGTATGGGAGCCCTTGCCTGTATGCTTAAAGAGATGGGATTTGAAGTCACCGGATCGGATCAGAAAGTATACCCGCCAATGAGCCGATTCTTAAAAGAAAAGGGAATCTCGATCACAGAGGGTTTCAGTGAAAAGAACCTTGCCTATGGACCTGATCTGGTGGTTGTTGGCAATGCTGTAACTAAGAACAATCCGGAAGCCGTCAAGATGCAAGATATGGGATTATACTACTGTTCCATGCCCCAGGCGCTTAATCGGTTTGTGGCAAGCGGAAAACAGACGCTTCTGGTTTCCGGCACTCACGGTAAAACCACCACTGCCGCTTTGGTCTCCTGGATTTTATATAAGGCCGGTCTGGATCCGTCTTTTTTTATCGGAGGAATCCTTAACAATTTTCAAAGCAATTACCGCCTTGGAAACGGGCAGTTCCTGGTAATTGAAGGTGATGAATACGATACGGCCTATTTCAACAAGGTTCCCAAGTTGATGCATTATCATCCGCATATCACAGTGTTAACCAGCATTGAGTACGATCATGCCGATATTTACAGAGACATGAACCAGGTCATTGATGCGTTTGAAGGGTTTTTATCCAGATTATCTTCTGATTCCATCCTGTTTGCTTATGATGGAGATAAAACCATCGATGCCGTTGTAGCCAACAAGCGGTGCCGGGTCATCAAATATGGAAAAGGGAAATCATCTTTTTGGACACTTAGCAACACCGCTATCCACGTACCATGGACGTCTTTTGAAGCATTCAAAAAAGGTAAGATATTCGGACAATTCAAAACAACATTATTAGGCGAGCATAATCTTCTAAACACCCTGTCGGCCATTGCCATGGCAGATCAGATAAAAATCCCAGGGAAAATAATAGGGGCGGCGATTGAAACATTCCAGGGTGTAAAACGGCGGCAGGAGATCAGAGGGACGAAAAGGGGAATTACCGTGATGGACGACTTCGCTCACCACCCCACTGCGGTTAGAGAGACCATTTGGGCCGTAAAACCACTTACTTCCAATGGCAGACTTATAGCCGTGTTTGAGCCAAGAACCCATGCGAGCATGCGCAAGGTATTTCAGAAGATCTACCCCGCATCCTTCGAGGGGGCCGATCTTATCTGTGTTCGTGAACCTCCGATGCTTTTTAAAGTGCCGCCTGAGGAGCGCTTTTCTTCCCAAAAACTTGTAGACGATTTAAATCAGCGCGGTAAAGATGCCCATTATTTTTCTAACACCGATGCGATAATCGATTTTTTAATCACCCAAGCAAGATCGGGGGATCTTATTTTGATCATGTCAAACGGCGGGTTTGACAATATCCACGAAAGGTTGCTGGCGGCGTTGTAAGCGGTAAAGAAAGCTGAATACAATTCAAGTTTAAGGGCAGCCAGCGATGTTTTTTTCAGAATAGCTTCTCCAAGAAAAAGCGCTATTGTTCGAATACAATCTTATGCTCGACCAGATTCATCAATTTGATTTTACCCTTGATGATTTTCTGCTCACCGAAGATGCTTCTCAGCCGAAAGCTCCCGTCTTTCTCGGGCTCGACGATATCCACCGACTCTAAAAGCAATTCTTCATTGCCG
>JAFDFZ010000228.1 GCA_019309565.1 Deltaproteobacteria bacterium
CTGTCGCATCTCACGGACTCCGGACATCACGTCTCACATTCTCTGAGACACATATCTCAGTTCCTCCTTTTTTTCAGTTTTTTTCATTTAGAAAAATAATATAGAGGAGAACTCACACCTCAGCCTTTTTCACGGAAATGCCGGTCCATTTGTTTACCAATAAAAAAAGGAGTATATAGGGGGCTACTCAATCAAGCCTCAGATAGGGACCCAGAAATGTCTGTTAGGATGAAGGGGGCATCACACTGCCCCCTTCTGGCAATCAAGATGGAGAGCCCCATCCCGATCACCATAGCACTCTCATATGATACATACGCTTCCCTTTTTTCGCAAGGGCTTCTTGACAGTTACCTGTGCGAAACGACATGCCCGAAGTACCCTCACGATTGCTCCTCACAGGACCCACCGACAGCGCTTGAACTGACGAACTCTACCGTTTCCAGGACAGCGTTCATCCTTGAAAAGGATGAATATGGTATCGACACAGTGGTGGAACGTACGGTCAAGATCGCTCTGGGTAGGTGTCCCATATGCAAATGCCGGTACCGAGTCCTTCCAGCAGACATTCTCCCATACAAGCTCTACTCACTGCCGGTGATCGAACTTGCGGTAAGCCTTTACAACGGGGGAGACCTTTCGTTGCGCCAGGTGGCATGGGATCAGCTCTACGGTGAGCGCACTCCTGAGCACACAACACTTCATGGGTGGACCGAGGGGTTGGGGGCCTACTGGCTGGGCCGTACGGTAGGGGAAGTGGCCTTTTCTGTGCCTGCCACCAGGATCCTGGCAGAGTTGGAACTTCGTTTTTCACAAATGAGGTCATTGCATTCAATACCGGTTTGGATAAACCCGAAACGCTATCGCAGCCAGGGGCGTCTGGAACGTCTTGAGGCCTGCAAACGGCTTGAAATTATTGGCACAATGCTCGATGTCAAAAACCCTTTAAAGTTCGTAGAGCTCAACCGTCTCATCGTCGGCTGGGGCAATTCGTGCGGCCTTGGGTTCCGAACCGGAATTTGCTGCACGGCGATTGAACACATTGATTCGACGGATGTGCGATCATGGCTCCAAATTCCGACAAAGGAGCAATTGTCATGTCCAATCCGTGGGAGATCGCCACCTGGCGATTCGAAATGATCTCTGCACTGCTCGACCCGAAGCTGACCAGAGCGCAGAAACGGCGCATTATACGCGACCGGTCCAAACGTGCTGTCCAATGGCCGGATTCACCCGATCTCAGGCCGGTCGGCAAAAGCACTTTGCTTCGATGGCTCAAAAACTACTGCGAAAAGGGTTTTTTGGGGCTTATGCCCAAGGCCAGAAAAGACAAAGGTCTGGCCCGATCCGACCGCTCCATCCAGGTGAACTACGCCTTGGGACTTCTGTACGAACAGCCCGAGCGCTCTTTGACTCAGCTGATGCTCTACCTTGAGCTCGAGTTCGGAACGCTATCCATCAGCCGCTCGACCCTGAGCAGAGACCTTCATGCACATCCGGCCTTTCAGGGAATTTTGCGACGCCAAAAGGGCACGGACAAAAAACTGCGGGATCTGTACGAGACCGGCCAGCCGCACGACAGCTGGCAGCTGGATGCCAAAGGTCCATTTCCGGTAACCCTTATCAACGGTAAAACGATCCGGGTTCACGTGCTCTCGATTCTCGATGATTTCAGCCGTTACATCCTGGGGTTTTTCGCTTGGCCGCATCCAAGTGGGGTATGGCTCTGCGCATGCAGTTTGACCGTGCTTCGGCTTATGACTCAAAGGTCTTCCGCACCGGCCTTGCCGTAGTGGGTGTGCATCGAAACTGGGTCAAGTCTCGAAATCCATCGGCTCAGGGAAAGATCGAAGCGTATCACAGATCCCTGAAAAGATGGTTTGTCAATGAGATCCCTAAACAAGAGGTTGTTGACGTTGAACACCTCGAGGCGTTGCTTCAGGCAACGATCCAGCTTGTTTATAACCGGCACATCCACCGCCAGCTAAAGATGTCTCCGGAACAAGCCCTGGCCCAACGCATCTCAACGCGACGAGTTGGTGCAGCCGAGCTCGCCCAGGCATTTAAGGTTACTATCAGGGCCAAAAGTCACCCTACCACCGGACAGGTGGCTCTGCCCAATGGGCTTTTCCGCGTCCCCTCCCGCTATGCAGGCCGAAGATGTAACTTTCGCTATGATCCAGTGGACCAACACGAGGCATCGCTGATCATCGATGAGCAACATCAGGTCCCGCTTCAACCCTTCACCACAAAGCGTCTATTTGATCATGAAAGGGCAAACGAAAAACGGGGCACGGGACAGCTGCAGAAGCTTCTCGACCCGTGGCGAGGTCATAGCCGACCCAACGCGCAACCCGGCTTCGGGTTGCCGGAAGTCTTTCGTGAGTTCAGCCGGCTACTGCAACGCTCTGTTCCCATCGACCAACGCGAAGCCACGGCTATCGAGGTCTTCTATCGAAAAACAGGCCCCTTGCCCGCTGAGCCTTTTCGGCAAGCCATCGATAAGACCCGCAATATCCTCTGTATAGTGTGTATAGGGGACGTTGTTGACAAGCGTGACAAAGTGAGATAATCATTTTATCGCAATAGCTATCTTGAAGAAAAAACTTGAGGTTTGACAGAAATGCCAAGGCAAGCGAGGTTGGATTCACCCGGAACATTGCATCATGTCATTATACGGGGAATAGAGAAGAGACGCATCGTAGATGACAAGGTCGATCGAGCCCGTTTATTGCAACGAATGGGAGACCTTTCCAAGGAGACTGGGACATCGGTCTATGCCTGGTCGGTGATGACCAATCATGCTCATATCCTCTTAAAAAGTGGTATTCGAGGCCTATCGTATTTCATGAGACGTTTTCTTACAGGATACGCCATAACCTACAATATCCGGCATAGGCGGCATGGTCATCTATTTCAGAATCGATATAAATCCATTGTCTGCGATGAAGATGTCTATTTTCGGGAGCTGGTTCGGTACATCCATCTGAACCCATTGCGTGCGAAAATTGTGAAAAACCTCTCTGGGCTTGATAAGTATCCATGGTGCGGTCATAGCGTCATCATGGGCAAGGAAAAGCGAGACTGGCAGGATAGGGATTATGTTTTACGGTGGTTTGGCATAAAGGAAGAAGAGGCAAAAAGGGTTTACCGTCAATATGTGAAAAAAGGGATTGTAGAAGGTAGGCGAGAGGATCTGGTGGGAGGAGGGCTGGTTCGAACATTAGGAGGATGGTCCCAGGTTTTATCGCTTAGAAAGAGCAAGGAGAAGGTGCTAAGTGATGAAAGGATATTGGGTAGTGATAAGTTTGTCGAGCGAATCCTTGAGGAGGCTGATGAGAAGATCAAATATCATCTTTCGATTGATGAACGCCGGATTCAAGCTGAAAAAGCAATCCTTAAGATGTGCCGCAAAGAAGGTGTAAAGGTGGAAGAATTGAGAGGTGGAAGTCGAAGAGGTCGGCTACCTGGGATAAGGAGCCGATTGGCCATGGATTTGGTGGAAAAAATGGGACTGCCTTTAGCGGAGGCCGGTCGCCGGCTGGGAGTATCCACATCGGCTATTTCAAAGATAATGATGAGGAACAAGGAAGATTTGCGCTAGTCACGCTTGTCAACAACGTCCCGTAGGACGCACACATCGGCTATTTCAAAGATAATGATGAGGAACAAGGAAGATTTGCGCTAGTCACGCTTGTCAACAACGTCCCGTAGGACGCACAAAGGGTGCAGTCGTCAGCTTTATAAATAATACATACGGGCCATTTTGCCATATGATTTCTGGATCTCTCTAATTGTGGATTCCAGAAAATCTATGGATGCCCATACAAATGCCGTTTCTGAAAGGGCAAAATGACAATTCTACTATGTGATCTATGCAACTACGGGGTTTACGTAAACCCGATACGGTTGCCCGTCAGGTTCATATGTTTTATGGGAAACGGCCTGGCAGCTTGACAGATGAGATGAGGGAAAAGATCGACACGAAAGAAGGTCGCCGAATATACAGCAAGCGGCTTGGTATTGTTGTACCTGTATTTGGCAATATTCGCTCATGCAAGAAAATGGACCGATTCACCTTGCGGGTGTATATCAAGGTCAACATACAATGTTTGGTACACAATATTGAAAAGATCGTAAATTTCGGGAAAAGCTATGCGATAGAGGCTACATAATAGGGGGTCATATACAGAATCGATCTGTATTTGACGAAGTTTCGGTGGTTATGGTAGTTATTTGTGCTGTAGGATAATGATAAACATTTACTTCTTGTTTAAATCACGCTTTTCATGACTCCTAACTTTGCAGCTAAGGATAACACCCTGTAATGGGGTTTTTCGACAGGCTCGTTAGGCGACATACACCGGCATTACGGGAGGAAGTTGAATGAAGGACGAACAATTGCTTGAGCGGATTATCGTTGACCCCAAGGTTATGGTGGGGAAACCTGTCATTCGTGGAAGACGGCTGACGGTTGAATATATCCTGAATCTATTAGCACATGGCGCGGCGGTGGAAGAGATTCTTCAGGAGTATAATGGTCTCACTCGAGAAGACATTCAAGCCTGTATTCTGTTTGCTACAAAAGCGCTGGAAAGCACAGTGTTTATGCCCCTAGCAGTGGAGCCGGAATAGATGCGTTTTCTGGTGGATGAGTGTACAGGCCCTGCCGTTGCAGAATGGTTGCATGGGCAGGGACATGAGGTCTTCTCCGTATACGATGAAGCGCGTGGTCTAGACGATGAGACCATCATCCAGAAAGCCTTTGCGGAGAACTGGATTCTGACAACAAACGACAAGGACTTTGGGGAGAGGATTTACCGGGAAGGGCGTCCTCATCGGGGTGTCATTCTCCTACGACTTGAAGATGAGCGGACAGTTGTGAAGATAGAGGTCCTACGGCGATTGCTCCAAAGCTATGCGGACCGACTGCCCGATCAGTTTGTAGTAGTGACGGAAATGAGAGTGCGGTTCGCTCGCAGATAAAGCAACAAGCCACCTAACAAGTCATTCCAGCGGACGGCAGATAGCCGGCAATGAATTCAGTCGTTCAGCATGTAAACAGGATGATTATGGCGTTTACTCAAGAACCAACAGGATATGAAAAGACAATCCTTTCTGATCTTCAGGGATCATGGAGTTTATTGAGAGAGTCCGTGGTTAAAGCGGCAGGATTTGAAGGTTGGGATCGTGCGATTTTCCATATTGATGAAGCGATGAGCTGGGAGACTGTTCGAAACCTAAATCGAATGTCTCCACTTCTTTTAATCATCAGAAACATATGTAAACAGGGAAAGGCGCCAGATGAGGTGTTGGAGAATATTCGCGAGCTTGATGAAATACTGAAAGAAGTTCTTGCTGAATTTCCCAATTGACTGTATTTACACCTAAATTGGCCTTTCCGAACAAGACGGTTGAGAGGTACCGTACAATTGGACGTCCGTTCTATTTTTCTATTTGTTGCTGTTTTGTTTTTAAACAGGTTTTAGCAAAGATCAGGTGTGCAGCATCTGTTTTTCAATTTCCCCGATCTCCGATAATCTGCTGCCC
>JAFDFZ010000229.1 GCA_019309565.1 Deltaproteobacteria bacterium
GAAACACTGCCTCCCACCCGTACCGGTTCATCCTGAAAATCGGGTGCTTTTGCTAACACCTCGGATACCGTCAAGTAGTATGTCATGGTATCCCTGATGCCGGCATATACGAGGTAGCCGATCACCAAAACACCTGCGATACAGATAATGACTGGTTTGAGTTTCCGCTGTTTTCTCATTTTTTGTCTTTCACCTGATAGGATTTTTTCTTTTCATGGAAAATCGCTTCCCTTGGATGTCCCTGTATTTTTGAATACTGCTTTTGCCTTTTGTACAAGCTCAGCCCGCTGTGTGTGATAAGCATCCGGTTCGATTTTTCCGCTTTCAAAAAGATCGTCCAGCCTGGCAATGGCATGAATCAGCCTATCTCTTTGATCTGATGCACCAGCGGCCTTTACATCATCCAATATGGATTTATCTTCGCCCTTAACAGCACTTTTTTTCTTCATCAACGGAATCACAAGCCCTGCTGCGATCACAAGCACGACCAGCACTGGGATGATCCATCTGAATACGCCTTTTTCCTTAGAGAAACCGATTTCAACGGAAACCTGTGTTCCTCTGGACAGATCTGTTGCCGAAAGGTAATAAAACGGTCGTCCTGAAATTTCTACAGGTCCGCTCAGCTTAAGCTGTTTGCTGTTTACATGGATGGCCCTGTGATCAGGAAAAATAAACTGAATTCTTTCTGTTTCCAGGCTCAGGCGTTTTGTAAATGTATAATCTGTGCCTGCAGAATCCGGTATAAGTGTATAGGAAAACAGAATTCTTTTTACACCCGGTTTTATCTCCGAGGTATCGATAAAACCCTCTTCGGTAGTTACCGCAAACCGGGCCAGATTGTCGCCGTATTGAAGATTTGCCGCCTTTCCGGGCAAGGAGATGCGAAAGGTTTCTCTTCTTTCAAGGGCCGCATTCCGTATCCCTACAAAGACGCGCCTTCCGGTATTTTCCAGGATAACTGCCTCATTGATCCTGATCGCTCCGCCCACCGGTTCCATAAAGATATGGTGCATTTTGACGTGAATATCGGAGCCTTGGTCTGTTGTTTCGTAAACAGCCAGTTCGTACGCAAGCGCATTGCCTTCTTTAAACTGCATGGCATCACTGAAGTATTCGATATCTTTGTACTGTGTGGTTATATAATACGTCGATGTTTTGTGAATCGGTATATCTCTGAACTGGAAAACACCGTCGGCTCCGGTGATGGTTTGATAATTCCTTAATAGCGTATCTTCTTTGCCGTATTCGAGCAATTCGACTTTAAGACCCTCTACGGCTTTGTTTTGCAAAGTTTTATTCAAAACTCTTCCCTTGATCAGGCCCAGAGGTCTATCTTCTGCAACAGCGCTGATCATGAGCAAATGAACTATAATCAGAACAGATGGTAACAACCGTATTTTTAAAAGAAACCGCTTCATCCGCTTTCCTCTTTCACACTGCCTTCAACCTCGCACCGCAGTTGTGGCAAAATCTACCCTGGAAAGATATTTCGGTGCCGCATTTCACGCAAAAAATACTGCCATTTCGAGTTGTACGATTTTTGCGCAAAGAGGCGACTTCCCGTTCGATTTCTTTTTCCAGATCTTCTTCGGATAGATTTTCGGTAATTTTTTGATTCATCCGCAGGGTGTCAATTTCTTTCAAACGTCGAATCGCATCAAGCTTGTACTGCTCGCGCAAAATGCGGTAGTCTTCCTCGGAGAGCTTTCCCATGTTCAGGTCAAACTCCAGTTCCCTGATGGTTGCATAAGCCGTTTCTTTTCGTTGTTCCAGTTGTTTGACCATATCATCGGCCTGGTGATCAAACTGGTGATCAAAAATGTAATTAAACTGCCCTGGTTTAAGTAGAGGGTTGATAATCCAATACCCGGCAGCAAAAATCAGAGCGATGATCAAAACATATTCCAGCATGCTCGACCTCCTTTACAGATCAAATGCCTTTAGTTCTTTTTCGAATTGCTGCAGGTATTTCTTGTCCTCTTCCGAGTGTTTGTTGTTTCCGGCAGTAGGCTTATAAGAACCCTCTTTTTTCGAGGACATGCAGCAATCCAGAAAGACATATATACCGCCTGCTGCCAGCAGGATTGCAAGAAAGGGAAGAATCCATGCAGTAAGGTTAAAACCTTTACGGGTGGGGGCGGCCAAAATCCTCTCTCCATAGGTTCTAACGAAGTGTTGAATTATCTCATCCCTGTTCTGTCCCTTCTTTATCAGCTCAGCGGCCTTGTCTGTAATGTTTTTTGCCGCTGTACATTCCATGGTGCCTTCGCATGCACTCACCACCATGTTGCAGCCACAGGTACAGGCCAGTTGTTGTGTTATCTCTGAAGTGGTTATCGAAAATGCTTCGGATATGGAGAAAACAAATAACATTGCGAAGATGGATATGCTCAAGCTTTTTATCTTTTGGGTTAACATCATGCTTCCTCTGCAGCCTGCTCATAGAGCCTGACTTTCACCGGTTGCCTCTGCTGCGGCAACATTACAACCACTGTACCCAAAGCCATTACTACACCCCCGACCCAGAGCCATGATACAAGTGGATTGACAAGTATCTTAAACGTAGCTGTATCCCTGTCATGTCCTGCCAGGATCACGTACAGGTCTTCCTTTAGGGTGGAGTAAATGGCCACATCGGTGGTGGGTTGTTGCTGACCTTTGTACAGACGCTTTTCTGGAACCAAGATACCTTTTTCATGACCCTGGTTGAACAAAGTCAATGTCGCGGCAATAACCTGCTTATTGGCTGTGGGATAGGTAGACAGCCCGTCATATCGCAGAGTATATTCTTTGATGCGAAACGATTCTCCCTTCTTCATCGTCACCTGAGCCTCCATGTTGAAGGCGCTGCCGCCGATTGCGGCAAATGCCATCACCATTCCTGCATGGACAATATAACCGCCGTACCTTCGTTTGTTTCGGGTCACCAGGTTCCAAAAGGCTTCAAGATACCCTTCGTTTAACATAGCATGCCGGGTTCTGGTACCGTTTGCAAATTCCATAATCAGTGTTACAAAAACGAAAATACACAGCATGTACAAGATCAATACCATCGGTGAATGAATTCCTGACCACAACAAAACAAGGGCTCCGACAAAAGACAGTGCCGTGGGGTAGAGGAATTTCCTTGCGGCTTTTTTCAGCGATGTTCTTCGCCATGCAATCAGGGGGCATATACCCGTCAACAGAAGCAAGGCAAGTGCGATAGGGGTTATCACCGCATTGAAATAGGGAGGGCCGACAGTGATTTTAACCCCCCGAACTGCTTCTGAGATGATCGGAAACAGCGTGCCCCAGAAGACGGCAAAAGCGATTCCAACCAGCAGCAGATTGTTGTACAGAAAGCTGCTCTCTCTTGAGACTAAGGAGTCAAGCTGGTTTTTGCTTTTCAATTCAGGAAGCCGATAGATGAGCAGCACCAGAGATACCGCCAGCACGACTGCCAGGAACAGCAGGAAAACCCATCCCAGAGAAGATTGCACGAAGCTGTGGACAGAGGCGATAATTCCGCTTCTGGTGATAAAGGTTCCGAAAATCGTCAAAAGAAAGGTGGAAAGAATCAAAACGATATTCCAGACCTTTAACATGTCTCTTTTTTCCTGAATCATCACCGAATGCAGGTAAGCTGTTGCGGTCAGCCATGGCATGAAAGAGGCGTTTTCAACCGGATCCCAGGCCCAGTAACCTCCCCAGCCCAATTCCACATAGGCCCACTGCATTCCAAGCAGGTTTCCGGCTGTAAGGCAAAACCATGAGAACAGGGTCCACTTTCGAGTGGTACGAATCCAGGTATCACCCAGCCGCCGTGTAATCAGCGCTGCAATGGAAAACGCAAAGGGTACGGTAAAACCAACATATCCCAGAAAAAGCGCCGGCGGATGAAACAGCATGCCCGGGTTTTGAAGCATGGGGTTAAGCCCGCTGCCGTCCTGTGGGGTATAGTTGAGCGTCTTAAACGGGTTGGCTACGAAAACAACCAATAGCAGGAAAAAGAAGGCCACTGCCATTATAACTAGGGCATGAGCTGGCGGTTTTTTTCTTTGTTCTGAAAGACTACGATCATACCGAATATGGAAAGAACCCAGACCCAGAAAAGCAAAGAGCCTTCCTGGCCGGCATAAAATGCGGCAATGGTATATGCTATGGGAAGGCCCTGGCTGGTATATTTTGATACATACTCGATCTGAAAATCGCGCGTTACCAAACTATATACCATCGCTGCGGCGGATAAGGTGAGAAAGCCGAAAACGGCAATAGCTGCATTTTCAGCACTTGCTATCATCTCCCCTCTTTGCGTTTTAGCACCAGAGATGGCGGTAATCGCTGAATATGCTGATATGAACAGCGAGATGAATAATGAATAGAATCCGATCTCTGTCATGTGGTTTTTCCGGTTACCGTTTCGTTTTTTGGTGATGGTTCACTGTGGGCGATTGATTGATTTTGTGCTGTATGATGGGAAGAATGCCCCATGCGACAAATTACCAGATGTAAAAGCGGACAGAGCAACATGATCCCGTAATATCCCCATGAACCAAGCACCCCGAAGTAAGAAAGCCCCAGAACTGCACCAACGGGAACAGCGCAACAAATAACCATGGCTAGCGCCGGGTTTTTTTTGATTTGCCTGAGCAAAAATTGTTTCATATGATTTTCCTTTATACCTGTTTAGTTGCTGTTAGCTTTGCAATTCAGCCTTATTAATCAAATGGCCGTAACGG
>JAFDFZ010000230.1 GCA_019309565.1 Deltaproteobacteria bacterium
CCCCGAGATGTGGCATCACTACGTATCCGACACGAGCAACTGATACGGCTGGACTTTCACCAGCTGGATTGCAGCCTTGCCGGCTGCTCCGACGCCCCACACATTTACAGTTTTTAATATAACATTCGAATGCTATATGGATGTTATGTTATGCCACGAAAATCCCGAATAGATGCTCCCGGAGCACTTCATCACGTCATCGTTCAAGGAATCAAGCGTTGTTGAAAACCGGGCCGGGTTCCCATCGCAACCGTTATGAGACGCCTGTTGACAGGACACGCGGGTTATTTCAACAAAAAACAGTGCTGCAGCGGATTTTTGGGGATGGAGATTTTGTAGAACACGTTTTGTCACAGGAAAAACCCGCAGTCGTGTGACTGCGCGAAGTTTGCTACTCTGCTTTTGGGCTGTCAGAGAACCTGGAATCAGCATAACCGAGCTGTCAAGAAGGTTGAACCTTTCATTAACCAGTGTGAGTCTACCAGTGAGCCGAGGTGGGAAAATAGCAGAGAGCAATGGTTTTAAGCTCTTAGAGTGAGAACTGTAAATATGTAAAGCTCCCCTGCATCACCTCCGGCACCACTGCCAGGCTATGCTGTGAAGGCCTTGTAGCAATGGGAAATCATGTGGACAGCGGGTTTTGAGTAAGTACCGGGGGCTGAATATGCTTTGATTTCCGGAATTGGTTATGATAAAAATTAAAAAAATAGAGAATTTAACACGGAGAAAGAAAGATGCCACGACAGGCCTTGAGGATAGAAAGCACAAATCACCCTTTTATCGTGAAAAACAAGGACATATGCGGTGGGAGCCCCATCATCGAAGGGACCAGGACCCGTGTTATCGACATAGCTATCGAATATGAAATCCTTGGTCACTCACCTGATGAAATTATCAGTTCACACCCCCACTTGACTCTTCCCCAGGTCCATGACGCGCTATCCTTTTATTACGAGAACAGGGACGAACTTGATCAAAAGGCGGAGCAGGACCAGGAGTTTATCGCTCGGCTGAAAAAGAAAACTCCCTCAAAAATCTCATAGGCCCATGGGCAAGATCAGAATCTATACGGACGAAAGTGTCAGTGTAGCCATAGCGGAGGGTCTTAAAAGAAGAGGCGTTGACGCCTTTTCTGCAAGAGATGCTGGGAATCTGGGATTAACCGATGAAGAACAGCTGGTCTACGCTGACAAAGAAAAAGTAACCATTTTCACACATGATACGGATTTTCTGCAAATCGCGGTCCGATGGGTGGATGAGGGAAAGACTCATCAGGGAATCATTTACTGCCATCAGAAGCGTTACTCGGTAGGTGAATGTATTCGGAAATTAAGGATGCTAACAGCCGTGCTTTCCTCCGAGGACATGGTTGATCATATTGAATTCCTGTGATATCCGTTATATTCGAGGTATTTTACACATTTACAGTTTCCCATATAACATCCGGATGCTATATGGATGTTGTGCCACGAAGATCCCGAATAGATGCTCCAGGAGCACTTCATCACATCATCATTCGAGGAATCGAGCGTTGTTGAAAACCGGACGGGTTCACATCGCAAGCTATAAGACGCTTGTTGACCGGACACGCGGGTTATTTCAACAAACGACACCGCCGCACCGGGCATCTTTTTCATAAATCTGGGGGGGACGTCGTTGACCTGGTTGAATAAGTTTTCTGTTGTTACCACTCTTAACCTAGTGTGAAGAGTGGAATGTTAGCCCGGATGGTTAAGGATTTTTCTATATTTGTACTAATATGTTTCAATTTGTGCTCCCAAAATTTTGTCAAATTGAGGAATTCATGAAAGTTCAGAGCTGGAAATGGTTGAAAACACATAGGGAGGGGCAGTTCTTTGAGCGGAAGTCCTGTTATGACCGCTCAGGGAGGCGCCCAAAACGCAGGAGTGCACGGAGTGTTGCACGTGATGTTGCAGACACCCTTGCAGCCATGGCCAATGCCGATGGGGGAACCCTAGCACTCGGCATAGAGGATGATGGTACCCCTTCAGGAGTCGGTTACCCACAAGATCGTTTACTTGTCATTTTGAGGGCTACCGAGCGAAATATTCGGCCACCGATCAAAACCCACCACCAATGGGTTGATGTAGACAATGTCAAGGTTCTGTTGTTCGAAGTGGATTGGAGCCCGGAAGTGCATCAATTGACTGATGGGCGGTATCTTCTTCGTGTTGGTGATCAGAACCTTCCTTTTCCTGCCTCAGATATTGCAGCAATGAAAGAAGGGAAAAGACGGCGGGTCACCGAAGCACAGTTCATAGGGGAGGCCTCACTTAAAGAGCTGGATAAGGATCTTTTCGATCAACTGAGGGAGAAAACAGGTTTTGCACTTTCTGATGCGAGGCTTCTTCAACATTACCGGTTGGCTGAACCGCGAAATGGTCGTTTGGTTTTATCACTGGCGGCAGTTCTCCTTTTCGCAAAAGACCCTCTGCGCTGGCATCCAGCCTGCTATATAGATTTTGTGAAGTGGGAGGGGATGGAACGACGCTTTGGAACTAAACTTAATGTTATTAAACGTGAACGGATCGAAGGGCCACTTCTCAGATTGATTGATCAGACTTTTAAGACGATATGGCCTCACATTCGTGAACGCCAACGCCTGGTGGATCTATTCTTTGAAGAGCGTTTTGAATATCCCACTTTTGCCTGGCAGGAAGCAATTATCAATGCGGTGGCCCATCGCGACTATGCGCTGAAAGGAACACCGATTGAGGTGTGGATCTTTGATGACCGTCTTGAATTGCGAAGCCCTGGGGTGTTGGTCGAACCAGTAACTATTCAGCGTCTGGAACGCCGGGAACGAATTCATGCCTCACGGAACCCTCGTATGGTTCGGGTGCTAACCGACATGGGGTATATGCGAGAGTTAGGTGAAGGGGTTCCCCGGATGTTTGAGGTGATGGAACGTGAAGGATTGAAACCGCCTGAGTTTCGGATGGAAGGAGGAGCCATATTCACAGTCATACTACGTAACACCCCCGTTTATTCACCAGAAACATTACGGTGGCTAAAACAGTTTGAAGGACAGGGCTTGAATCCAAACCAAAAACGGTTACTTGCTTATGCTCATGCACATGCTGGGAGATTCACCAGCCGAGCCTATCAGAAGCTTGTTGATGTTGGGATTTATAACGCATCGAGAGACATTAAAGACCTGATCCATAAGGGAATTGTCCAATTGGAAAAAAAGGGGGGGCGTGTTTACAAGCTGGTCGATGTGGAAAAATTATCAGGAATGCCAAAACCTTCCAAAGAGTTGCTTCAAATTAAGCGCCTTCTTCGTCAGAAAGGCCATGTGAAGAATGAAGATGTTAGGCAGATTCTGAACATATCAAGAGCGCAGGCGACTCGCCTTTTGCAGGATTGGGTGGCTTCTGGATTCTTAACTTTGCTGGGGAAAGGACGTGGGACACGGTATGTCCAGAAGGAAAATGAATCAACGTAAACATTAAATGAATCAAGCTAAATGACATTTATGATATTTTAAGAGAGAGGCATTTTCATTTTTTGACCCGATGGTGGTAGATGAAAAAGTCTATTTTGAAATTGCAGGCTCACTTGTTTTTTGGGGTCTAAACTTCCCCTGTACTCATATATAACGTCCATAAAAAAAGAAATAACATTGCAAGCGAGAATTGACACCAAAGGAATCCGAAAGAGGAGTCCCCGTTCGTTCATAAGGAATTTTGCCAAAAACGGCCCCCAAAATCGGTAAGAGCTAAGACTGGCCGGCGCGTGATGTCCTTACCAGAGCTCTCCGCCGAAAAAAAGACCGCTCTGATGATCTCCTGCAAGCTCTCCGGTATGAGAGAGCCCTGGTCTATGAGGCTCTGGGCCAGCACAAACGTGCCCGCTCCGAACTTGGGAAGATCTATGCGAACGTAGAACCTCCCAGGGCCTCGAGAAAGAAGCAGGTGAACTGATGACCTGGCAGCAGACCGTGAAATAAAACTTGCCTATTTTCCTAAAATGGCTTATTTTCTTGTT
>JAFDFZ010000231.1 GCA_019309565.1 Deltaproteobacteria bacterium
GCCTTCTACCTGAAGGATTACGATGCTGTTTTCATTGGACCACCGGATATAGGTCTGAAATGTCTCTGCATTGTATCCGGTTGCCCGCACATACGGGTTCATGCCCCGATTGCCGCATGGATATGGTATTTTGCTGCGTCAAGCGCATGTTCGGCATCTATGGCGCTGCAGATAAACGGAATTTGCACCCCCAGTGCACCTGCATCAAGGGGCTCCATAATGAGCTGGCCGGAGTTTTGTTTTACTCTAACGATGGATACGATTTTCTTTAGATGTGCCGTTATGATAAGTGTTTTCAAGGTTTCTGCAGAATAAGTGCCATGTTCCAGGTCGATAATTACAAAATCAAATCCCGCCTCAGCCAGAATTTCAACTCCGGCTGTATCATAAAACTGCAGAAACGTGCCAAGTACAAATCGGTTTTCCAACAGCCATTGTTTCTTGTTCCACCATTCTATCATTTAAGCCCTCCAGAGGTAAGTGGTTTCTCATGAAAATGTTGATTGACATCCATTTTACCGAAATGTCAAGAACTATCCAAACATATTTGAAATTTCGACCACTTCGTTTTCATATTGGCGGTGTCTGGACATGTGAGGTTGTATAAGTGTTCAGGGGTTCAGCGTTCAGAGTTCAGAGAGCCAACTCCGCTCTGACTCCGGTAGGTGCTTCTCAAATGATTTCTAAAGCCCCATGAGCATGTGGATGTACTCCGTCTCCTTAAGGGCCAACGTATGGCCGGAATCCGGATCGAGAACCTTCGGATCATTCGCCTGCTGGAGGTCCTGATTTACAGTTCCTTTCAACTCAGCGCTTGCAGCTATGCTTACATCCATCAGGTCACATTCATCAGGCCGTCCTCAAAGCACATCAACTCACGCCCGATAACTATAGCAGCAATCAGCTCGCCCACGCTTTTCGCAAACTAAGAGCCCATGGCTTTATCGAACAGCCCAGCGATATACTATCATCCTGGCAAATGATTCGAAATTGAACCGAAAGATCTTCCAATGTCCGGGCAGGTTCTGTGATCTTCAAGTTTGCCATATTAAGATCATCAGGATGGACGGGTTTGAAAACAAAGGAAGGAGCCGCCATAATCTCCTCAGAGGTGTATCCCCAATACTCATTGACAAGATTGCTGATAAACGGAATTGAGAAAGAACCGTCAGGGCTCAGAATATATTGAAATACTATTCCTGGAATTTGATCCATAATCGCCTGTAATGTTGCTTCACTTTTTCTGAGTTCTTCCCGGGCTTTTTTCTCCTCTGTAATATCTTTTAAAACAGCAAAGGAACGCACCACCCCTCCTGAAGCGTCCCTTTCAGAGGCTGCTGAAAGGAGCACTTCGATTACCTCTCCGTTTTTCTTTACAAACTGATAGGGAATATTCCTTGCAAAACCCAGTTTATAGAATTTCGGCAGTCGATATTTCTCGGCAAGTCGTCGAGATTCTTCTGTAAGAAAATCCGTTGATTTTTTTCCTATCACCTCGCTGCGTTTGTACCCCATCACCTTAAGCCAATGGTCGGTTACTTCTATCAACCTGCCCTGGCGATCGATAGAGTACAGCATGGTTGGAATCTTTCGAAAGAGGTGTCTGATAGGCATAGCGCTCTTTTTCTGGATCTCCCCTGAATTAGACTCGGAACTGTATTTTCCGAAGATTGGTGTCGATACCGTTTTCCTTCTCTTTATGGCCATAGGATGATCTTCGCTTAAAGGAGGCAATCAACATTTTTAATCTTCTGTTTTTATCCTTGAATACGGGGGGAGTTTTTCAAAAACGTGAATCATGTCCATGTTCACATATAGCTTAAGTGTTTGATGCAGTTTCAACTTTGCACGGGGCTCAACCCGGGCAACCAATAAATGCTCTCCGGCCGAAACCTCAAGGTGAATTTCGGATCCCAGTGGTTCGATAACTTCGATTGTAGCCTCAATGGAGGTTCCTTTTACATTATCCGGCGAAAACGGTTTGTTCTGCAAATCTTCCGCCCGTATTCCAAAGGTGATTTCCTGGCCTACATGATTCTTCAGATATTTTGCCTTATGGGGCGGGATCAATAGTTGAAAGCTTTTGGCATCGATATAGAGGCTTGAATTTTTTAAGGTGATGGAAGCGGGCACAAAGTTCATGGCAGGGCTTCCGATAAAGCCAGCCACAAATTGATTGGTCGGTCGATCATAAAGCTCCATGGGAGGACCTACCTGCTCGATTACCCCCTCTCGCATGATGACGATTTTGGTACCCATGGTCATGGCTTCCACCTGGTCATGGGTGACATAAATCATGGTGGTTTTCAATCGGTCATGCAGCCGTGATAGTTCTCCCCTCATCTGGACCCTGAGTTTGGCATCAAGATTGCTTAACGGTTCATCGAACAAGAACACAGATGGATTTCGTACGATCGCTCTTCCCACCGCCACCCGTTGCCTCTGCCCACCGGATAGCTCCTTGGGCTTGCGATCCAACAGTTCTCCGATTCCCAGTATGGCAGCGGCTTCTTTGACGCGCTTTTCTATTTCATGTTTTGGGAATTTTCGAATCTTCATTCCAAAGCCAATGTTATCGTATACGGAAAGGTGAGGAAACAGGGCATAATCCTGAAATACCATCGAGATATTACGATCTTTCGGTGGCAGATGATTCACCATCTGATCGCCGATGAAGACTTTCCCGCTGTCCGGCTCTTCCAGGCCTGCGATAATCCTCAATGTAGTAGATTTGCCACAACCTGAAGGACCGACCAGGACAAGAAATTCCTTATCGTTAATCTCAAGGCTAAAATTTTTTACCGCCTTCACATTTCCAAAGGATTTGGATACATTCTCAAGTACAATCTGTGCCATATCTGCCTCGTGGTCCCGTTTCTTTACTGATGAAAACCATAAGTGAATCAGAATACAGCCAAGCCGTTAGCTGGTTGATAATACATTGTGCGATCTTAAGCTTTTCGAGAAGACTTCCCTTCCCGCCCCCTACTTCAACCTGGTTTTAAGCGCCTGGATTTTCTCTTTGTCGGTTCTAATGGATTTAAGAAATTGAAACAGCTCTTTTGCCATTTCCGCTGCAATATCCCGGTTTTTTTCATAAACATTGATTTGCTGTTTTGGATCCTCTTCTATGTAGTACATTTCAGGCATATGCTCTGGGGATCCCCCAAGTGCCAGCGTAAACTGTTCTCCGGTTATCGTCGTCCAAAAAAGCATTGCATCAGAGTCGGGTAAAAGGGTCTCATGGGTAGAGAAGGCGTATTTTCGATGCCAGTGCTCTTCGTTGCCCTCAATCAACGGCATCAAGGACTTGCCATGAAAGGGGTTGAGTCCCTGCTCCCTGCCGTATTTGATTCCCGGATGATCCCTAAGCTCGCGGTCTGGCAGCACACTTTTCCCCGGAAGATTCGCTTTTGGATCGATGCCGGCAAGCTCCAGTATCGTTGGAAGTATATCCACAGGCTGGACAAGAGCCCCAACCCTCTTTCCTTTATGCTGCTGGCCGGGCATTTTGAGGGCAAGCGGAATTCGAGTCACCTCTTCGTAAAGCGGCCATGTGCCCCTGGGATCTCGTTCAAACGAGAGGTTTGATTTTCCTGTCCGGTTGTGTTCTCCGATGTAAATGCCATGATCTGTTGTAAAAATGACCAGGCTATCCTCATAGATGCCTGTTTCTTTCATCTTACGGATAACAGCCCCAACCGATTTGCTGACCATTTCCACTTCAGCCTTGTAGTGGGCTTTCATGTTTTGGATCTCTTGATCTGAAAACACCGATGCCAGCCCATAGTTGGGCTGAATCATGGGAATTCCCCTGTAAGAGGGGTTGGCGTATTTTGCCACGAAGTATTCGGGCGGATCCCATGGCTCATGCGGATCGAAGAAATCCACATGCAGATAAAAATGCTCTGTCTTGTAATTGGTTTCAAGCCACCTACAGGTATGCCGGGCTGTTTTGGGTGCAAATCGATCTTCTTCATACCGCCAGTGACTGTTCGCCCACTGGGAA
>JAFDFZ010000232.1 GCA_019309565.1 Deltaproteobacteria bacterium
ATCTTGATCCAGTTTTGCTTGCACGCATCCAGTTCGCTTTTACGATCACATTTCACATCCTGTTTCCGGCGTTTACCATTGGGCTTGCAAGCTGGTTGGCCGTATTGGAGTGGCTATGGTTGAAAACCGGCAACGAAGCCTACAGGGAAATTTACCGGCTATGGGTGAAAATATTTGCGGTTACGTTCGGCATGGGAGTGGTTTCAGGCGTTGTCATGGCGTACCAGTTCGGAACGAACTGGTCGGTATTTTCAGACAGGGTCGGCAACGTTATCGGACCGCTTCTTGGCTTTGAGGTGTTTACGGCCTTTTTCCTGGAAGCATCGTTTCTTGGTATCATGCTGTTCGGCTGGAACCGTGTCAGCAGCCGGATGCATTTTGCAGCCACGGTGATTGTTGCTACCGGAACACTGATTTCTTCATTCTGGATACTGTCTGCAAACAGCTGGATGCAAACACCTCAGGGTTTTCGTATCGGGGAGAATGGGATCTTTTATCCGACCGATTGGTTTAAGGTCATCTTTAATCCATCTTTTCCTTACAGGTTTTTGCACATGGTCATCGGCGCTTACCTGACCACAGCCTTTGTGGTTGGCGGCATTGGCGCTTACTACCTGCGGCGTGGACAGCATGTGGCCCATGCCCGTATAATGCTGGCAATGGCCATGCTGATGGCGGTATTTGTAGCCCCCCTGCAACCGATAATCGGTGATTTGCATGGATTGAATACACTTAAACACCAGCCCGTAAAGGTGGCTGCAATAGAGGGCCTGTGGAAAACCCAAAAGGGCGCTCCGTTGAAGCTGTTTGGATGGCCGGATCAAGAAAAAGAGATGACGAAATTTACGGTTGAAATTCCAAAATTATCTAGCCTGATTTTAACCCACAGCACAGATGGCGAGGTAAAGGGCCTAAAGCAATGGCCAAAGGAAGAACGCCCGCCCGTTGCCTGGGTGTTTTGGTCGTTTCGCTTCATGGTGGGAATCGGGGTCGTGATGGTGCTAACCGGTGTGATGGCCGCTGTTCTGCATTTCCGGAAAAGAATGTTCGACTGCCGGTGGTTTCATTGGTGGTGCATGGCCATGACGCCATCGGGGTTCATTGCCGTTATGGCCGGATGGTTTGTTACCGAAATCGGCAGGCAACCATATATTGTATTCGGTGTGATGCGCACAGCCGATGCCGTATCCCCGGTTGCCGGCTCACATATTGCCTTATCTTTACTTGCTTTCATTTTTACCTATCTGTTTATATTCGGTGCCGGCAGTTACTACATCATCCGGCTGATCGTAAAGGGTCCCGAAAGCCCTGAGAGTGCTTACGGAACCCACGGTGTGTCAAAACCACCTATCGTCACCGATCTTGTAAGGGACAGCGGAGGAAACCATGTTTAGTTTCGATAGTTTCCTGGACTTGCCGCTTATCTGGTACGGTTTGATCGCAACCGCGATCTTTCTCTATGTGTTGCTGGATGGGTTTGATTTAGGTGTTGGGATTTTGTTTCCATTTGCCCCATCCAATAAATGCCGGGATCGCATGATGAACTCTATTGCTCCCTTTTGGGACGGCAATGAGACATGGCTGGTGCTTGCCGGCGGAGGTCTGTTTGCGGCTTTTCCCCTGGCATATGCCGTGTTGATGCCGGCTTTCTATATTCCCGTCATCCTCATGCTGCTTGGACTCATTTTCAGGGGTGTAGCGTTCGAATTCCGGTTCAAGGCGGAAGGTAAATCGCGCAGAATCTGGGATTATGCCTTTCATTACGGCTCTCTTATCGCAGCCTTCATGCAGGGTGCCTTCCTGGGCGCATATGTTCAGGGGGTGGCTGTTGAAGGTCGGGGTTTTGCAGGCAACGGATTTGACTGGTTAAACGGCTTCAGCATGATGACCGGTGTGGCGCTGGTGTTCGGTTATGGTTTGCTTGGCTCTACCTGGTTGATCATGAAAACCGAAGACCAGACTCAGGACTGGGCACGAAAATGTGCAGGCTATGTTATGGGCTTTGTCGGGCTTTTTATGGCAATCGTCAGCCTAAGCATGCCGTTTATTAACGAGGGAGTCAAAGCACTGTGGTTTAGCCTGCCAAACTTCTTTTTGCTCTTACCCATGCCATTGCTTTCGGTAGCCATCTTTTGGTTATTATGGCGTGATTTACATGCGGAAAGGGAATCAAGGCCGTTTCTGCTCAGTGTTGGAATATTTCTCATGAATTACATCGGTCTTGGTATCAGTCTTTGGCCATATATCGTTCCGTATGAGATTACATTCCGTGAAGCCGCCGCCGCCCCTGCCTCCCAGTCTTTACTGCTGATCGGCACGGCGGTCATGCTACCGGTGGTTCTTGCTTACACCGGTTTCTGCTATTATGTATTCAGGGGCAAGGCCTCACACGAACCAATTTATTGAAAAACCTTCGTTGCGAAACTGTAAAACTGGATAAGGCGATGATAGTTTACAGCGCGGTAAATTTGTTCTAACTTTTAGAGGCCCGTACGTGGGAGTTTTCAGTAATGCGCAGATAGTCAAAGACCGAGCGTACATTGAGGATCAGCTATCGCATTTTTGTGCCACACTGCGTATCCCTTGGGATTTAATGATGCTGCTGCATCAGTTGTTGAAACCGCTGCTCTTCTATCGCACGAACCGGCCGGACAAGGACTTGGGATAAATTTAACACCGTTACCTCCGGGGATAAAATATCATATAGCTGCCTATATACCTTATCCGGAGGCGTTTGTCCGTAATTTTATGCAATATGTTGATTCCGCACAATGACTAGTTCCAATTGGAGTGGTGATGGACAAGATTGTTGAACATTGGATAGCCACAAAAAGCACAGCAGGTTTACAAAAAGACAGTGGAGATTCATAAATGGCTTTATCAGAAGATCAGGTAGCAAAGATCATAGAGGGCTTTGTTGCAGTGCTCAGGCGTGAGATTCCCATCAAGGAGATCATTTTGTTTGGTTCTTACGCGCAAGGAAACCCCAAAGAATATAGTGACATAGACTTGGCTGTGATTTCAGATTGGTTTAAGGGCAAACCAAAGATAGAAAGTATGCAATATCTTTCCAAAATTGCCGCATCCTATAACAGTTTAATTGAAGCGTTACCGTTTACAGAAGAAGAATACAGAAATTTAGACAAAAGAACTTTTCTGGCCAGTATTGTTAAGTCGGGCCGTAATACTTCCGAATTACTTGAAAAGCATCGTAAACAGTAACTGCTGGTTGCCAGGCACCCCCCGCACAGATCCCGGCATGAGCTATTAACGCACCGGGCTCTTACCTCAGGTAATAACGTCAAAACGCTTTCTGCGCTGCTTGGCGTATCCGTCCGAGCGCACTTCGCACGCCTGCCCGGCCCTGAGTCCGGAGCGCGTTTTGCTCAAACCGATTCCCCTTGGCTAACCCCCTTTCCTCCATTGCCTCCGCAGCCATCTCAGCCTTGTTCGGCAACTTACCCTGTACTATGGGGTTGTCCGACTTCCCATGATCGTTCATCAAAGGAACGCCCGGGCTGGTCAAAAAATTGTCGAAACAACCGCCTGTTTGCTTATTGAAAAGGTAATTGAGCGTGTGTCGGATTTGTTTTCATTGAGCAAACAGGATATCATAAGGCCAAGCAGACAGCGGCAGAGGGTCATGGCTCGCAGTGTATTATGTAACTGGGCAATCCGGCAATTAGGTTTGAGCGGAAGTCAGAGCCCCCAGATACTTAGGCCGGGTCAATCATCAGTCAGCCGTGCGATAGGACGAGGTGAGAACTTGTTAACGGAAATGTTTCATTAAGTGCACTTTATATATTTATTTTAAATTCATATAGTTATTTATAAATTCGTTAGATATTATAAGGGTTCTTAAATCGTTTAGGATCCGCTCTATTTCTGACTTAAACGGATAATTATCATTTAATCGAATAGTGCATATTTTTTCAACAAATTTGATACTTGCACCATGTTCGATG
>JAFDFZ010000233.1 GCA_019309565.1 Deltaproteobacteria bacterium
TCGCGGTTTCACTGGCTGAAGCAGGCGCGGATATAGCTGTTGCGGATATTGAAAAGATATCAAGCCCTATCCAGCATTATGGTACGACAGATTTGGGCGGTTTATCGTCCCTTCAGACAAGTGTAGCCGAGATTTCCGAAATGGGTCGGCGTGCCCTATCCATCCAGGCTGATGTTACCAGTAAAAAAGATGTTCAAAATATGATAGATGAGACCGTCCGTAAGCTGGGGGGTCTTGACATTCTTGTATGTAACGCAGGGGTTGTAAGTTTTTCCAGCATAGAAGAGCTTACCGAGGAGGCCTGGGATCTTACTTTCGCAGTTAATGTGAAAGGAGTATTTCTTTTAATAAACATAGCATCTGTGGCAGGGAAGAACGGATACCCAGGCATTGGGCACTACTGTGCTTCTAAGTTTGCAGTGGTGGGTTTTACGAATTCTCTTGCAAAGGAGGTTGCAGCGGATAATATAAGGGTAAACGCGATCTGCCCTGGAATTGTGCGCACTCAGATGTGGGAGTATCTTGCGGAAAAACGGAAGGAGAAAGGAGAATCCAGAGAAGAATCATGGCAGCGCGCCATTAAGACACGAATTCCGCTCGGCCGCCCCCAGACCCCGGAAGACATCGGAAAACTTGCCGTATACCTTGCAACTGCTGAAAACGTAACCGGCCAGGCAATAAACATAGACGGTGGAATCGAGCTTCACTGACGAAGATCCCTGCAAGCCCGCAAGAGGAGGTTCTATTTTGCTTCAAAACCTGCGATGGAATTACGGGCAAAGCTTCAATTGTGAATAGCCATATTACTTAATTCACAATTCATTGCCCCCAAGATGATCTTGAGATAAGAATCGAGGCTCTGGGTGCAAGGTGTCAATGAAAGACAGCGTTTTTTAGACACGTTAACCGGCTGTGGGGCCGATCGGTTTCCATTTTTTGATCTTGAGCCTGCTCCAGATGCCCTTAAGCGATGGCACCGGGAAGGGTTTCCCCGATGGAAATCCTTTTCAAAGTATTTTCATCTTGAAACACATCACTCTGTTGGGCTTATGCTGCGAAGCTATCCATTTTACCGAAAAGCCCCGGACCTTTTAGATAATCCGCTTTCTTTCAAACGGCATTACAACCCCGACCAGAAGAGCCGTTATGCAAGAAATTTCATAAAACGGGCCAAACGGCTTCGCGAGCAGGGCCGCATCCTGTATGTGGATGCATGGGCAGGGGGCCTGCTGCAGATGCTGGGGGTAGGGGATTGGGCATCGTTTGAATCCGCCTCTGTCGCCCTTATCGAAAAACCCCGGGTGGTGGAGGAGCTTGTCGAGCGCACCACGGATTTTTACTGTATTTGTCTTGAGCGGGTGCTTTCAAAGGTGTCGGTGGACTACGCAACATTTTATGAACCCATTGCAGCCAACACGGGACCCGTCATATCCCCCCAACACGGGACCCGTCATATCCCCCGGGATGTTTGTGCGCTTCGCCGTTCCGGGTTACAGGAAAGTCATCTCGATACTGGATAAATACAAAGTGCCGCTGCGTTTTCTCTGCTCAACGGGAGGAAATCTTTCACCGCTATTAGACAGTCTTATCGATGCCGGAATAAACGGCCTGTGGATAAGCAACATCCGCAGCGCCGACATGGAATACACCCGGCTTCGTCAACGATTCGGGAACAGTGTGGCGCTGATCGGCGGAATCGATGCAGGTGCGCTGGCAGGTGATGAATCAGCCGTAAGAAAAGCGGTGGAAGACATCGTGCCTGCACTGCTTGAAAGCGGCCGCTACCTTCCCTGCCTCGATGACAGACCACGCAGCTACATTCCATTTGCCAATTACAAACTATACCGCCGCATTTTAGAAAAATTCGCTTAATCCTTTTTTCCAAAACCCTGATCGCTTCCTCGGACTGCCCGGTGAGATTAGGGGCAACCCCAGATGATATAAAGGTACCATGCGGGGGTAAAAAGGGCTTAGTCGCATGGCTATTTTGAAATACATGATCGATCCCTGTGGCCCTCTTTGATAGCTAAAATTATATTTTCGACTAATAGTAACATATGTGTTACTTATTTAGCATATAATCACAATCAGGGAATATATTGACCGCGAAGGTCGCAGTCCTTACGCCGTATGGTTTAATAGGCTGAATGCGCCAGCTCGCAATCTTTTTGAAATCATAGCCTATCTTCAGCAACATGAAGGGATTCATTTAAAAGTTCAAACCGTTAGATGAATCAGATCCTCAGTTCGTTTTTCCTCATAAAAAATGCCCAATAGCTGACCACTGGGCCATGAAGGTTCATCCCTGCCATATAGTGACTGTAATGGCGTCGCCCATTAAAGGGTGTAACAGATGCTGACTGATATCCTAGCACAAACCTTTATACAATCAATACGATCCGTTGGTTGGTAAAATAAACACGGATTCCAAAAAGATACATGAAAAGAGTGGCTAACATTAAAGGTAAGAGATATAAATTAGCGACGTCAGATAATGAATCTTTAGGAATAGATGGATATATCGGGACAGTTCCAGTTTCAATCAAACCGATAACATATAAAACTAAAAATATGTATGGTGAGAACCTTCATGGAAAATTGATATATTACGAAAAAAAGAAAGGAAGAAAGACGGAATTAAAATCACTTTTGATTTTTAATTGAATTCTCGCATCTAACCCAGAAGCTTGAGCTGGGTCCGTCTTTTCTTAGATTTCGGATTTACCTTTTTGGATAACAAATATTCTGCCCAGTCTCTGCAAAACTCTGGTTGAGGCTTATCAGAATAATCCACCTCAATGTTTGCTTGATTTTGGATTTTGACGTTTGACAATTGGTTAAAAATCAAATCGGTTTCTTGAGTTGTCATTACCGGAAATCTGTAATGCTTATTTAGATATTTAAATCCGCCTCTCGTTTTATGGAAATTTTCCACAAAATCTAAATGCTTTTCTATTCTGGTACCAATACGTTGGTTGGAATAATCCACAATCCAGTCGATTTTAGAGAGTATCGGTTTTTTAAAATTCTTATCGATCTCGATTCCAATGCTGTTTCGCCCGCACGCCATGGCGGCATACATAGTGGTTCCAATTCCTAAAAACGGATCCAATACCACATCCTCCTTAATGGAGAACATGTTGATCAGCCGGTATGCCAGCTCAAAAGGATAAGCAGCACTTCTTTTCCGCAAAGAATCGTCGAATAGATTCTGTGATGTTCCTTTAAGATCCATCCATACATCAGAATACCAGAGGTTTCTTTCTTCCCAGAAAAACGCGCTCTCCCGCCTTAATTGCTTTTCATGGATCGTTTTAAATTCTCTTTTTTCTCCCTTTCTTACAACCAGGATATATTCATGTTCAAGCGTCACATATGCCCCCGGTGGCAGCATGCCGGATCCCATAAATTTGTTTGGTGCATTTGTCTGTTTACGCCACAGAATCGCCGGCAGCGGATTGAATCCCAGTTTCATTAGATGAGACATGATTCGTGTATGATTCTGATAAAGAGTAAAATTGCCATCTATCGTTCGTGTTGCATCGCCAATATTTATGCAGGCTATGGCACCCTTCTTAAGGATTCGATACAATTCATTCCAGATTGGATTCAGTACCTGATGCATCAATTCAAATGCCTTCATTCCATTTTTATTTTTAAAGGCTTCAGCGATGGCCGGGTTTTGATCTGAAAACACTCCATCCCACATTTCGATCATGGGATAGGGCGGGGATGTAACAACAAGATCTATGCTTTCCGGGGGAATATCTTCTAGGTTGCTTGAATTTTTAAATATTATTTGATGTTTGGTTTTCATTGGACAACTCCATTCCTATCATGGAATATTTTCATAACCTTAAGATTTAGTCAATGAAAGGATTTTTTAAGGAAGGTATTTCCGTTTAGATTAAGACTCTAAGCTTTTCCGTTCGCATTTATCAGCAACAAAAAGAATAGAGTCAGAGTTCTTTTTCATGTGAACCGGATTAAAGGCCAAGGAAGCGCACCTGTTGACTCGGTGATCTTTGCGTTTTTAAATCTTTTCCGGCAGCACTAAAAACCCTTCTGTGTGGCCTGCAGCTCTCAGCCTCAAGTCTATGCAATGTCCCAGAATCTCACCAGCCCTCTCTACGTTCCTGTAAAAGGTTTTGAAGAGCCCGGCTGTGTGTTTGTCCCTGGCTCTTCGCATAGACCAGAATCCATCGGGCAGTGAAGTTTGGCCGGAAGAACGATGTTAACGGGAAAGCTTCACCGCCCATTACTATTGGGACGGTGATTGTGTGAAAAAACTATTGATATGATCCTCGCCTTTCCGTATATTAAATCATAATGAGAATGTGAACGCGTGACACAAGGAGTGCGATGGACGCTACAATTTACTTAAACAGCTTAGGATTACAGGTGAAAACGCTGACCGATGTCAGTGTTGGACGTCTTGCAATCCGGGCGGAATTCCTTCTTGGCAATGACCGGGGGGTTGTTGTCCGCCCTAAACGTGGCGGGATTTCTGCTCGATACCTCAATCTCCTGGCAGATAAAGGTGTGTCCTTTGTGCTTCTCGATACTCAGCCCTGGTTTCAAATCTTCGGGCGAGTCACAAATAACCAGGCCCTCTCTCGATTTCGGGCCTTGCCAGTTGCTGAACCAAACAGATTTCCACCGCCTGTGGTTTTCGAAGCCGTATCAGAACTTATTCGGAAGGCATGTGTTTCAAAGAAGGCGGCACTTAAGATCGGTGCACGGCTTTTGGCTGCCAAAATCGCCGACGAGGCATCTGGCGGATCGGTTTTTGGCTCCCATCTTGTTGATAACAACAGCAAGACAGGAAGCGATGACATACTCGGTTGGGAAGAAACAAACAACGAGAAGATAAGAATTGGCAACACAGAACACTTTTTGTCAGCGGCAGCTATTCTTGCAGGCTATCGTCTAACCCCGAAAACTGGGGAGGAAGCTTCTGGATTGATCGATTACCTTGGTTCCCTTGCTGATGGCCGAAAGCCAATTGCAGGACTTCCAGCTGCCTGCGCAACTGCATTTGCGTTCGAGGACTTGCGCGGTTCAAACACCCTTGTGGTGGCACAGTCCGTAGGAAGCCAATTGCTTTCCTTGCGCAAATCTAAAAAAGGTACTGCGATTCTTCCGGTTGTCTGGTCTTCTGCACAAGAACTACTCGGTATGTTTTTCCCTTCCGTGGAATTCGCTGATGTTGATTTTCTGAAATGGTCTCCTGATGTGGCACCTGATCGGGTTGTGCTCGTTCCGCCTTTTGGCACTTTTGAGACTGCGGACGAGACCCTCGACCGT
>JAFDFZ010000077.1 GCA_019309565.1 Deltaproteobacteria bacterium
GGTTATCGAATCGATCGGGATCGCGATAAAACTGATCGATATGCGAAAACACAGAGGCCAGCACCCCAGGATGGGCGCTGTTGATGTTGTTCCCCTTATACCCGTAAAGAACATTACCATGGAAGAGGCGGTTTCAATCTCCATAGAAGTGGCCGAACAGGTATCAGAGGCCTATTCGCTTCCTGTTTTCCTGTATGAAGAATCTGCCACGCGTGCTGAACGAAGGAATTTAGCCAGTATTCGCAAGGGTCAGTTTGAGGGAATGGCAGAAAAACTGAAACAACCGGATTGGGTCCCCGATTTCGGTCCGAAAAAAATTCACCCCACCGCCGGTGTAACGGCCGTAGGAGCTAGAAAGCCTCTCGTAGCCTTTAACCGTAGGAGCTAGAAAGCCTCTCGTAGCCTTTAATGTGAATCTGGGAACGGACAATCGGGACATTGCCGATTCGATTGCAAAAACCGTTCGGCATATCGACGGCGGGTTGCGATATTGCAAAGCAATCGGGGTCGAACTAAAGGATCGGGATATTGTTCAAGTCTCCATGAACATGACCGATTATACGCAAACCGCTCTTTACAGGGCCTTTGAGCTTATAAAAATCGAGGCCAGGCGTTGCGGGGTGAACGTTGTGGGAAGTGAAATCATCGGCCTTGTCCCCATGGAAGCCCTCATCGATACCGCCGTCTATTATATGGGAATTGAAAATTTTTCAATGGAACAGGTTCTGGAAGCCCGGTTGCTTGACTGAACCGGTGCCTGCAGCCACCAAAAAAGGAAAATATATGAACGGCAATATGCTCATCAAAAACGCCTCTCAGTTGATAACCTTAAGCGGGTTTGCAGCCAAAAAAGGCAAAGAGATGGGCGAGCTTGGGGTTATCCACAACGGAGCTGTGATGATCGAAAATGGACGAATCTCTGCTGTTGGTAAGAACCAGGAGGTTTTCAAGGAACGGGATGAATCAATATTACGTCAAAGGGGATTTTGCATCCTTGACGCCAGCGATCGGGCGGTTTTACCTGGATTTGTGGATTCACATACGCATTTCATATTTGCAGGGTATCGGGCAGAAGAGTTTGCCATGCGGCTGGCCGGAGCGGATTATATGGAAATCATGAAACGGGGCGGGGGTATTCTTAACACAGTGGCGGCCACCCGAAAAGCCACAGAAGAGCAATTGATGAGCCTTGGTTCCAAACGACTGGATTCCATGCTGTCCCACGGTGTCACAACTATCGAGGGAAAGAGCGGATATGGGCTTGATCGTGATACTGAAATCAAGCAACTTAAGATCATGACGGAACTGAACAACACTCATCCGATTGATATCGTAAACACGTTTTTGGGAGCACATGCCGTTCCCGGCGAGTACAGTGGCAATGGTGACGCATTTATTGCGTTTCTAATCGAAGAGCTGATGCCTGAGGTGGCCGATAAAAACCTTGCGGAGTTTTGTGACGTGTTTTGCGAAAAGAAGGTTTTTTCTACCGATCAATCCGCCAGGCTGCTGCAGTGTGCAAAACGAATGGGACTTAAACTTAAACTTCACGCCGACGAGATGGAACATATAGGTGGTGGTGAGCTGGCAGCTGAGCTTGGCGCAGTTTCGGCTGATCACCTGTTATACGCTTCGGCAAGAGCAGTCCGGGAGATGGCCGAAGCGGGCGTGGTGGCCACGCTGCTGCCGCTGACCGCTTTCAGCCTGAGAAAACCATACGCAAGAGGCCGTTACATGATCGATCAGGGCTGTGCCCTTGCGCTTGCTACCGATTTTAATCCCGGCAGTTGTTTTTCGGAATCCATTCCCCTTTTGATCGCACTGGCCACCATTAACATGAGTCTTACCCCGGAAGAAGCCATCACCGCGTTGACCATCAACGGAGCGGCCGCACTGGACAGAGCCGATATCATCGGCAGTATCGATGCAGGAAAACAGGCGGATATCATTCTGCTTGAGAATCCATCATACCATTTCCTTGCCTATCATATCGGGGTAAGTGTTGTGGAAAAGGTGATCAAAAAAGGAAAACTGGTATTCGACAAAAAACAGGGAGGTATCATCCATTGCTAGTTGATTTAAGCATAACCGCGTTCCTTGAAAAAACAGCCGCCGGATCGGCGACGCCCGGAGGAGGCAGTGTGGCGGCGCTTACGGCCGCTTGCGCTGCAGGCCTTGCGGAGATGGTCGCAAACCTGACCATCGGCAAAGCAGGCTACAGGTCTTCAGAGGCCGATATGAAATCACTTGCAGAACAGTCAAGGCATCTGAGAGATGAACTTGTACGGAACATCGATCGAGACTCGGAAGCTTACGGGGAGGTTCTAGCTGCATTCAAACTTCCGAAAGAAACCGAAAAGCAGAAGCAAAAACGGAACCAGGCGATCCAAAGGGCATTTATGAGGGCCACATCCGTGCCTTTGAAGGTGGCAAAAGACGCCCTTCAGGTTTTGATCCTTGCCGGGACGGCCGCTGAAAAAGGGAATAAAAATACCGTAACCGACGCTGCCGTGGCGGCGCTCATTGCGAAATCGGCCCTGCTGTCCGCTGTGTACAATGTGAAGGTTAACCTGAATGCTATAAGGGATGAAGGCTTTCTAAAGGATGTGCTCTTTCAGGTGGCAGCATTGGAGAAAGAGGCCCTTGAAAAGGAAAAGGAGATACTTTCAACAGTCGATAAATCACTTTGCAGCGCGGCAGGTGCAATCTGATAAATTTTTTCCCAAACTGAAGCTGTATTGAACCAGTTTGTCACGAAGAAGGTGGAAATGTCATTTCAGCGGCTCTCCCAGAATTTCACGGATCTTCATTGAAAGTTGTTCCACAGTAAAGGGCTTCTGGATGAATCCGTTGCAGCCACGGTTAAGGATGTCTTCTGCCTGACCATCGATGCTGTATCCGCTGGACAGCAGTACCTTAACTGCAGGGTTAATTTCTTTAAGCCTGTCGTAGGTATCTCCACCACCCATATTGGGCATGATCATATCCAGGATGACAAGATCTATTCTGTCCTTTTCTTCCCGGTAAATATCAAGAGCCGCTTGACCGCTCTTTGCTCCAAGTACAGAATAGCCCAGTTTTTCGAGCATGATGGTGCCAACCTGTAAAATCATTTCTTCATCATCTACAAGTAAAATGGTTTCGGCTCCCTCGGTGTGTTTCTTGGGTCTCTCAACGGATCTTTCAACCTTTTTTTCGGTGGCCGGAAGGTAGATGCTAAAGGTGGTGCCGCGGTTTCTTTCAGATTCAACGTCGATATATCCCCCGTGAGCTTTAACGATACCATATACCGAAGCCAAGCCAAGTCCTGTTCCTCTGCCCATTTGCTTGGTTGTAAAAAAGGGGTCAAATATACGATCCACGGTCTTTTTATCCATCCCCACCCCGGTGTCGACTACTTTCAGTAAAACGTAGTTTCCAGGCTTTGCCCGATAGGCCTTGCTTTGCATTTGCCAGTGGGTGGTGTTTTCAGTTGTAATAAAAAAATCACCACCAGCGGGCATCGCATCGGCTGCATTGACATAGAGGTTTAACAAAACCTGCTCGATTTGCCCCTGATCGGCTTCAACGGCGAAAAGATCCTGCGCCAGATGTTTATGAATCGTAATTTCTTTTCTGGCACTGCCAAACGTATCGGCGGTTTCTTTCACGATCTGGTTCAAATTGATGGGTTTAAGTTCATACTTGCCCTTCCTGGCATAACCAAGGAGCTGCCCTGTGAGTTTGGCGCCGCTTTTAACAAGTCTTTCGATATTCCTTAAATATTCATACCAGGGATGGGTATCGTCCATATCCGAGAGAATCAATGAAGCATTTCCCTGGATTGCCATAAGAAGGTTATTGAAGTCATGTGCAATTCCTCCTGCCAGTGTGCCGATTGCTTCCATTCTTTGAGCATGTTGAAGCTGACCTTCGAGCCGTTTGCGATCCGTCATATCGAAGATGATGGTAAGAATCAGGGGGTTGCCTGAAATCTTGATAATCTTCGAAAACAGGAGCGTATGGATTATTGAGCCGTCCTTTATTACAAAATCCATTTCCAGGCCGTGAAGCTCACCCTTAGTCTTCAGTGCTTCAATAAAACGCTGCCTGTCTTCTACGGAATAAAGGCCTAATTCTGTTGTAGTTCTCCCGATGAGCTCATCCTTTGAATATTTCGAAAGTTCACATAGTTTGTCGTTGACATCTATGATTTTCCCTGTTTCAAGTTCGGTAAGGGCGATTGCCTGGGGGGATAGATCAAAAAGGTTTCGGAATCTGGATTCGCTTTCTCGAAGGGCCTCTTCTGCCTGTTTCCGTTTGCTTATGTCTGCAAGAGATGCCATGCAACAGGTCTCTCCCCGAAAGGATACCACGCAGACAGAGATTTCCATCTCAAAGATCTCTCCGTTTTTCCGCTTGCCTTTGCTTTCGTAAGTGGAGGTCGGTTCGATCTCCCCGGCAAGCCGGCGGCGTCTAAGTTCGGAGATATCTTCAACAACTTCGGGAGCAAGTATGTCATCGACCACTAGGTGCGGCAGCTCCTGTGGGTCGTATCCAAAAATATCGAAAAATTTCTGATTGGCGAATAGAATTTCTTCTTGTTTATAAACAATAATGGCGCTTAAGCTGTTTTCCACCAAACTTCGGTAGCGTTCCTCGCTTTCCTGCAGAGCAGACTGCGAGAGGTGCTGAAGGCTCGCTTGATTGCTCACTGCTTCCCAGGGCTTTTTAAACCGTGTGCCATCGTCGTTGCACGCCTTTTGCACGCCTTTGTTTATGCGGTTCAACCTGATCACTCCTTTTCTTTATTAATGCTTTGTCGTAGGGTTCAAATCATGGTAGCACTTCAACACTTTGAAATACTGCGGCCAGGGAAGTTCCGTCACAATCACAGGTAAGATTGCCTTTTTTTCATCAGTCAAACTCAAACTTAAACAATATAGCAGAAATCATGCCAAAGCGATACACGATCAATAATATATTAAATTATGGCATTTGCGCTTATATCATGCCATAAAATATTATGGAAGAAAAAGCTTGCAGGGAAGATCAGCAATTCTCGGTAAGCAATAAAACTCGTTTACTTTCGCCGGATAACCGGATTTTGAAGGGTGTGATGCCTTCGACCATTGCGGTTCATGTTCCGAATTTAACCTGGACTTGCTGGGCCGTTATGACCTTTGACACACAGCGGAAAGGAGACAAAAAGTGATCAATCAAAAAAAGCTTGTCAATATTTTCGACTTCGAGGCTGCGGCTCGTCAAAAATTATCTAAAGTCGCCTATGATTATTATGCAAGCGGTGCCGGCGATGAAATAACATTGCACCTGGTGCCAGAGCCGTTGGGGTTGGAAGGCCTATCATCTGGGGTCTTGCAGTAAGGGGCGAGCAAGGTGCCTGGCAGGTGCTTGATATTTTGCGAAAAGAGTTTGAGACAGCCATGAGATTGTGCGGCTGTATGTGTGTTCAGGAAATCAGTGAAGATGTCATTTTCAACCAGCAAACGTAAGGAGATAAATATCAACCTATCTGTTTGAAAAAATGTCCCGTACAATTCATAATCTGAGTTTTTCAAAAGGCTAAAATGTTACAGATATAAGTATTTTGTTTATCGCATCACATCGCTGTCCGTCAGGGCAAATGCCAGGGTTCCGATACCCCCGAAGACAAAGGCTGTAAAAAAATTGGTTCGCGGGCTTACCTGCCACAGAAATGCCCCGCCGAAAGCGGCCACCGATACACACACATCCCGCAACAAATAATACAAACCGAACATACCCGCCTTGCAGTCGGCAGGTGCCAGCTCCATGATAAGCGCCTTGCGCGTTGGTTCACCGAATTCCTTAAGCCCCCGTAATATGAATGCCAGCACCAGTGAGTTGAAATTGTGGCTGTACATCAGGGCCAAGGGAAACATGGTGAAAAATGCAAACGTAATCACCACGAAAGGCTTTTTCGTGCTGCGGTCGACCAGATAGGCCACGGGAATATAAATCAGCATGGCGGTGGTCATTTCAATGGCTGTCAAAAAACCGAACTTAACAGCCGTAACTGGCTGGGCAATGACCTTCATGCACCAGATGACCACAAACGCATAGGGAATCTGCTCGCAGAAACGTACCAGGATATCGGCCACCAGAAGTCTTTTTAGGAACGGCGACATTCGCTTGAGCAGCTTCAGGGGATTTTTCTGAGGCTCCATGTCGCAATCTTCGCTGGAACCCCTGAGCTTGCGAACTTCTATCAGTTTTTGCTGCAACACCATGGCAATCAGCGCCAGGATAAACGCGAAGACAAATGCGATACGCACCCCCCCTCGTTCGCCCCAGAGGGCGATGCACAGCCCCCCCAAAACGGGCCCCAAGGCCATGGGGATACGGCGCACCAACGAGTGCATACTCACCCCCATGGTGTGCTTGTTGCTGGGTAGCACCTGGGCAATCAGGCTCATGGTGGCGGGAAGGGAAATGGCAGACCAGGAAAGGAACAACACCGCACCGGCCAGCACCGCCTGCCAGGCCGGGATCAAGATCACGATCAGGTAACCGCCCATGCTGAGCACGTTGAAGATCAACAGAGCGCGCTTGGTGCCAAGGCGATCCGCAAGATAGCCGCCGGGGTAGGAATAAAGAGCCGACAGAAGATTGTCCATGCCGTTGAGCAGCCCCACTGCAATGGCGCTGCCCCCTAAAGCCATGAGGTAGATGGGCAAAAATGCGCTCGCCCATGCCCACCAGCATCACCATGGAGAGCAGGCCCAGGGTGCTGCGTTGCAGACCCAGGAAGTCCGGTAGTTTATGCAGGCGCGTTGACATTGAGCGGGGTATGTTCAAATTTTTCCTTGCTCGTTCCTGGTCTAAAAATTTATTTAATCCCCATGGGATCAAGTATTCCTTTTTTAACAATAAAAAACAAAACAAGCCCTAAAATTATCAGACCGGCGATCATAAGAAGTGTAACTTCAATGATCTGCCGTATGGAAGTATTGCGTATATCTTTGAGTTCGAAGATAATTTCGGACACTCCCAGCACACTGCCTATTTCGATGCTCTGACCGTTAAGTCCCCAATGACACCTCTGACATCTCTCATCGGCTACAAAAGGGGCAACATAGCGAAATTGGGTGCTGCCCGGCCAATCCTCCCGTCCGCGTCCGGTCTGTAAAACCTCCTTAATCAATTCGTCTTTACTTTGCGGATCTTCCTTGAACCCGTGTTGCTTCATTACATGATCGCTGCGGATCAGCCTGAACTCAAAATCGAATTGAGTTTGAAACGTTGCCAATAAATCCCTCATGCTTTTCGGATTTGCGCCTTCGATCATATGGGAAAGAACCGCGGCTCTTATAAGCCTGGAGATATTTTGGGCGTTGTGTCTGGCCTCATCTACATCGCGTCGATAAAATTCATAGGGCAGTATGACCAGAAAAAGTACGACAAAAACAAGCGTTATCAAGCCAAAGGCAACAAGCAGTTTTTTTTGAGTTCTTTTTCCGGCGGTGCCCTCATAGAAGGAATATGTCATCTTCTGATCAATTCCTGTTTATTTAATACTGTTCATATAGGCTGCAACAGCGGCTATTTCTTCATCACTAATACTGATTACCACCGGGTGTTCGGTCATCAACAGTGTCAGTTTATTGGCTCTTTTTTTTGCAATTATGTCCTTTACCTGATTTATCAGGTACCGCTCGTTCTGCCTGGCCAAATTGGGGTAATTGGGAGCCATGGATATCCCCTTTTGCCCGTGACAGGTTACACAAAATTTATAGATATAGAGTTTTTCGCCGTCCTGGGCCGAGGCTGACAGCACAGACATAAAAAGAGCCAGCAACGTTAACAAACAGAGTTGGGCTGTTTTTTTCATGATTCACCTCATAGAAATCTTAGAAGACAATTTTAATTAAACTCCCTTCCACCCAAATGGGCCCAACTGATAGATGATTAATGCAGGTTTTGATTAATATTGCATGCTGTGTTAATCCGATATAACCTTGAACCCTGAACCTGGAACCCCTTATTTTGGGCTTAAATAAGTTTGTCCAGGTACTTAACCCCGTAGCTGAGTGCTTCATCATCGCAAATATCAATACAAAGCCCGCAACGCGTGCAGGCCGCTGAGTTCACATATTCTGACTTACCCTGATTAACGGAATCGATCAGCACATGGGGAACCAGACAGACACCCTGGCATCGTTTACAGTTTGAGCATTTTTCCTTATCCCACTTTATTTGCAAAAGAGACATCAAGCCGATAAGCTGGTATGAGACCCCCACCGGACAGAAATAGCGGCACCAGGCCCGACGACTGTATAATACCTCAAAGATCAGCAGCGCCATCACCCAGAGCAGCATCAAAGACGGTCCGTACACAATAAACCGACTGATAATTGCCACCGGGTTTATGGTCTCAAAAACAGTATATCCTGTGACTGCGGCCAGAATCAGAAAGATGCAGTAAAAATAGAAACGGATCTTGCGATCAAATGAATGGTTCTTGATAATCTTTTTCCTAAAAAGGTGTTGATGTATTTTTTCTCCCAGTTCGGCCAGCCAGTGATACGGACAGATCCACGAACAGAATGAACGCCCGCCGAACATCAGGTAAATAACGAAAATTGTAACCACTCCGATGATCAGGTTTACCATTATAATTTTGCTTGCCAGGATGACCTGAAAGGCCGCCAGGGGATCAATCAGGTGAAACCCAAGCAGCCGGGATCCGCTCAGAGTACCCTCCAGAATTTGAATATCCAAAAAAAAGGAAGCAAAAAACAAAAAGTTAAAAAACAGCAGGATGGCCCATCGAATATTTCTCCATTTGTGCCTGCGGTGTCCCGGCTGGGGTCTATTCTCCGAACGCAGGCCAGCTCCTTTGAATGTCTTTACCTTTTCCCGTTCCCGGTTTTTATATTTGATGTCAAGTGTGTTTCTCATGTTTGTTTGCTTTTTTAAGCTTTATCGCTCGGGCTGCGTTTCAGACCACTTCAGCCGTGGCGTAATCTGTATGGAGGCAACCGGCGTTGGGCATTTTTCCTCACAGACCCCGCATCCCACACAGGTTTTTCTCACCGAGGGCCAGAGGTAATCCTTGCCGGTATCTGCATTTTTCCTTGAGACAAAGACTATCGGTTTTTCATCTTTTATCGGGCATTGCTCAAGGCAGATCTGACATGCCTTTTGGGCCTGGCTGGAAGATTTTGTAAAATCGATAAGCCACTTTAAATCAGAAGTATTCAGTTGTTTCGGAATTTTTGACAGGATGTTATCAGAAAATTTAGGCAAAGAAAATCTGTGCTGCAATGCTTTTTTTTCATCTTCGGTCAATCTTTTTACCAAAGATGTTAAAATGTTTTTCAGTTCAGTCTGATCCAGAGATGATGTTTTCTTTTTCTGGAGATTCTCCAGCCTATAAACCAGATCATTGATTCCCAGAACCGAAAGGCACGTATCAGGATGGGTGATCACAGCCAGACCCATTTCAGCATCTTACCCAAGCGAAAGATTGTGGTCCAGCGCACCGGTGAGACAGGCCAGGACACAGGGCAAACCGCTGCATAATATACAGCCCCCCTGCCTGGGAACAATATAGGGGGTTCCGATTCCAAATCCCTGGCTGATCCCGGCCAGTTTAACAACCTGCGGGGGACAGACCTGCAGGCACTGACCGCACTTGATGCAGGAGGCAAGAAAAACATCCTCGTCCAATGCCCCCGGCGGACGAAGCAGCAATCGGTCGCTTCTTAAAAGCGGAACGCTCACCGCTCCATAGGCGATGGCACTTCCGGTCACAATCAGAGTAGAGGTTTTAAGAAACGTTCTGCGCGAAATACTTTTTTTATACTGTTTTTCCGTCACCTTTCACCTTTAAAGGGATTTACCCTCCAGCTTTTTCAGCGGAACTGCCAGCAGGCTTTTTTCCAACATCCGGCTGCTGATCGCTGCTGCCGAGATGTTTTACCAGATTTTCATTGACCATGGTTTTGCCGATAATCATCCATCTTTGAACTGTCTTCCAGTCCAGCGCGTCTTCAACCGGGGCAAGCGTGGCTGCAAAACCATAACCCATGGGAGTCTTAGGGTCTCCGTATATCCAGTTGGCCTTTTCCGCCTCAATCCATTCGGTGGTATTTACATCATTGACCCAGGTGCGGGCTTTATCTTTCCAGGGCTGTCTTCTTAACCATAAAATGGCACAGCCGATATCATCAAAGTAATAGGCCTTGCCGTTGGGGTCTATCACCTGAGCTGAGTAGTGAGGGTCGCTAAGCGCCATCTTGCACTCTTCACATACAACCCGGTCCCAGACAAAATCGACCGGAAGCTGTTCTTTGTTGTCTCCTTTACATCCAACGACGAACAGGAACACAGAGAAAAAAGCGAAATCAGCCCCACCTGGGGCTGCATGCCGGGAACCGATGGTAAGAAGGTAGAATTTCATCCGGGAATCCACTGCTGGGAAAAGTTTTTCTCGGTTTTCAAAATCGTACAGGCTAATCAAGGCCCTGTTTTCCGTAAGATTTGCAAAAAATTGTTTGTTGCTGTCATCGGTGGCGATCCCGCTTGGGATCACCACGCCTGCCCTACCCCTGGAGGATATGAGGAAGCGGTCAAGGCCGGCAAAGATCTGGTATGTGTTGATATCGCCCACGGCATTTAACGGGTATCGTCCGGATGATCTGATGAAATGACTTTCCGCTTCGGACTTTCGCTTGGCATGTTGGAAAGCTTTCCATAGCATTGGATTGTCTTGAGAAAGCTTTTCAATACGACGCTTTCTATCGGCAGCATTGGGCGCATTGGCAATCTCCGGATCCCTTTTAGCAAAAAACTCTTTTTCCTGCAGTTTGATCCTCTCCCACGGGGGATTGCCCAGTACACAATCAAACCTTCTGCTTTCTGCTCCTTTCTCATCTTCCTGAAAAGCAGTGAGGCTTCTCTTTGTGGCAAATACTTCTGGAAACTCAAGGTGCCAGTGAAAAAATCGATATCTGCCGGCCAGATCCATCAGCTGGCGTTTGATATCCTCTCTGAGTTGAAAGTTCCCGCCCTGAAATTGCCTGAATATGTCCTGTGTCGGCACGGTATCGATTGTTTTCCTTTTAAGCGGCCAGAAAAAGGCGGCCGTCCAAAGATCGGCTACCTGTATTTCGTGTGTGTATGTCGAGCCGTCAACGAGGTTTTCGTATTTTTCAATCTTTTCCCGCACCTGGGAAAGTGCATTTTCGGGCATATCTTCCAGCGCCTTAAACCCTTCCACTGCAGCCTGCCATGCCGGTTTTTCTTCTATCGCTGAGAAAAGCTCTTTTCGCCCTCGTCGCTCCTCACGGTTTTTCTTTCGGATAAAAGCGGCGATTTTTTTATCATCGCCTTCAACCGGTCTAAAGGCATCGTCTGGAATGCCCTTTTCAATGAACTCAGGAGTCGCACCGATAAGCGAGTTTCCACATTTGATATGGTGATCCAGAAACCCCAGTGGTTTTCCCGGATCGATAGTCTCGATCCAAAGGGCCACTTTGCAAAGCTCCACGGCCAAGGGGTTTGCATCCACCCCATAGATGCAGCGGGCTACTACATCCCGTAGCGCTTTTCTCCGTTCCTCCGGCGGCGGCTCCGCCTCGCCGGTCCGAATGATTGCAAGGTGTTTTCCTATCCGGTGGGCGGCAGCGATCAAAAAATGTCCGGAGCCACAGGCGGGATCGCATACCTTGAGTTCGAGAAGCGCTTTTTCCGGATCCGGTTGCTTTAGGGCGTTTTTGATAACCGGTTCAAGGGCCGAATCGATCAGGCAGTTGATCAATGAAGTCGGGGTATAATAGGAGCCTGTGGTTTTTCGCTCGGATCCTGCCGCCACGGTAAGTTCAAAGGTATAGGCACCGACATTCACCTCCGGGTGCAGCTCCAAAAGGCTTTCATAGACGCTTCCGAGTTCCTCGGTGCCAAGGTTCCGATAGTCGATAGGCCTAAGAGTGTTTCGATCCTGGGTAAAGCTAAGCTGCTGTATTGCTTCAAGAAAGGCGCCGTTGCTGATCTCACATTCTCTTAGATCCGGTAATGCTTCTTTTGAAAAGAGAAATCCCCCGAGGGGATTGAGTCCCAGGATGTGGTTTCCGTTTTCAAGACATTTGAAGGTAATTTTGACTCCCTGCCAAAGATCTGCATGCGGTGTTCCACGTATCCGACCTGCCAGGCGCCGGATTCTGGAAAACGAATAATGATCCATATAGAGTCTTTTTGCCTCTTGGGGGGCCTCCTTTGGAAAGAGCAGATTCCGGTCTTCGGCAACAAAGAGGAAAATCAACCTGTATACCAGCCGGAGCAGTTGCTGGAAAAACGTGTAGCGGGAAAGCCTCCCTTCCTGGAGTCTCTTGCGAAGCTTTTGGTTTTTCGGGTGCGCAATGAAACCCTGGCCCAAGGCGGCGATGGCCTGCTCGACACCGCCTCTGAGTTGATCGAGGGCACGGGTTCCCTGTTTCTGAGCCTCCTGGGCCCAGCGCTCAAGCCAGCATTTTTCGGGGGTTTCCGCCTCGATGCGGGATTGGTGTAAGAGCAAGTACAGGAGGATGAAGTCCGAGTAAATCTCTCCGGACATCATGCCCTCAAGGTCAAACTCCACATAAGCATCACGGGTGAGGCTCTTGTTGTCTCTTAGCAGCCTTAGTTTCAGTCCGTTTGAAACCACCCCCCAGAGATGCTGACCGGAACGGTTCAAGAATTCCTGGACCATACTGTGGGGGCTCATTCGGGCGGCTCCGGCAACGCCTGGTGTGCGCTTCATCGACGATCACAAGCTCCGGGCAGGCATTGAGGAATTCATCCCGTCGCCTGTCGGACTTTATGTAGTCCATCGACACCACCACAAAAGGATGGACGTCAAACAACGACTGGCCCACACCGCATGCACGCTCAAGCTTGCTTACCGTGCTCGGAAGCACTATCTCGGCCTGGATATGGAACTTTTCATCAAGCTCGGCCTGCCACTGCTCTGCAAGGTGAGGCGGGCAGAGAACCGCCATACGGGAGATTTCTCCCCGGTCGAGAAGTTCTCGAGCCACCAGACACGCTTCGACCGTTTTGCCGATGCCGACATCATCTGCGATGAGCAACCGGACAGGGTCCAGTTTTAATGCCATTAGGAGCGGAACAAGCTGATAGGGCCTCGGCTCGACCCCAAGCTTTGCAAATGAGCGAAACGGACCGGTGCCTGAACGAAGGCCCAACCGGATCGCATCCCTAAGAAGGCGACAGGACCGAAAGTCTCCCACTAGAGACGGGTCTGGAAGGCTGAAAGCGGCCGGTTCGACTGGCTCCAAAGGAAGATAGATACCGGCAACCTCTTCCTGCATGCCACCAAGAGGTCGCAGAAGGAGCAAGTCTTCTTTCGATTCCGGTAAAACCACCCATTCCCTGCCCCTTGCTTTTACCAGAGAGCCGACTGCAAAATTCATGTTTTTGCCCTTTTACTTAATCTTCTATCAAGGCCATAAAATACCATCTCGTTTCTATTTTGTAATGCCGAATACATGAGGAAATTTCGAAACAATGCCCTCCCACTCATCGAGGTCTCCGAATCGAATAACCGTATAGCCCATGTCCTCTAAGCATTCTGTTTGCTCCCGATCCCGCTGCTTGCGATCCGGATAGGTGTGCACCGGGCCGTCTATATAAACAAAGACATAATGCTCTTCGTAGAGGAAATCCGGCCTGGTTTTACATGGTTCAAAAAGATGTTGGGCTTTGTCGGGAAGGTTCAGATTCCTTTCATCGATAAACTGAAGCCATCTTTTTTCAAGCTCCGATCCTGCTTGATTCAACAGTCGCCTCAGGTGCTCTGCCCGGGGATCTGGCCCCGGTGAGCTGGAAGTCGTTGATTTGTAGTAGGAAAGCAGAAGCTCTCGAATTGACTTTCGATCCAGCAGCCGGTGATCTCTCTGGTTGCCGTAGCTCATCAAGCAATCATAGCAGGCCGCTTCACAGTCCTCCGAAGCTCCTGTGGCCCGCAAGAGGTCTTCTCCGGTGTCGGGATCGAAATGGCAGATTTCCAAGGCCTTTCTGGCCACTGCCGGAAACGCTTCACGGTCTGAGATCAATTGCCGAAGCACTCCAGCTCCGCCTTCGGCGGCCTCGTAGAACAGGATCAAGCGCCGGTTGTTCGTGTTGGGCAGCGGTTCTGCAGCCAGTTCATCGTCTTCCAGTTGATAATATGCCTGAATGGCCTGTTTGAGGGCCGCTTGCAAAGATGCCATCTGGTTTTCCGTAAGATCTTCACTCGGTTTGAAAAGAAGGCAATTGCGATGATCCTCCACATAGGGTATCACCCGCATGGTCTTTGCACTCATGTGATCCGGGTCATCTTCCTCGGCCGCCTGCTCGTTTCGGGCCCAATAGCCCCGCTCCGTACCAGAACAAATCCGAACTTGTTCTTCTCTTTACGCCTTACCCAACCAAGGTTGATCCTCCAAAGGGTTGCGCTGTGACCGTATGTGAGCACCGCAACAGGGTCCGTACCAGATCCTTTTAAGGCTGCTCTGGTAAAATTGGGCTTTCCCCCGTGCATCGTAAAACGGACACCACTTTTAATTTCATAACCCAGACGAAGCCGTTCCTCCTCATCGCAATTGATGCGGTCTCTTCGTTTTGTCGTGGCATTTTGCAGCCGGAACAGAGGGGTTATGGCAAGATCGAGAAGCTGATTGCAGTACTCGCAGAGGTCAGGGCCCTGGTCTTCGGCTGGGATAGGATGTAGGTACCCACACTTCGGGCATAGCTTTGCAGAAGCTGTGGGTAGGATCTCATCCTCGCCGACATCCCCGACAGGCAGGATAACCTTGTTTACGATGTACCGGGAGCCTTCATGGTAAATGATACTTCGAGGGCCGAATTCCGAGATGGCCAGAAAGCAAGGTCTGGATAGAAATTCATCTTTCTGTCGGCGTCTGCCTGGGATATAAGCAGAAAGCGGAAGCCTCGGGAAATTATACCCCGGCAGGAACCCCTCGCTTGCAAAATATCGGTAGCTGTAAAAATCGGATTGAATCACGTTGGCAGACTCTAAGAGCAGCTCGAGTTGCGATTCGGCCTCGCGCCGCAAACGTTTAGCCATCTGCCTTTCTTCAGCAGTTCGGGTAGCATCGCCGATGATCTTGTTCTGGTACTCCCGTTGCCTGGCAGCAGCCCGATAAAGGGAACGCCACCGTTCACATGCCTGCTCGAAACTTAAAAACACCTTGTTTAAAACATCCTCAAGCCATGTATCAGAATACCAGTCGGCCGTGGCAATGTCTTTTTCAAGTGTCGATAAGATTCTCCTCGACCTGAAAAACGCTTCCTTCCTGGCCGCATCGCTGTTAAAAGCTTCTTTTACGGACTCTAAAATCTCAAGAGACGGATTGTCCCCGAAAAGGTCCAGCACATCCCTTAAGGATGAGCCCAGGGATTGGCCTGTAGCAGCAAGCCAGATGGCATGCACATGGGTCTTGATTAAATCTTCGTTTGCGAGCTCCAGTTTCGGAGGTGCTACAGCACCTGCAACCATTTGATCGGGCCGCTTGAAAAAATACTGATCATGAGGGCTTCCGGTTGTGCAGTAGGAAAAAACCAGTGCCGGTTGTCCGCTCCTGCCGGCTCGGCCGCTGCGCTGGGCATAATTAGCAGGTGTGGGGGGAATATTTCGCATGTTCACCACATTAAGCGTGGCAATATCGATACCCGGCTCCATGGTGGGCGAACAATAGAGAATCGGAAGCCTGCCTTCCTTGAAATCCGTCTCCCGTCTGACCCTCTCCTCGTAAGAGACCTGAGCGGTGTGTTCCTTTGCCTCTATGCCTTTACCTTCTGCAGCCATGGCTTGATAAAAAGATACGAAAAAAGGGTTGGTTCGGTCTCCGGGGACGAACTGCTGGCCGTTCACCGTAATGTATCGTTCTTGAGGAGGTTCCAAGGATGCATATACGTGATCACCGCGGCTTATAAACTGATGCAGGCGGAAGGCGAATGCCGGAAAGTGTGTATCTGGATTTTTGCATCGATAACCGGCAAGCAGGCCTTTCTGTATGGCTCTGACACATCGATTTTCTTCCACCCCGGTAATCTGGCTCAGGTCCCGCGCAGCCCCGTTTGGCCCTGTGATGCTCTTGGGTGGGGTGCGTATAAGCTTTCCAGACGATTGGTCTCTCATCATTCCAAATGTGCTTTCAATCCATATGGAAAGTGGGTCTGAAATAAATTCTGGGTAGGTTGATAGAGGCTTCGAGTCTGTATCCGAAATTTTCTTTTTTAGTTTTTCAACAAATTCAGAGTCGCTAAAATCAGCTTCCGGCGTGGCTCGCCTGAGGGTCTCTCCGATTACCCTGTTAGGATCGACAGGGGCTCCGAAAAGTTTTTCTGCCACAGCAGCGATCTCTTTCTTTTGATCTTCGAAAGTTCCAGGTCCAGTCAGCGTCGCCGACGTTCCGATGCACTGGAGGCTTTCTGCTCGACACGCCTCTCTTGTCCGACGAACCAACATGGCAACATCCGCACCCTGCCGTCCCCGGTAAGTGTGAAGCTCATCAAGAACCAGAAACCGCAAACCCTGGGCCGATTCCACCAGCTGTCTTTCTGACGGACGGGTCAGAATTAGCTCCATCATCATATAGTTTGTATGGAAAACGGCTTGCAAAAAGGCTGAAACTGGAGTAAAGATTCATCTATGATCTCTGCGATTTCTGCAAAACATCGGTACGATACGTTGTTTGTTTCTGAAATTAGCTCAGCTCTGCCCCCGTAGCTCAGTGGATAGAGCAATGGATTCCTAATCCATGTGCCGCAGGTTCGATTCCTGCCGGGGGCACCAAACTCACTTCGTTATCCTTCCGTTCCCTGATGAGCTCTTGTGCTCTTAAATTCTTTAGCAAGAGCATCGAGCGCCGGCTTTACGCCGTATTGAAGGTCATCCATGCATCTGACATTATCCCGCCACCTGAAGCATGATGAGCCCAGTTGCTCATGAAATGCCTTGAGGCTCTCGCAAAGCTCGGCGGCGGCTGATTTGGGCCTCTGCAGGGCATAGCAGCTTAACAGCACCAGTATGTTATTGAGCTGATCCAAAAAACGACCTATCGTCTCTTTGATATCGTCAACAAAATGATCTCTTAGCAGTTCTCTTATTTGCCCGGAAGATTCGCTGACGCTCTTAATCTCATTTAGAATCAATCCACCGTATTCGCCTACGGTTATGGTTTCAAGTACCAAATCCTTAAAGCCTTTGGAATGAAGTTGGCAAAGATTCTCCATCGAGAAAAAAAGCAGCGGCTCGTTTCGGTTAGAGGCTATGTTTACCACCACGACATCCGTTAATTCTCGAATTTTATCAAGAATACCTTCAAGACCGGTATCATCCGCGATCTTCAATGTTTGCCTTTTGTATTCGACCATCTCATGGACAGCCTTTCATAACATGCACCACCCAGGGTTTAGCGGTTCTGCGTTCTGCGTTCCGGGTTAAAAACCACAAATAACCACGTACCCTGAACCTGGAACCGATCAGTCTGAGCGCCACTTTGGTTGCCGGGCCTGGATTATTTGGAATAGACACCATCCTCATGGATGACCTTTCCGTGGTGCATCTGGGGGTCCGCTTTCCTTCCAACCTCCTCTGAAATTACCTGTAATTGCTGGAGCACGAATCGGCAATGTGCCTTTAACCTTTCACAAAGAGCACGTTCAGATGCGCATTTCTTTCTTATTTTCTTAACTTCCCAGGTAAAAAAACAATCGTCATATGAATGGGAGATTTGCTTGTAGACCGAAGTGTTTCTGAACTCCTGAATTAAACGCCCAAGACGGCTTTCCCCTTTCATACTATCGATAAACATGTTCAATTCCCGCTGCCATCTATCAACGGCTTTCAGGACCCGGTGCCAGGAAACCGGTTTAAATCGCTTAAACCCATCACGAACCAACTGTTCTGCATCGACACTTTGACCACTGCAGAACATATTAAGGGCACGCTCCAAAGGCATTTCCCTGGTTCCGTGAATCTTGGCCCCGGTCAAAGAGGTGTTGATATGGCGGACACTGGCATGGCGCTGAACATAATCCTGTATATACAAAAGATAGGAATAGTATGCCTGGTTGGTCACCACCTGATTATCCGAAACCCCAGGAATTCGAAAATAGCCTTCTGGCAGGGTTTCGGCATCAATATGCCGTCCATGGGCTACCCCCTGGGCATGGGTATTTCCGTTGTGCAAGGCAAGATCCAGCCCCACGAAAATGATGGGATCTGCTTTAAGATAATGGGCAAATTGTAAAGCGGAAAAAGCAACGGTGCCCCCCCGCCAGAATTCAGTCGATTCCGGGATTCCGGCAAGCGGTATGGGAGGCTCATCGTTCATAATGAACCAGAATCTGGGTCCACGAAAATCGGAAAGAACCCCGCGCCAAAGCCGATGGTAGTAAATCAACGAGATTTTTTCGGTATCTAATCCGATAAAGTGTTTCATATTAAGCTTAAAAGGATCAACAGATACAATAAAATGGGGTTGTATACCGTTATTCAAAAGAACACGTGCCGCGCTTCCCACACTAATCAAAAGGGCCATGCTCTGTGCCCGTCTCAACTGTTCAAGTTCATTCGTAAGCGAGGGGCCTGAGGCAATTATGATGGCGGGTTTCCGATGCCATCTGCCCGTAAGGTACGAAACATGGGGAGTTTGCCAGGTTACCGGTAAATTGGCCCAGAAATTGGACAGATTGTTCTCCAGGATTCTATCGTTTGCTCCCAGATGGCCTTCCAGATAGACAGGAAATTTCTCCTGAATCTCCTTTAATACCCAGCGGTAGAACGCTTCATTTGTTGCCGCCGAAGGGATATGTGTAAAAATATTAAGGGATAACGCACGGCGTCGGACAAATGCATCTGCAAGAAACATGGGAACCGTTTCAGGATCGTAATGGGAATGAAACATAAGCCGGGGGTCCTTAATCCATGTTTCCCCCTTATGCCGGTGGTATTCGAACATCTGTCGACTGAACTGTTCTGTTACCGGTTCTATCACCAACAGGCAAGAATTTGACGCCATTCGGGAAAGCAGCTCCTTCACATGGTATCCTAAACCAAAGCCCAATACCACATGAAGCGTTCGCTGCCTTACAGGTATTTTTTCCACCAGGAAACGAGCCTCTTCTTCGGGGTCGAAACGACTGTGAAGGAATAACTGGCGGCCGTCCAGCAGCGTGACTGAACCGCTGACCATGCCGTTTGCGGCTGCTGTCAGTTGTATGTTCTCCCTGTTCGTCTTCATGCCGGTTGTTGCGTGGTATCCGGTTTAATGAACTTTGGAACAAAAATAGTAGCATAACCTGTGCCAAGTGATGCTATATACCTTCTGGGTGCAGGAGTATTTTCTATGCCCGATGGATTTTTTTGAGCATATCCTATGGTCCCAAGGAGGGTATTAACCGAATGAAAGCTTAAGATATCTTTGAGAAGCGCTCTGTTGAACAAGGATTTCCGGCTGCAACCTTAAAGTCGGGTTTGCGGGTGTCAGAGGCAATTTACCGGATGGTTTTTGGATTTCACCATCCGTAAATTTAACAGAGATTGGAACAAGACGAATAACAGAAGCTTACGGGAAAACACCAGCCCTTCCCCACCACGGTCATGGTTTTTCGAAGCTCTTTTTCTTCAAGTCACGCCAGTACTCCAGGCGCTTTCTAATGGTTTTCTCAAAGCCTCGATCGGTTGGGTAAAAAAACCGGCGCTGTCTGATCTGTTCGGGAAGATAGTCCTGGGCAACGTAAGCATCGTTGTAAGCATGTGCATATTTGTAGTCTTTTCCGTATCCGAGCGCTTTCATAAGCTGTGTGGGTGCGTTTCGGATATGCAGCGGCACAGGAATCGAGCCCGTTTCCTTAATCGTTTCCTGTACACTTTGGTACGCCTTGTAGATGCTGTTGCTTTTGGGAGCCGTGGCAAGATACACCGCAGCCTGCGCAAGGGCCAGTTCCCCTTCGGGGTGGCCGAGAAATCGATAAGCTTCCATGGCATTCATGGCGACACCCAGTGCCTGAGGATCTGCATTGCCCACATCCTCTGATGCAAATCGCACCATTCTGCGGGCGATGTAAAATGGGTCTTCGCCTGCTGCAAGCATGCGTGCAAGCCAGTATAGGGATGCGTCCGGATCGCTTCCACGAAGGCTTTTATGGAAAGCGGAAATCAAGTTATAGTGCGACTCCCCCGCTTTGTCATGAACCAGGACCTGTTCCTGCAACGCCTTTTCCACGTCCGGTAAAGTGATCTGAACCGGTGTTGCTTGACCTGTTTTGGATAACGCCAAAGCCCCTGCAATCTCCAGACAGTTCAAAGCCACCCTGGCGTCCCCGCCGGATATCCGCAGGATATAGGCAAGCGCCTCTTCGGTAATCGAAAGAGGATGGCTGCCCAGCCCCCGCTCTTTGTCGCTTAATGCCCGTCTGATAATTGCAGCAAGATCCTGTTCTGAAAGTGGTTCCAGAGTGATCACACGGCATCTGGATAAAAGCGGGGGGATGACCTCAAAGGAAGGATTTTCGGTGGTGGCACCGATCAGGGTGATCAAACCGCTTTCCACGTGATGAAGAAAGGCATCCTGCTGTGCTTTGTTAAACCGGTGGATCTCGTCTACAAAAAGAACGGTTCGCCTCCGATGCATTTGCAACTGGCGTTTTGCTTCCTCGATAACGGCCCGTATTTCCTTTACACCGGAGAGCACGGCTGAAAAATGTATAAAGTGAGAGCGAGTCTCCCTGGCGATGATCCTTGCAAGTGTCGTCTTTCCAGATCCCGGAGGGCCCCAAAGAATCATTGAGAAGATTTGATCTTTCTCAATGGCATGGCGAATCAGTTTACCTTCCCCAACCACTTTTGACTGCCCGACAAAGTCATCCAAACTCTGCGGGCGCATCCGTTCGGCAAGCGGCATAGAGGCTGCTGCAACGCTCTGGGCGGCATGTTCGAAAATGTTCCCGCTGCTCTTCTCTACCATGCTTTGACCGCTGCTTATCGATTCATTCCGGATGTTTTCTTACGAAAGTACAACCGAATCGGCGTAGAATCAAGCCCGCCTTTGGTTCGGATTTGATTGACAAGATAACGATGATAGGAGAAATGGATTTCATCCGGATAATTTGTAAAACATACGAATGTCGGTGGCTTCTGCCTCAGCTGGGTTATATAGTAAAATCGAAGCCGCTTTCCTTTAACAAAAGGCGGCTGATTTTGCTCAACGGCCTGCTGAAGGATCCTGTTTAGCCGGGCTGTACTTATACGCCGGCCGTATTGCTCATAAACTCTGTCAACAACTCTAAATATTCTTGATACTCCAAGTCCGGTTTTGGCCGATATGGTCAATATGGGAGCAAAGCTTAAAAACTTCGCCCTGTATCTTAGCTGCTCAGAATATGCATTGACCTCTTGCCGGCCCTGATGAACCATATCCCACTTATTGAACAGAAAAATACAACCGCAGCCCCGATCCACCGTATAGCCTGCAATGGTAACATCCTGGTCGGTAATCCCCTCGGAAGCATCAAGAAGCACCAGTGCAATGTCACACCTTGCCATGCTTTTAAGGGCCCGTAAAATGGAGAACGTTTCGATTTTTTCTTTAACCCGGCCTTTCCTCCGGATACCGGCCGTATCTATAAAAAGATAAGGGGTTCCGTTGATCTCACAAACCGTATCGATGGCATCACGGGTTGTTCCAGGTGTATCGCTGACCAAAAGCCGTTCCTCTCCAATGATTCGATTGATCAAAGAGGATTTTCCCACATTGGGTCGACCCACCACCGCAATTTTCGTCAGCTCTTTGTAATCATCCGGTTCTGACTCCGGCATTTCTGAGACCAGATGATCCAGCAACTCATGCATGCCATAACCATGGGCGGCTGAAACGGGATATAATTTATCGATCCCCAGCTGGTGAAATTCTGATACGTTTGATTCCTGCTCCGGGCCATCGATTTTGTTTACAACGTAAAAGGTCGGTTTTTTGGAAATACGAATCAAATCCACCAGCTCCTTATCGTATGGGGAAACACCGTATTTCCCATCCATGATATGGAGAATCACATCGGCCTCTTCCATTGCCTTGAAGAGCTGGAACCGAACCTTTTCGGTGAGGGAATCATTATTGTCGGCCAAAAATCCACCGGTGTCCACCAGTATGAAACCAAACCCATTCCAGCTCGCCTCCGCGTAATTTCGATCGCGTGTAACACCAGGAGTGTCCGCAACAACGGCATTTCTGGTCCGTGTCACCCGGTTGAACAGAGTCGATTTCCCCACATTGGGCCGGCCAACGATGACGACAATCGGCTTCATATTATCCAGGAAATTTTATGGTAACCCGCTCTTTACCTTCTTCTACCCTTGCTTTCAGGGTCAAATCTATGCTGCTTTCACGAATGCCCAGGGATAATGGGATTTTCCCTTTATCACCTTCAAGATGTCCGATCTCCCTAACCGCTTGGATGATATTCTGCCCTATTGTCGAACCTGGAGATGGAAGCTGGGACTCGCGATATTTGGCGGTAACCTGAACTTCTCCGTCTTTGGATCTGGAAATGGTGATGGACTTCGCATTATTGTTGATGCCATGCAGCACCGCCAGGGCGATCCATTTAAGGGAGGCTTCCTGAACGTCGGTTTCGTCTTTGATCTCCGACATCTCCTTTAATGGATCGGTGGTGGCGTAACAATCACACAGCTCCTGTACCTTAAGATGCAAATTTCTCTTCTCCTTCATGCTATTGCTCTCCTTAAACACCTGTTGATTGCAATACCTAATGGAAATTGTACGGCTCATTTACTCAAACAATCGTTACATAAGGAGCTAAAAAGACCCTATGCGACAGTAAGGCGCCAAGAAGCGGCTCGAAATCACATTTCTTTATTTACTCTAAGACACCTTTATTGAAAAACAACATTCGAAGTTTTTGATTGTCAGGCTTCAGAAAACCAGGATTGACCATAAAGGCTATTGGGACAGTTCGGATCGGATATGAACGATGCGCTGAATCATGGTAAAAAACGTCAGGATGCAAAAAATGCCCAGCCCCGCCCAGAGAATGGTTTCGAAAAACGGAGGCAAAACGCAGAGAGCCAACGCCCATCCAATCAAATATACCGTTCTTAACCCTCTTTCCATGAGTCCTTTATTGCACCTACCCCCCAGGCTTTCAGCTCTGGCTTTCAGATAACTGATCATGAAAGCAAAAAGACAGCAGGCAAAAATAAGTGACGTTGCCAGTATCAACTGTTCACTTTCCCAGAAAAGCACCCAAAATCCCATAACATATAAAAAATCGGAAATTCTATCGAAGCTCGAATCCAAAAAGGCTCCGAAAACCGAATGCATTCCCTGATTCTTTGCCACCAAACCATCCATTGCATCTGCGCTGCCCGACAACACAATACATATCAGGCCGAACACCGGGTGTATGTAAAAACCAACCGGGGCCATCACTGCCAGAATGAGCCCTAATACGGTAAATTGATTTGGGCTTACGGAAGGATGCTCGATTCCGGGTATACGGATTCGATCAAGAAAACGATAAAAATAATCAGCCAGAATGGTATCTCGTAGCGCCATGCAGATGCTTGCTTCTTGTTAGCTTAAAACCAAAATTGACGACTTCAGTTCATGACCGGAACATCTTCATTTATAATGATATAAATCACAAAGTAACCATGGAGTCAAATTTAAGCAGTCTTAAACAACGGGTTATGATAGGCAAATCATATGACTACTGCGCCTTTTGAGTTCTTCTGCAACCACCGGGTAAATATTTCACAGCCCTGCCTTCTGTTTCTTTGCGATTCCAGCAATATACGTTTTTTTCACCTGCAGCAGATTTACCCGCCTCTGAAGCGGTTTTACGATGGAGTTGCTAATGATTCATGGAGCGACAGCTCAAAAAATACCCTTATTTTTGGAATATGTACATATATTCTGAAGAAACAAGATTTTCAAGTAAAACTTCAATCATTCAACTAATGAAAGGATCTATATATTTTTGCCGAAGTGCACTCATAACTCAATTTAAGCTATAATCGAAAAATATCAGGATATATCCGAAGTCTAAAATCAGCGTATGTTGCTCAAATATGCTTTGACATTTATAAACTAATATGATTAATAGATAGATTAGAGGATATGCGTTTTTTCTCCCTTCTTTTTCTTTATGCACTCCTAATGCATAGCCCTCCGCTGGGTAGCGCTAGGCTTCGATAATTTTACCAAAGAGACTATTATGGAAAAACCGCTCAAATTCTGCCTTTTTGCTCCTGACACAATAATCCATTCTGTCGGGAGCTTAAGCTATCTCTTTAATATGCTTGACAAAAAAGAAGCACCACTATGTTGTTTTTTAAAATAGGAGGCACCTTGAAGCTATTCATCGGATCGGTCTTTTTTACGTCAAGAAATACGTCCATGTTCTGAAAATTGCACACTTATAAACTAAACACCGTAGTTGCAGGACGACTTAAAATGCGCAAGCCTTCAGGTACTGATAAATCATGCGTACAGACCATCTTACTATAGATTTATGCAACCATGGGGTAAACGAAAGGATACCAAGTGAATAAAGAAAAAATTAAAACAAGTCTTTGGGGCGCCGTTGGTGGTGCCATCATGGCAATGATTATCGGGTTCAGCTGGGGCGGATGGGTATTGGGAAGCAGCGCCCAGAGAACGGCTGATGAAATGGTGGAAACTGCTCTTGTCGAGCGGCTGACGCCGATCTGTATCGAACAATTTAACCAGGATCCAGAAAAAGCCATGAAAATCAAAGTATTGAAAGCAAAAAATTCATGGGAAAGAGGAAAATATATAAGAGAGCAGGGATGGGCAACCATGCCCTATGAGAAGGACCCCGATTACGGAGTCGCCGAAGAATGTACCAAACAGATTATGAAGATTGTACAATAAGGACACCCGGCTTTCTCGGCTTTAAATGATGAGCCGTTTTGGTCAATAGATGGTGTT
>JAFDFZ010000078.1 GCA_019309565.1 Deltaproteobacteria bacterium
CATTGCGATCAACATTCAGTTTTGTAATGATTTTAAATTGTTCTATTATCTATCAATTGTCTTAAACGACACCAGCAATTCTCGGTGAACAATAAGACTCGTTTAATTTCTCCGGATAACCGGAATTTTACGCGCTCAAAACTCGCACAAAAGTGAGCCTAAAACCGAGCCTTGCCGCGGCTTCGAGAATGGTTTTATCGTAAATTCGGATTTCATGATCTCAACTAAAGTCTTTGTAAGGCTCGGTTTAAGGCTCACTGATATGCTTCAAACAGTTGACCGCCTAAAAATCCGATCATCCGGCTCCATCGAAAATTCACCGAGAATTACTGAAACGACATAGACTGCTTTTGGCAAAAATCTGTATCTGCTAAATGAATCCCCAATCGCTATAACATCGAATTTCTATCATGATCGGCTTCTTGTCTTTTGTATCTGTATCTGCTAAATGAATCCCCAATCGCTATAACATCGAATTTCTATCATGATCGGCTTCTTGTCTTTTGTTATTTAGTTTTCATATCCATAAATGGTATTTTTCCCGTTGTCTTGTATTGTCTTTTGCGTATGTGTGTGATTTATAATTAGAAACACAGCAGGCATATCCATATCCTGCCTTTTGTGCAGTTAATGATTTTGGGGTAAGAGGCGATGGCGTCAAAACCAAAGCTTATCGTCATTTGCGGCCCCACCGGTGTTGGAAAAACCGATGTGGCCGTTGAGTGCGCTGCTCGAATTCAAGGTGAAATCATCAACGCCGACTCCATGCAGGTTTATCGCCAAATGAATATCGGTACCGCCAAACCCTCAGCAGCGCAACGAAGGCGTGTTCGGCATCACATGATAGATATCCTGGAGCCGGATGAACCGTTTGATGCGGGTGGATACGAGAAATTAGCCGCAGGGGTGATCCTGCACCTAAACAGGGCGGGTATACACGGCTTTGTCGTGGGAGGGACGGGGCTTTATATCAAATCGTTGATTCATGGTCTATTCGGGCAAAGGACATCTGATGCAGCCGTCCGAAAAGAGCTAAAGGAGATCGCGGAAAAACAGGGAACCCAATATCTATATGAACAACTTTGTATGGTAGATGCGAGAGCAGCAAAACAAATCCATCCTCACGATACCTATCGTATCATTCGAGCCCTGGAGGTTTATCGGTTGACCGGAAAGGGTATTTCTGAATTCCACCACCAGCATCGATTCTCCAATCGACGATATAAAGTCCTTAAGATCGGCTTGCATGAGGAGCGAAGTGTTCTCTATGAACAAATCAATCGAAGAGTCGATCGGATGATCCGGGCGGGACTTGTCGAAGAGGTACAGGGACTTTTAAACAAGGGATACTCAGAGGATCTCAAGTCCATGAAATCCATCGGGTATCGGCACATGGTAGCATATCTTAAGGGAAGGTTATCTTTTCAGGAGGCAGTTAGAATTCTAAAGCAAGACACCAGGCGTTATGCCAAACGCCAGCTGACCTGGTTTCGAGCAGATAAGGATATCCTGTGGTTTCGAGCCAATCAACTAGACGACATGGCAAGGCACATCGATCATTTTCTAAAACACCCCTGATGGAGACACCATGGTGAGAAGATTTCCTTTGCACTGGGCCTGGGTTGTCCTTGGAACCTGTTTTGTCAACCTTTTCATCAATTATTCAGCCCGTCTCGGCTATGCCGTAATTCTACCTGAAATGATAAAAAACTTAAGCTTTGAAAGAGCCGATGCGGGCTCCATTTACAACGCCTATCTATTCACTTACATCATCATTACCCCTTTTACCGGTTATTTAACAGACCGGTTTGGAGCCCGGCTGGTGATTACCTGTTGTGCACTGATTTTGGGCCTTGGCGGATTGTTTATGGGAACGGCAAGCGGCCTTTTAACAGCCTGCCTCTATTATGCAATTGTCGGTTTAGGCGCCACCGGAATGTGGACACCGGTCATCACGGTCACCCAGCGCTGGTTTGCCATTCACCGAAGGGGATTTGCCTTAGGAGTTCTTTCAACAGGGTATGGTTTGGGTTTTGCAACCATGGGAGCGGTATTTCCATGGATTGTCCAGCGATATAATTGGCGGTTCGCCTGGTATTTCCTTGGAAGTGCTGCTCTTCTAATGGTCATCATCAATGCACTGCTGCTTCGCAGCGGCCCTGAAGTCGAGGGATATCAGCCATGGGGACAGCAAAACGCCGGTAAAAATACTAAACCCGCCATCGTATCTTACAAAACGGTATCCCTTGGCTCTGTATTCGCAACCCGCACCTTTTGGTTCATCGGAATTTCTTATTTCCTAATTTCCTATGCCCTTTATGGCGTTACCACCTTTATGGTGGATTACGCAAAATACCAGCTTCAGTTGCCGCTTGAAAAGGCAAGTTTTCTTGCTACCGTTCATGGCCTGGGGCAGATAGTGGGGGTGCTTACGGTACTTCCATTATCGGATTATTTGGGCCGAAAAAAAACCATCATCGTTTCAAACGCCATGATTGCCGTATCTTTAATGGGTATTCTTGTGCTGGGGTATCACTGGGGGGCTCTGTTGTTTTTCGTGGGATTTATGGCGATTTTTTACGGTGCCACGTTCCCCATCTACGGTGCATGTGCTGGTGACTATTTTCCCAGGAAAGTAATGGGAACCATTATTGGTGCCTGGACACCGTTCTATGGGCTTGGCGCCATCGCTACGCATTGGATAACCGGAGCTCTTCGGGATATGACCGGTGTGTATCGTCACGGTTTTTTCATAAATATCATTATGGCGGCCCTGGCCCTGTTTTTCATACGTCTTGTGCGAAAATAATCGATCAAACTCTGTTAAAGGATCTTAGGGTGCTTGCGATAGGTTGCCAGCCAACAGGTGCCAATCCAACCAGGGAACATCTTCTGAGAATCGGCTTGGTGAGTTACGGCTGTGATACCGGAAAGGTTTCCCCGATGGGTCCTGCCTGCCATTCTGTTACCCTGGCACCCATGGGCGGTTGATGATTTACTTTCCATGTGTTGAATCTGAAGTTCTTGATATTATATTAATAAGATGACTTTGAGCTTTATGATTCCGGATGACCAGATTCATTGAAATTAAAGGCAATGTTTTTGGGAGACCGGTAGATGTCCACCCAGGAATTTATACGAAATATTCCAAAGGCAGAGCTGCACCTGCACCTTGAAGGCACCCTTGAGCCGGAATTAATGTTCGAGTTCGCCTCTCGTAACAATGTTCCGATTCCGTATCGATCCGTTGAAGAGCTCCGGCAAGCATACCGTTTCTCAGATCTTCACTCTTTTTTAAAAATATACTATCAGGCTACCGCCGTGCTGCTCCGTGAACAGGACTTTTACGATTTAACATGGGCCTATTTGTCGAAAATCTACTCCCAGAAGGTTAGACATGCCGAGGTCTTTTTCGACCCTCAGGCGCACACCAGCAGAGGGATATCATTTGAGACGGTGATTTCAGGAATTCATCGGGCCCTTTCAGACGGCAAAGAGATTTTAAACATCTCCTCTAGGTTGATCATGTGTTTTTTACGTCATCTTCCTGCAGAAGCCGCCATGGAAACCTTACAGCAGGCACTGCCGTTTAAGGAATGGATCTGTGCGGTTGGGCTTGATTCTGACGAACTGGGAAATCCACCGGAAAAATTTGGCACTGTTTTCGATGAAGCTCGGAAAGAGGGGTTTCTGACCGTCGCCCATGCAGGAGAAGAAGGGCCGCCTGCCTTCATCCGCCAGGCGGTGGAGCGTTTGAGGGTAAAGCGCATCGATCATGGCGTTCGCTGCATGGAGGATGTACAGTTGGTTGAGGAACTGAGAGCAAAACAGATCCCTTTGACGGTATGCCCTCTTTCAAACGTAAAACTTCGGGTATTTCGTGATATAACAGCTCACATAATAAAACAGATGATGGACGCCAGCCTTTGCGTCACAGTCAATTCGGATGATCCTGCTTATTTTGGCGGGTATATTGCAGAAAATTACATGGCCGTCCAGCAGGCGTTTCATCTAAGCGAATCAGACATATACACCCTTGCAAAAAATTCATTTCATGCTTCGTTTCTTAGCAAGGAAGAAAAACAGGCCTATTTGAGCGAACTGGATCGATTTGTTTCAAGCCATGCGTTGATCGAAAACGTTGTCGCATGAAATAACATTTTAACCTTTTGAACCGAAACAGCGAACCCTATCCCCTTTTTGTCCCTTGTTTGTATGCATTATTATGTCCGGTGTACTGATTCCAGCCTTAAGGTGTGAGAGGCAGGATTTATCTGCTTCTGATCAGAAGCTTCAGCATTTAATCTATAACTTATGGTTATAGAAATCATGATAATTATTGTTTTGACTTATATTAAATTTTAGCTAAATAGCATGCCTTAGATAAAAAACAGGTTATTATTATAGATATCAAAAACAGGGAGGAGGCCAATGGACCGGGAACCAATACTTCGGAGGAAGACTGCGATTTCTTACAAGACGGAAGAAAAGACCGTATTGCGCGGATATAATTTAAGTGAGCTTGCCGAAGAGGGGTATTCATTTTGCGATGCCCTGTTTGTCTTGTACCAGAATCGAATTCCCACCGAAGAAGAAGAGAAAATGCTTAAGTATGAGATGGGAGTGTTTATGGAACATTCCATGTCACCATCGGCGGTGGCGGCCATCGGGGTGAGCGCCGGCCGGCCGAATCTTCCCTGTGCGGTGGCGGCAGCGGTGACTACCTTCGGAGGAGTTCACGGGCCAGGGGCGGCCCACGGTTACATGATGGATAAATACATCGATCGTGCCAGACGGGAAGGAAAAACCCTGGACGAGATGGCCAAGATTTTAGTCGACGAATACCTGGATGCCGGTAAGCCCGTTATGGGAATGGGACAGCCTCAGCACATCGACAGTGATCCGCGTGCTGAGCCCATTCATGTTAAACAGGAAGAGCTGGGCTTGGAGGGCGTGTATCTCGAGTTCCAGCGTGCTATTGAGAAACATTTTCATGCCCGCCGCAAAAAAGAGAGTCGATCCTATGTAGGCGTAAACGTGGTTGGTTCCGGCAATACAGCGCTTATGGAAATCGGGTTCTCCCCCAATGCGGCCTGGTGCCTGGGCAGTGTCTGCAGGGGGTTTAGCTGTGCGGCCCATGCTCTTTTTAACATGAAAAAGGGACGGGCCTGGGGTGCATCCAGACATGAGCCCATGGTACAGATGATCGATCTTTCAATGATTAAATATGTCGGACCGGAAGATCGAATTGTCCCCAAGCAAGAGGAAAGACAGGCTTATGCCAAAAAACAGAAAGAGAAAGGGGAGTATAAAAAATGGGTGATCTAAATGACAAAAAAGGAAAAATAGGCAACCTGGACAGTCCGAAAATGCCTTTTGATTATAGCAAGCGGGAATATGGTACTGTACCCCTGGATACCACACGCGCCCCATTTCAATGGGTTTCCGAAATTGCCTATAAGAACGTCCACCGCATCGTATCGCGGGGATATGATACCACCGAACTCATGGAAGAAGGCTACGGCCTCGTAGACATGTTGTTTGTGGATTATCAGGCCCGGATTCCTACAATCGAAGAAGAAAAGATGCTGAACTATGTCATGATTCTGGCCCTGGAAGACGGATTATCCATGCCGGCTGCGATTTCCCGTATTGTTGCCAGATCCAAAACGTTTCTAACCCAGGCCTGTGGAGCGTCAATACTGGCATTCGGCCATGCTTACGGGGCCTATTCAGCTTTTGGTAACCGTCTGGAACGTTATTTAAAGCAAGCTGAAGATGAAAAGCAATCGATGAAGGAAGCTGCCAGGCGTCTGGTTGTTGAAAATATCGCTGACGAAGCTCTGGGAGTTTCCGGATTGATGCTCAAGGATCCGGCTGCCAAACGCATGATCAAACGGGCTCAAGCCCTGGGGGTGGCGGGGAAATACATCGCGTTTACCCTGGAAATCGTAAAGGCGGCGCAAGACTTAAGCGATGAACCGGTGGATCTGGATATGCTTGGGGCAACAGGAGCGACAATGATGGATCTTGGGTTTTCACCGGAAGCCACCTGGGCCATTCTGGCAGTCACCCGTTCCTTTGCCGCCGGTGCCCATTATATTGAAGAGATCGAACGCGAAGAGTACTGTCGCACAGGCCAGACACTTACGCCAAAAGAGCTATACGATGGCCCTGAAGATAGGCCTGTGCCTCCTCTGAAAGATCGACACAAGATCGCAAAATCAGCCATCTGCCAAACAGTGGATCAATGGGCCGCCGCCAGAGAGGAAAGAAAAAAAATCATCGGAAGCGGCCATGCCATCGTGGAGGAGATTGAAGATCCCAGTAAAAAGTCGGGTATTAAAAAAGTTGGAAAGCTATAGGAACCCGGGTTGTGCGGTTCCAGGTTTCACTTTAAAGACCTCAAACACAGCGTATCCAAGGGGGTGTGCCCGTTATTGTGAATATAATCTTGTTTGACCCCCCGGCTTATCAAAATGCCTATTTCTTGCTTTATGTTAGGTGCGTGGGATTTTATAAATCCACAATCCACCCACCAGCATATACCACTCGTTCGCTTTAATATGCGGTTTTGGTAGATTTGTTGAATTTCACTTGTCCCTATTGGAAAATTTACGGCAAAACCGCGATTCGAATAGCTTTTCCAGATTCTGCAATCCGCATCCCTTCGTTGATATTTCCCAGACTAACCCTGTGGGTTACAATGTCATTGAACGGAAACACATCACGGGTCATCGTTAAAAAAAAGTCGATCCCCATTTGAAGATGTTTTGTGTCGTAATTGTGGATTCCTATGATTGTAAGCCGGCGCCATACTATATCACAGGCATCGTATGAAAAGGTGGCGTTAGGAAAAGAATTTCCGATTTCAACAAAACGCCCCCCTACCCTCAGGCATTTCAACCCTAACGGTAAGAGAGAGGGCACTCCGGCCACCTCCATTGTCACATCCACCCCAAATCCATCGGTAAGCTCGCGAACGGCTTCTATTACTTCCCTTTCATCCAGGTTCCGTGTATTGATGGTTTCCGTGGCCCCGAATCTTCTTATAAATTTAAGGCGGTGATCCAGGACATCTGTAACTATAATCTGCCTGCATCCATATCGACTGGCCATGGCAGCAGCATAAATTCCAAGTGCCCCCGCACCCATAATCAGTATATTTTCAAAGGGCTCCAAGTTTGCGGCTTCCAATCCGGCCGCAACCGTAGATAATGAACAGTTTGCCGGCGCTGTAATTTCATCTTGTAATTGGTCCGGAATCTTGATCACACATGTACCCGGAAAAATGTAACAATATTCGGCAAATCCTCCTACAAAATGGGGTGGATTGGCGCAACTGTCGTGGCCGTATTTTTTCAAATGACGGCACTTCATCATAAGACCCTTTTCTCTGCAATAGTAACATTTACCGCAGTTATCCATAATCGTCCAGGTGATCCGATCCCCTAATTGCAGTTTGCGGTCTCCTGAGTCGTATGTAACCCCTTCTCCCATCTCTAAAATTTCCCCAACAATTTCATGGCCTAAAATTATGGGCACTGGGCTGCTCCTTCGGCCCAGCCAGGTGTGAAGATCAGAACCGCAAATTGTGCAGCAGGTGATCTTTACCAGAATACATCCTCTTTCAACCTTAGGTAATGGGTATTCAACAATTTCAAGATCTTTATTTGGCGCTGTCATCACAGCTGCTTTCCCTTTTGACTCCATTGTAACCTCCTGTTGCATTCTTCATTAAGTACGTGCAGTCTTGATGTCTTATAATGCAGCTCTTTCTTCGAAATTAAGATTTCTTTAAAACACAAATCAGCATCACCTGCTCAAACCGATAAGAAAAACCCCCACGGCAATGATCAAAGCGCCTGAAAGCCTTTGCGCGCCATGCCTATCGCCTAGTCGAATGATTCCGAAAAGGGAAGAAAATACAATGCTCACTTCCCGCACAGCCACCACATAGCTGACCTTGCTTACCTGTAAAGCAAACAGAATCATTAGATAAGTGAAAATGTCCAGGAATCCGACCACAAGCATCTTACCCTTGTTTATCTTCCATTCTTCCTTAAACCATCTGCGCTTGGTAAGAATAAAGTATGGAGCCAATGAAAGCCAGGAAATCAGAATCATCAAATAGATATAAACCGGTGGTGATACAAGGCTTACTCCAATCTTATCTACAATGGAATAGCCTGCTATTGTCACCCCTGTGCATAATGCCCATATAGAGGCGCGTCCTCGGAAGAGGAGAAAGGGTTCGATCAAGGCTCTGTTTGAAAATGTCTTTAAATGAATCGTATAGATTCCAAATAAAATAAATGCAATGCCCAGCATACCCAAAAAATATAATTGTTCATGTATAAACCAGAAAGCCAACAAAGGTACCAAAAGGGGGCCAAAGCCCCGGGCGAGCGGATAGACCAGAGAAAGATCACCGTGTTCGTAAGCGTTTCCAAGGCACCAGAAATAAAAGGCGTGAAAGAGGCCCGAAGTAAAAATGCAAATCCAGCCTCGAGGTGAAATCGTCATTGCTCTATAGCAAGAAATAAGCATCGGGAAATAGAAAATTAAAGATACCCCCAAACTCAGCCATAAAAAAACAATCTTACACCGACTCTTCTTCGCCAGGTAGTTCCATCCTGCATGAAGTAAAGCGGCTGAAAGTACAATAGATAAGGCAAATCCACTCAACCCATCATTTCCTTTTGATTTTCGGGCAATCGATTGCCGGCAAACAGTTTACTTTGAGGCGGTTCAATGTTTGTCCTTAACAATTTGGGGCTGTGAGGGGAGGGTAACTTGGTCTTAAGCTTCCTGAATGATCACGGAGTAAATCCGCTGTGCGAAGAATGCGCTTATTTTCATTTTCAAACCATTGACTTTAAAATTACCAGATCAAGCTGATCGGCGGCATCCTCTCCTCGGTCCGAAACCCTGGCGATTGTGTCAAGACAAAGCTTAAAATGGATTTTACGGCTGTAATCCAGAGTCGATGTAAAAATTTCCCTTGTTAAATCCCAAACAATATGGTCTACATCCGATTCTTTTAATCCCACTTCCTTTGCATGGTTCCGGGATACTTCTATCGGGCATTCACCTTTAAGAAAACATAAAACAGCATGCTTAAGAGGCTTTATGATTCCGAGCGATTCCTGGATCGCCGCCTGAAACATCACCTTTAGTTCATCAGGTATTTCGGGTCTCTGATTTAAAAAGAAATCACAGCATGCTTCCGCAGCATTTGCAACTTCATCGATGCTTTCAACAAGCCGATAAATATCTTCTCTAAGTCTTGGAAGATAGGCTCCTGCATAAAGCTTGTCCCGGATTTCGTATCTGACTACATCCGCCTCTTTTTCAATCGCATCAACCTGTTTGGCAAGTCTTTTTGCATTCTTTGTATCGCCCCTGAGGTAGGTTTGAACAGCTTTGATGGAAGTGTTCAAACAACTTTCCACGATGTCAAGATGCTTAAGAAGAAGCTCGATCACCTCTTTTTCTTTCTTATAAAAAAACATATTGTCTCCGTTTGTTAAGTTAGGGTTTCAAAAATCTATGTATTCCCGCCAAACAAATTAATGTAAATCCACATCATCAGGTAGGCGAGCACTCCGCTGGAAAGAGGGGTGGAAACCCATCCTATCGCTATTTCTATGACTGTTCTTTTTCTCACTGTTCCGGAGCCCTTTATGATTCCAATGCCTGCTACTCCTCCAACTATCGCCTGGGATGTTGATACTGGAACACCCACTTGCGTGAAAACATGCACGGTGATTGCTGCAGATAATGTAGAAATAAATGCAGAGTACCCATCGAGCTCGACAATTTTTTTCCCAACCGTGTCCATTACTTTTTTACTGTATGTCAAAACCCCCGAAGCGATGCTCAGGCTTCCAATAAGTGCCGCATGAAACGGGGTAAGCAGACCTGATCCTACATATACCCCCGTAACATTGGCAACATTGTTGGCACCGAGTGAGTATGCCCCGTAACATCCAGCAAGAAAAAGGCCCGCCCTGATCAACGCTGTACGGCGTTGAATATCGAGCAAAACATTTGCAAAAAGCTTACCGACAGGAGAATATAGTAGCGTGGTAACAAAAATACCACCGATAGGGGTCAACACCCAGCAGAGTACAACTTTATACAGGTTCGAAAGATCCGGAATCCCCGTAATCAACCCGATACCCAACACCGCACCCATTATTGCCTGCGACGCAGAAACCGGAAGTGACAGACAAGAGAAAACTCCCATACAAATACCGGCAGCAAAAGTTGCAATGAACGCAGAGGTGGGTGACAAGTTTGACATTTCACCCACCGTGCTCATGCTTTTGTACCCTTCCAACAATGCGCCGATGATTAAAAAAACAGATGTGAGTAAAATGGCTGTTCTATATTGGATAACATTGGCTGCAACCCCCGTTCCGAAAATATTGGCACAATCATTGCTGCCCAGTCCCCATCCTAAAAATATACCCCCGACGATCTTCCACATGGTTAATCCTTTTTGCCGATTTCTTATAGATTTCCATTGAAGAGCCGATCTGTTTAATGATACCCTCCGTTAAGCCTCCCGGAGATGCTCACGGGTTCGTACTGGCCATAGGTGACAAAATGGTAGTGACTTCTATTCGTTGCTGGATGTTGCGAATCTCCTCCCACATAGCCGCCCGGAGGTTGACGTCTATATTTGACATCAGTTCAATATAACGATCCAGATGGCACCGGTAAGAAGAAAGGGCGGAGCCAAAAATATTCACAAAGTGGATACTCAGGAATGTTTGAATTCTTGTCGCTGCTCGGAAACCGGCAGCACCCTTCCAGGCCGCTTCCGCTATCTGTTCATCCTCCAGCCTGTTGGTATGAAGTTTTTCCTGTGTCTTTTTGATCTTTGCTTCCTCCTTTGGCCTGTTTCCGTTCCTTTTCCTCCCCCATTTTCCGTGCCTTGGAAGTCTTCCTCATCATGAATTTGCCCTTCCAGGTTTTTACGACTCGCCTTTAGTTTTTGACCGCCAAAGCGTGATCCACCTTGATAAATTTGGGTTTGCTGGCACGTAAAGCGCACTTGCAATACCCCCTACCGGCGGGAAGTATGCCACATGGAGACATCTGATGAAATCCGAGGCAACACCTTTGTCTGTCACCTTCCCTCTGAATATGTTTGCACAGGTTTAGTTTCCTTGAAAATACCAGCTATCGTATAACTTTATCGCGATTCAACTCTTCCAGTACATGGACTGCTCAACGGCCGCAAGCAACCTTCGTATGTCCTCTGGGTAGACATCGCCGATATTGCCGATTCTAAAAGCACTGATCTTGGAGGCCTTTCCAGGGTAAATCACAAATCCCTTTTTCTTCAGCAGGTTGTAAAAGGTGACAAACTTGTATTTTTCATCTTCAGGACTACAAAACGAAGTTATGATTGGGGACTGAAAAGCATCCGGCAGCAAAGTCTTGAAACCCAGATTCCTCATGCCCTCAACCAGTACCCGATGATTATTACAATACCGTTCATACCTGCTTTCCACACCTCCCTCCTCTTTTAGCTCTTTAATTGCCTGGTAGAAGGCCCGAACAACATGTGTCGGAGAAGTGTAACGCCACTTTCCTTGATCTTGCTCCATGACTTTCCATTGATCAAACAGGTCAAGAGACAGAGACTTGGCACGACCCTCACACTGCATCATTGCCTGTTTCTTCGCGATAACAAAACCGAATCCAGGAACCCCTTGAATACACTTGTTCGCACTGCTTACACAAAAATCGATATTAAGCTCCGCAATGTCCATGGGGATCCCGCCGAAGCTGCTCATGGTATCCACCAGGTAGATCTTTCCGTATTTCTTGACCACCTTTCCGATTGCGTCGATGGGGTTGAGCATCCCGGTAGTTGTTTCACAGTGCACCACCGTCACGTGTGTGATGTCCCGGTCCTGGATGAGGGTGTTTTCGAGCCTTTCAAGATCTGGCGTATTGAGTTCACCACTGTCATGAACCACCGTCTCGATCTTGAGATACCTTGCTATCTGAACGATTCTATCCCCGTATGCTCCGTTGGTCAGTACCAGAAGTCTTCCGGCTTTCGGCACCGCCGAACCAACCATGGCTTCCACGACAAACGTGCCGCTGCCCTGCATCAAAACGGTGGTGTACTGTTCCGTATGTCGTGTGGCCAGAAGAACGAGCTCGGCCCGCACCCTTTGAACCAGGTTCTTGTAATCGTCATCCCAGGTACACCAGTCCCTTAGCATGGCGGCCTTCACAGATTTTGTGGTGGATAGCGGGCCGGGCGTCAACAAAAGATATGGATTATCCGGCAGATCGTCTAGGTGCATGAAAACCTCCTTCTACTTATGATTATTTCAGCTCAGCGATAGCTCTTTTTGGGAAAATCGAGTTTTAGTTTCGACCACAGATCAGATGAAATTAATATTTATATTTTAAAATATAAGTCAAAAGAATAATTATCATGGTTTTGATAATAAAAAGTTATATAGAAAAAGTTAGGTTTGAGAACTAGTCTGAAGTAAAAATTGTATTTTATTATTATACCGCAATAAGATATTTTTGACTTATTCACTGGATGAAATGTATAACGCATTAGAAAAAGGGATAATTATCATGTTTTCAGGAGGATGGAACTATGAATGTATTGAACAAATCCGACAGCATCCCCAGGATAACCAAAGCCATGGTGATATTCAGTTGTGCGTCGGCCACCGCCCTGGGAACCGCAACAGGAGGCTGGCGGATTATCAAGACCATGGGATCAAAAATTTTTCGTTTAAGATCCGTTCATGCCTTCTCGGCACAGACCTCATCTGCCGGTGTAATACTGTCCGCCGCACTGCTTGGGGGGCCGGTATCCACCACGCATGTGGTTTCCTCAAGCATCATGGGGGTAGGAGCCGGCCAACGGTTCAAGGCCGTTCGATGGGGCGTGGCCACGTATATCGTTCTGGCCTGGTTTATTACCATACCGGCGGCGGCTGGGATGGCCGCCCTGGTGTTTTATTTCATCCGAACGATCCAACCGTCTCTTTGACACGAACGGGAAGTTGAACCATGCTTTCAGCTCTGAAAAAAAGGATATGCGCCGATAAAGACAGCTTCTATGAAATGCTCACGAATCAAACCCGCAAGACGTTTGAAGGCTTGGAAGCGCTTTCGGTCTTTGTTGAAAACGCCTCAAGGGAAAATGCCGAGCGTGTTCGGCAATGCGAACGGGAGGCGGATCATTTGTGGAACATTCTGGTTCAAGCCTTGGGCAGATCGTTTGTCACCCCCCTGGATAGAGAAGATATTTATAACCTGTCCAGAGCCATCGACGATGTCGTTGACTATGCCTATACGACCGTACAAGAGATGGAGATGCACGAGATTCACCGGCATCTGAGCAATGCCGTCGACCGCGGGGATGAAGCTGCCAATATCATTTCGAGCATCGTCATGAAACATACGTGATGAAACCGGACCTCTTGTGGGCATCCACCCGAAGGCGGGTTGTTTCCGGGGATTTATCAGTTTTATGCTTTTATATTCCCGCTCCGCTATCTTGAAATTTCAGCAGCGTCTGTGCCGATGACGGGGGCCTCATAAGTGGAGGCCCATTGATACACCTTGTTCATAAACCGCTGCAGCGATTCGGACATGTATTTTTCCTTGTGGTGTACCATGTAAAAGCTTCTCTGCAGGCAGTCATCGGCCACGGGAATCGCCTTGAGCCGACTGGTTTCGATCTCATCCCTAGCAATATATTCTGAAACAACCCCCAATCCGAGGCCGGACTCAACCAGCTTCTTTATGGCGCAAAGACTGGTTATTGCCATCGACACTTTTATGGATATTCGGTTTTTCCGCATAAACTCCTCGAAAGCCTTTCGAGGGGCAGATCCCATTTCATGCATGATAAAGGTCTGCCCTTCAAGATCCCTGGCCTCGATGCATGTCTTACGTGACAGGGCATGGTCGTTTGCGGCGATAATGACCAGGTGGTCCTTCATAACCTCCCGGATCGTCAGCTTCGGATGATCCACATAATAGGAGATAAACCCCACATCGTTGTAAAGTGCAGCGGTCTTTTCAACAACCTGCTCGGTGGGCAGGTTGTCCGCTGAGATCCGGATATCCGGATTTTCCTTGCCAAAGATTGTCAGTATCGAAGGCAGATAATAGGCTCCGAAACTTTCGCTGGAAAGAATGCGAATATGCCCTGCCTTGTTTTCCTGATAATCCCGGATGATCTCTTCGGCTTGGGTTTCGAGCTGGAAAATTTTTTCGGCGATCTCATAAAGGGCCTCTCCCGCATCGGTCAAAACGAGTTTTTTCCCAAAGCGGTTGAAGAGCTTGATCTCGTAGTGTTCCTGAAGCCGCTGAATCCCTTTAGTCACAGCCGGCTGGGTGATAAAAAGCAAATCCGCCGCCGTGCTGAGGTTTCCGTAGCGAGCCGTGAAATAGAAAATTTTGAGTTGGTTGAGATTCATAGCTATAACCTCTGATTATGTTATAACTGAAAATAATTATATTGACTCATGTTAATAGAAAAAAATACTATAATGCAAGGCTTTTTTGATCCGACCGTCAAATCCCTTTATGGCCTTATAAATCGATTTTTTAAATGAAGGAAGCAGACACCATGAATGCCCATACACGCATGGACCGGGAGCAGGGAGATGTCAACACATCCCTCAACCGGGAAAAATACTGGAGCCGCTATTTGACCGGCCCGGCCCGGGAATGGTTTGAAAAAGACTGCAGGTATTTCTTGCATCAGAGCCTCTCGACACCAGTACTCAATGTGCTATCCCGTGCCGAAGGGATCTATGTCGAGGATATGAGCGGCAGGAAATACATCGATATGCACGGAAACGGCGTGCATAATGCCGGATTCAACAACCCAGAGGTGGTTGCGGCCGTAAAGCGGCAACTGGACGAGGGCCTTTCTTTCTGCCCTAGGCGTTACACCAATACCGCGGCTGTGCGTCTGGCTGAAAAACTGGCGGAAATCACTCCCGGCGATCTGTACCGATCTCTTTTTTGCCCCGGGGGCTCAGAATCCATCGAGATGGCGCTGATGCTCGCCCGGCAGGTAACCGGCCGATTTAAAACTCTCTCCTTCTGGGATGCCTACCACGGAACCACCTTCGGGGCGGCAAGCATCAGCGGCGAAGAGCACTTTCACGGCGGCCTCGGTCCCCTGGTGCCGGGTGCATTTCACGTGGAGTTTCCCAGCTACTACCGAAATCCCTGGGGATTTACGAACCCCGGAGATGTCGATGCGGAATGCCTCCGGCAAATGGAGATTGTTTTCCAGCGTGAGCCTGAAATGGCCGCTGTCATCGGCGAGCCTGTTTCGGCGAAACCGGTGATCCCGTCGAAAGCCTACTGGGAGGGCGTAGAAGCCTTGTGCAAACAATACGGTGCCCTGCTTATCTTCGATGAGATCATCGAAGGCTTCGGGCGCACCGGGAAAATGTTTGCAGCCGAACACTATCTTACACCCGATGTGCTCGTGCTGGGCAAATCCCTCGGTGGCGGGATCGTGCCGTTTGCGGGCATCGTTACACGGGAACGGTATAATACCTGCCGGCACCGCTCCATCGGTCACTACACACACGAAAAGAACGCCTTGTGCGCCGCGGCTGCTCTGGCGGAAATCGAGTATATCGAAAAAAACCGTCTCCCGGAACATGCCGCCGAGCTGGGGCGCTACGCGCTGGAGCGCTTGAACGGAATGATGGAAAAACATCCCCTGATCGGAGAGGTCAGAGGAGTTGGACTGCATCTGGGCATCGATCTGGTCAAAGACCGGAAATCCAAGACAAGAGCCGTTGAGGAAGCCGAAATTATCATGTACAAGTGCTTTGAAAAAGGGCTTGCTTTTAAAACCATTGAAGGAAATGTCATCACGCTGCGGCCCGCACTGACCATTAAGCGCCAGGAGATGGACTTGGCCCTAGATATTCTGGATGAAGCGATCGGCGAGGTGGAGCAGGGAAAAAAGTACTAGGCTTAGGTTTATCTTCTCGGATGAGCTTAAGAGGGTCGAAATAATTGAGGGGAGCATGAAGATGAACGAGATGCCGTCAGAAAGTGGGGGAGAAGCGCTTCGGTATGATCCGGAAGCCGTCAAACAGTTTACCTGCAAAGTATTCGAATGCCTCGGCGTTTCATGCGAAGATGCCCGGATTGCGGCAGACGTATTGATCGAGGCTGATCTGAGGGGATTCGAGTGCCACGGCGTGGCAAGGCTTTACCATTGCTACCTTCGGGTGAAGAAAGGACTCATCGAAACCAGCCCTAAGATCCAGATCGACTGGCGTACACCGGCAACAGGTCATTGCGACGGGGGCAACGGAATCGGAATGGTAGTGGGCTGGCATGCCATGAAAACATGCATCTCCAGGGCTAACGAAACCGGAGCCGCCTTTCTCGCCGTCGGCCGAAGCAACCATTTCGGAATCGCCGGCTATTATACCTCTATGGCACACAAATCAGGTATGATCGGCATCGCCATGACCAATGCATCCCCCCGGGTGGTGCCGACCGGCGGAATGCGCGGTGTTTTCGGAACAAACCCGATCAGCGTCTGCTTCCCCGGAAAAAAAGAGCCATCCTTTCTCCTCGATATGGCGACCAGCGCGGTGTCCAGTGGGAAAATCGATGTGGTTCTCCGGAAAGGAGAGGAAGTTCCTCCTGGATGGGTTTATCCATCCGTACGACCCTTTCTGGATAGCGAAGACGTCGCCCCGATGTCGGTCTTCCAATATCCCCTCGGCGGCGGGGAAAAAACAGGAGGATACAAGGGCTACGGTCTGGGCATGATGGTAGATATTTTCTCGGGCGTATTATCCGGGGCCAATTTCGGAACCCGCCTGGCTGCTTCGAAAAGGCCGGACGCGGAAGCCGGGATCGGACATTTCTTTGGAGCTTTGAAGCTATCCGGTTTCCGCGAACCGGATGCCTTTCATGCCGATTTCCAGGAACTGGTTCGGGATGTTCGCTCATGCCCCCTGGAACCTGGAGTAGAAAAGATACACATTGCGGGGGAGCCGGAAGCGGAAATGCGGAAAGAAAATCAACAAAAAGGGATTCGCATCCTGCCGTCGGTCCTGGAAAAGCTCCATCGGATCGCCAGTGAACTGGATATTAAGCAGTTGCAGTAAGGTTAGTGCCGGAGCTCTTTGAGATCGATTCCAAAAAATAACATTTGGTTATGATTTTTATGATTATTCTTCTCTTGACTTATATCTTTGGAATTCATTAGCTTGTAAGTGGTACCCTATATTATTGCTCATGTCCCTGCCGTCCAGGAAACGCTCGAAAGGGAGTCGCTGATGAATACGGAGGAACTCCTCTTAAGGGCCGAAGAGAAGAATGTGAAAGCCTTACAGCTTCTTGCGGATCTGGTCAGAATCCCGAGCCTGACCGGAGAGGAATTCAATGCCCAGCGGTTTGTGGCAGACCACCTTCAAAAGCTGGGGCTTGAGGTCTCCAGTTGGGAGCCCGATGTAAAAGAGCTTTTCGACAAATTTCCGCACGTGGCCCAATATCCCTCCCACTGGCAGCACGATCTGATTCTTCCCTACCGCATTCTGCCGACCTATGAGGATCTAATAGCTTCGGGAAAAATCGATATATTGAACTATGCCCGCCGTCCCAACGTAACCGCCATCTGGAAGGGTTTCGGAGGCGGCCGGTCTCTGATTCTGAACGGACATATCGATACGGTCACGATCGAACCTCTGGACGAGTGGACCCACGATCCATATGGAGCCGAAATCGAAGACGGTCGGATGTACGGCCGGGGCGTTTCGGATATGAAAAGCGGCATTGTCGCCGCGCTAATGGCGATGGAGTGTTTGATCGAAGCCGGGGTTCGGCTACGGGGGGACGTCATCTTCGAAAGCGTCGTCAATGAAGAGCATTCCGGAAATGGAACGCTTGCCTGTGTCGCCCGGGGAATTACCGCGGATGCGGCCATCATCACCGAGCCGACGAAAAATCATATCCGGCTGGGCAGCGCCGGCAGCGTCTGCTGGGGGGTAAAAATAGCCGGCCGATCGCGGCCAACCGGGGCCAGGTGGAGCGGGCGGGAACAGAACGGAATCAGCGCCATTGAGAAAATCCCCCGTATCATCGACAGTCTGTTGGCAATGGAGCAGAAGATCAACAGGAATTGTCGGCACCCTCATCTTCCTGAACAAAATCCTTTTTCCCTGGTCATGGGGAGGGTGCGCGGCGGCCACTACGACGGGGTGACCGCTTCCGAATGTATTCTGAACGGAACAGCTTATTTCGGATCCGAGGTCGGATCGGTGCAGGAGGTTATGGCTCATATTCGAACCGCCGTCTCGGAAGGAAGTAAAACAGACCCATGGCTTATGGAAATGCCGCCGGATGTTTTTTTCCTGCACCACGACGATCCCTGTGACATCGAAGAGGATGCATCGATCATTCAGGTGCTCTCGGATGCTGCCGAAAAAATCCTGGGCCACAAACCGCCACGCTACCGCGGCACCGCGGCCTGCGATATGCGACACCTGATCAATCAGGCTGGGATCCCGACCACGGTTTTCGGCCCGGGCTGGGGCGACCAAATACATAAGCCGGATGAATTCATGCCGATCGATTCAATGCTGCCGGCCATCAAATGGTGCCGATAAAATGAAAAGCTCAAATGCTGCAATCTCTTCTCGGCTTTCTCAGTTTACCGAAGTTGATTTCATTCAAAAGCTTTTCCGGAGATCGACAAGGATCCTATGGACAGAGAGAGGAGATGTTTTCTCAAAAATCCCGAAAGATCGTTACGGAAAGGGGGTGAAAATCTAACAGCAACATTTTAACGCCAATCCATACCCATTAACCCAAAAGGAGGTCCAAAATGAGAAAAGGTGTCTATGTGCTTCTTTCCTTATCCCTGGCGATGCTCTTTGCAGCCAGCGTCATTACCGCTTCCTCATCCGTCCAGGCCGCCGAACCCAAACGGGGCGGATGGATGAAAATCGCCACGGATTCAACGGCCGTCGGCCTTGATCCCGCCCTTGCCATTGCCTTTGCTTCCTCCACGTACTTCGAACCCTGCTATGAAAGCCTGCTCCGATACAACAAAAACATGGAACTCGAAGCGAGCCTGGCCACTTCCTGGGAGCAGCCCGACGATGTGACCTATATTTTCCATTTGCGGAAAGGGGTGAAATTCCACGACGGCAGCGATTTCACGTCAGAGGACGCGAAGTTCACATTTGAACGCATTCTCGATCCCAAGACCGCCTCTCCGAGAAAACCGTTTTTCAAATCCATCAGCAAGCTGGAAACGCCTGATAAATATACCCTCAAGATCACCATGTCCGCACCCTACCCGACATTTTTAGAAGTTGCCGCCACATGGTACGGCTCCATCGTATCCAAAGCGGCTGTCGAGAAACATGGCACCATGCAGTCGGTTGTCATCGGGACGGGGCCATTCAAATTGGAAAAATACGAACACGGTGTAAAGGGGGTTTACAAGCGTTTTGAGCAATACTGGGGTGCGCCGATGCCCTATATCGACGGCTATGACTTCATCGTGATCAAAGATGAAACCTCTCGATTGGCCGCCCTCCGAAAAGGCGCTGTGGATGTCGGATGGATCAAAAATGCCCAACTGGCAACCCTGCTGTCCAAACGCAAAAACCTGAAAATCATGAGCGGTCCGGCGGTTCGTCAGCAAAGATTCTGGTTTAAATTGGACAGGCCCCCGTTTGACAATGTGAAAGTCCGGCAAGCCCTGGCCTCGGCCATCGATCGGCAGGAGATCATCGATACGGTCATGTTCGGACATGGGGTGCTGAGCGCCTGCATTCCGACGGCTTGCGTACCTTATGGACTGTCGCAGGCTGAAATGGCCAAGCTTCCCTTTTACAAACAGGACTTCGAACTTTCAAAAAAACTGTTAAAAGAAGCGGGATATCCGGACGGGTTTGAATTCACCCTCATCACATCTCCCCACAGCCCGGATTATGTTCCCTGTGCCGAAATTATGCAGCGGCAGTTCGCCAAGATCGGTGTCAAGATGAATATCGAGCAGAAAGACTGGGGAATAACCCTAAAATCATACCGGACCGGGAAATTCGAGGCCATTATGTTTGCCGGTGTCTGGTATCCGGGACCCGAAGCCTACAACTATAATATGTTTCACAGCAAATCCAGCGCCAATTATTTCGGATACAATGATCCGAAGCTCGATGCCATGTATGACGCCCAGCACACGGAAACCAACATGGATAAACGGATCAAGATGTGGCGTGAACTTCAGCGCTACATGGCTGAAACCGTGCCGTGTATCTGGCCCTATGCTTCACCGCCGCGGTATGAAATCGTAAACAAAAGAGTTAAGAATTATTCCATTTTATCCAACAACTCCCGTGTCTTGATCAGACAGGCATGGCTTGATAAATAGCCGCTCTTTGATCACCGCCCCGTTCACATCGTTGATTCACCAACGATTCGGGCGGGGCGATTTAATACGCAGAACCGATCTGGAAAGACAATTATGATACGGTACATTTTCACCAGGCTGGCAACGCTGATTCCCATATTGCTGGGTGTATCCATACTGGTCTTTAGCATGTTTCATCTGGTTCCGGGTGATGTCGTCGACATCATGATGGGGGATGAGAGCGCCGGTGACCCCAAAGCGGCTGAGCAGCTGAGAATTCGCATGGGGCTCGACAAACCTATCTACGTGCAATACTGGAAATGGTTGAAAAATGCAGCACGGGGGGATCTGGGCAGATCCATGACATCCGGAAACCAGGTCATCGACGATATCATGGACCGGCTCCCGGTCAATATTGAATTGATGCTGATTGCCATGGGATTTGTGATTGTCCTGGGGATCCCCCTGGGGATGCTGTCGGCCTATAAGCAGTTTTCGGTCACCGATGGTGTGTTAAGGGTGGCCACCATCATGGGATACGCCATCCCAAACTTCTGGCTGGCAACCCTTGTGGTGCTCGTGGGATCGCTCTACTTTGAATGGCTGCCGGTGCTTTATTATGTTCCGTTCAAAGAGAATCCCGTGGAAAATATCAAATGCATGATTATTCCGGGGTTTGTCCTGGGCACAACGACCCTTTCCTATATCGTTCGAATGACGCGCTCATCGGTCCTCGACAGCCTGCGGCAGGATTATGTCCGAACGGCCCGTGCCAAAGGGATGACGGAACGCGTGATTCTTTATGTGCATGTCTTAAAAAATTCTTTGATTCCGGTGGTCACCGTCCTGGGATTCCAAATCGGGGTGCTCATTGGGGGGCTCGTGCTGACCGAGGAAGTATTCGTGCTGCCGGGGCTGGGTCGGCTGATCTTGCTGGCCATCGAGCAGCGGGACTTTATGATTGTCACCGGATCCATCCTTTTTCTCTCGTTTGCCTTTGTGATGATCAACCTGGTGGTAGACATTATTTATGCGTTTTTGGATCCGAGGATTACCTATTAGACTCGATTTTTGGAACAAAAGGTAACACGTGATGAACGAAAGAAATGGCAAAGACGAGATATTATCCCCTTCGAAGTTGGCTTGGCGGAACTTCAAGAGGCACAAACTGGGGATCATCGGCGCTCTCATTGTGGTTTTTCTGATACTGATCGCACTCTTCGGCAATTTCATATCTCCCTATGACCCATTGGAAATGCATACCGAAGATGCACTGAAAGGCCCCTGCGCAAAATACTGGTTGGGAACGGATCGATTCGGCCGGGATCAATTGAGCCGCTTGATTAGCGGGACCAGAGTATCGATGATTGTATCGTTCGGCTCTATTTTCGTTGCCGCCTCCCTGGGTGTAATCATCGGTCTCATTTCCGGATACTACGGAAGGTATGTCGATAATGTGATCATGAGGCTGCTGGATATCATCTTTGCCTTTCCCATGCTCCTGCTGGCACTGGTTCTGGTTGCGGTGCTCGGACCCAACTTGCGCAATGTGCTGATCGCCATCGGATTTGTCCAACACGCCCGGTTTGCCCGCATTGTTCGCGGCCAGGTGCTTTCGGTTAAAGAAAAGGAGTATATCGAAGGCATTAAGTCCGTCGGCGCCAGAGCTTTTACGGTGATATTCCGCTTTATTTTACCCAATGTGCTTTCTCCGATCATTGTTCAGGCCACATGGGGGCTTTCCATTGCGATTATGATCGAGGCCGCCTTGAGCTTTCTGGGTCTGGGGACCCAGCCGCCCATGCCGTCCTGGGGGTTGATGCTAAACGAGAGCCGTAGATTTATGGAACTGGCACCCTGGATGACCATATTTCCCGGACTCAGCATCATGTTCGCCGTGCTCGGATTTAATCTCATGGGGGATGCATTACGAGACGCGTTGGATCCAAGACTTTCCCAGCGATAGTGCCAAAAGCAAAAGGAGTTCCTGCCATGGGGCTGAACGACAATAACCAATTCATTCTTAAAGTGTCCGGATTGAAAACGCATTTTTTTACCAGCGAAGGGGTCGCCAAGGCCGTGGACGGGGTCGATTTTAAAGTAAAGAAGGGAGAAGTCCTGGGCCTTGTGGGAGAATCCGGCTGCGGCAAGAGCGTAACGGCCTTATCGATCATGCAGTTGGTCGCATCCCCGCCGGGAAAAATTGTGGGCGGGAAGGTTGAGTTTATGGGAGAAGATCTTCTGGGTTTAAACTTCCAGAAAACCCGGAAACTCCGCGGTCAAAAAATATCCATGATTTTCCAGGATCCCCTGACCAGCCTAAACCCGGTGCTCAAGGTCGGATATCAGCTGTCCGAAGTCTTCCATTATCACAAGGGATTCAACTGGAAACAGAGCCTGGAGGAGTCGGCCCGGATGCTAAAGGTCACCGATATGCCGTCACCCGAGGAACGGGTAAAAAATTTTCCCCATGAAATGAGTGGAGGGATGCGCCAGCGGGCGATGATTGCCATGGCGCTGTCGTGCGAGCCGGACCTGCTCATCGCAGATGAACCGAGCACGGCCCTTGATGTAACGGTACAGGCGCAGGTCTTAAAGCTTATGAAAACCCTGTGCCGGGAACGGGAAACCGCCGTGTTGCTGATCACCCACGACATGGGTGTTGTCGCGAATATGTGCAACCGGGTGGCGGTGATGTATGCCGGCCGGATCGTGGAATCCACAGACATATTCACGCTTTTCAAAAACCCGGCCCATCCCTATACCAGGGGTCTTTTGCGTTCCCTGCCCCGTTTGGGGGCAAAAAGGGATCGGCTCGATTCGATTGAAGGCCAACCGCCTCAGTTAAATCGGCTGCCGGCGGGTTGCGCGTTTGAGCCCCGCTGCGAGTATGCCAAGCAGCGATGTAAACAAGAACCACCAGGGATAACGCATCTTAGGGGGGAACACGATGTAAGATGTTATTATCCGATCCAGGGTGCGAATAATGAATGAGAATACATACCTGATTGAAGCGAAGGCGATTTCCAAGTACTTTCGACTCTCCCGACGTCGGACATTAAAAGCAGTGGACGGTGTCAGCTTTCATATCAAAAGGGGAGAAGTTCTCGGTCTTGTGGGAGAATCCGGCTGTGGGAAAACCACGTTGGGCCGCCTGGTTCTCCGGTTGCTGGAGCCGACGTCCGGAGAAGTTCTGTTTGACGGCGTAAAACTGCATGAATTGTCCGGTGAAGCCATGCGCCGGATGCGGAGATACATGCAAATCGTTTTTCAGGACCCCTATTCATCGCTGAATCCTAAGATGACCATCGGCAACATCCTTTCCATACCGATGAAAATACAGGGGCTTTATGCCGGAGAACAAACGGAACGGGTCACCTATCTGCTGGAACGGGTGGGGCTGGGCAGCCAGGACATCAATCGGTTTCCCCATGAGTACTCCGGAGGCCAACTCCAGCGTATCGGGATCGCCCGGGCCCTTGCGGTGGATCCGGCATTCATCGTGGCAGATGAACCGGTGTCGGCGCTGGATGTTTCGGTCCAGTCCCAGGTTCTGAATCTTTTTAAGGAGCTTCAGGATGAATTCCATCTCACCTGTCTGTTCATCGCCCATGATTTGAGTGTGGTGGAGTTTATCAGCGATCGGATCGCAGTGCTTTATCTTGGAAGAATCGTTGAAATCGCACCCTCCGAAACATTATACACATCCCACCGGCACCCCTATACCCAAAGCCTCCTTTCGGCGATCATGCTGCCGGATCCGGAAACAGAACAGAGCAAACCGTCATTCTCCCTGACCGGAGAGGCCACCAGCCCGATCAATCCGCCGCCTGGATGCAGATTCTATTCCAGATGCCCCCAGAGAAAGGATATCTGTAAACAGAAGGAGCCCACACTTTTAGAGCTTGAGCCGGGGCATTCCGTGACCTGTTTTGACGTCGGTTAAATGCCCTATTACACTTTCGCAATATTCCGTCTAAATTTTTATTTACGAAAGGAAGAAAAATGGAAACCAAAGGGATAATGGCAGATCTGGTAATAAAAAACGGAACGGTTATCACCGTCGATGCCAACGACACCATCGCAGATGCCGTGGCCGTATGGAAGGACAAGATCGTAAGGGTGGGCACCAGTGAGGATATGGCCCCCTTGATAGGAGAAAATACAGCCGTCATGGATCTTGGTGGAAAGACACTGGCGCCCGGATTTAACGACAGCCATATGCACAATGCGGCGACAGGCGATTTTCTTCACAGTCTGAACCTGATCGATGCGGCCTCTGAATTGAATCCGACAATTGCCGATCTGCAGGAGCGCATCCGGGAAAAGGTCAAAGAGACACCCAAGGGAGATTGGATCGGCGGAAAAAACTATGTTCCCGAATCCATGAAGGAAAAAAGATGGCCCACCCTGGAGGAACTCGATTCGGTGGCCCCGGACAACCCGCTCATCATCATCATCCGTGGTTACCACGCCCATGTCGTCAACAGCAAAGCCCTCCAATTGGCCGGAATTACAAAGGACACACCGAACCCGGAAGGCGGCGTCATCGACAAGGATCCGGTGACCGGCAACCCAACGGGAGTCTTAAGAGACACCCCCTTCATGAAGGAAGTGACGCCCCAGGCGACCCTGGAGGATTTTAAAGCCGGGCTCGCCAGAATCGGGGAGGAATACGTTAAAACGGGGGTAACATCCACCGGCGAAGCCGGGGCACCCGACAATCCCGATCCTTTTCGCGCCTATCAGGAAGCGGTGGACGACGGCAGTTTAAAGACGAGAACCTATCTGATGATCCGGGAACAGTTTTATCTGGCCAACGACCTGGGGCTTCGCACCGGGTTCGGAAACGATATGCTCCGGCTGGGTGCCGTCAAAATTTTTATGGACGGATCCATCCAGTGTTATACCTGTGCATTCAGGGAACCGTATATCACCAAGGACACAAAAGGAATGGAAGGGTTGAGGTATAACCCGGATCAAATAAATGCGCTCGTAGAAAAATGTCACCGGCTCGGGTATCAGGTTGCCATCCATGCCCAGGGGGATTTTACGATCACCATGGCGGTGGATGCCATCGAACGTGCCATGGAAAAATATCCGCGACCGGATCCCAGACACCGGATCGAACATTGTCTATGTCCGACTCGGGCTGACCTTGAACGCATGAAAAAACTGGACATCATTACCAACTTTTACCTTTTCCACCCTTGGTACTGGGGAGATCGCCACATCAACGACTTTATCGGAGCCGAACGCGCCAGCCGGATGGTCCCCGCAAAAACCGCCATGGATATGGGCATTAGGGTATGCGCCCATTCGGACTGCCCGGTCTGCACCCCGAACAATCCGGTATGGCCCTCCAATCCGCTCTGGGGGATGTGGTGTGCAGTAAACCGAAAAACCCGAAGCGGCGTGGACATCGGACCGCAGGAAAGACTGACCCCCATGGAGGCCCTGCGGGCCTATACCATAAACGGTGCATATGCAACCTTCGAGGAAAATATCAAGGGGTCCATCGAACCGGGCAAACTGGCCGACATGGTGGTGTTGTCCGATAATCCCCTCGACATCGACCCCGGAGAAATCCGGAATATAGGGGTTGAAAAAACCATCATCGGCGGAGAGATTGTCTACGAGAGCCGCTGAAAACCGGAGCATTCCGTCATTTTCTCCCGGAAGCGGCTCTTTCCGGGTTCGGGGAAACCGGAAAAAAACGGTTTTCCCGAACCCGAGGTGCTATGGACTCTAATCCATCCCCACCCACGGCCCGTTCCAGGACCGGTTCGCGTTCACCCATCGTTCTGATCGCCGCGGCAAGCGCCCTGGCGGTCATGGGCGACTGCGCCCTCTATACCCTTCTGCCAAACCACTACGCCAACATCGGGCTGGTTCCCTTCCAGGTCGGCATCCTGCTTTCAGCCAACCGATGGGTGCGCCTGATCTCCAATCATCTGGCCGAACGCGCCTTTCGACGGATTGCCCCAGCACCGCTGCTCGCCGGAGCCTTTTTGCTGACATCGCTGATCACGGCCGCCTACGGATATTTTCGGGCCTTTGCGCTGCTGCTGGCGGCAAGGATTCTCTGGGGGGTCTGCCTGTCGTTTATCCGCCAGGCCGGCATGATGACCGTTGTCAGAACCTCGGCCGGATCTCATCTGGGCCGCCGTATGGGGCTCCACCGGGGGCTCACCCTGTCCGGTTTTCTGGTGGGAACCCTGCTGGGCGGACTCTGCTACGATACGTTCGGGTTCGCTTCCACGTTCTTTACGTTCAGCATGCTCTCTCTGCTCGGCCTCCCCCTGGGTCTCCTGTCGCAGCGGCATGGCGCCCGCATCGAACCGGTCGTCCCGGCCGGCGGGTCCCGAAAGACAGACCCCCGCATTCTGGTATGCGGGTTTGCCCTGGGGCTTGTCGGATTCGGGATGATCATGTCCACCCTCGGCCTGATCATCAAACAGCGGGCTGGTATCTCGGTCGATTTTTTCGGCATCGCCGTGGGAGCAGCCACCCTTACGGGCACGGTGCTGGCGATCCAATGGACCCTGGACATCATCGGCTCTCCGCTTTTGGGAGCCGTAGGGGATCGGATCGGGAGGCGCCGATGTATACCCCTTGTTTATGCGGGCGGGGCGGGGCTGCTCGGATGCGCAGGGTTCTCCTCCGGAACCGCCTGGATGCTCGTCTGTGTCGTGCTTTTTTTCTGTTGTGCGGCGCAGCTCAGCGTGATGGTCTCTGCCTGCGCAGGAGAACTCGGCCCAAAGGGAGTGGCCTCCTATCTGACGGCCCATGACTTCGGATCGGCTGTGGGGCCCCTTATCGGGTGGGGCCTAGCCCAGATCGTACTTTCCGCAGACACGGTCTTCTTGACCGGTGCACTGTCGTATCTTGTCGGTGCCCTGGCCTCGAACCGGCTGCTGAGATCGGATAAACGACCGGGGCTAAAATCCGGCGGCGGCCCCTCTCATGCGCTCACTTGAGCGGTAAAATCCCGCTTGTTTTGGGCAGGCGTCTTTGTCGGTCGCCCGAGATCCTTTCTGGAACCGTTTTTCACCTTCACGATCATCAGGTGCGGACCTCTGCTTTCCTTCAACCGGTCGAGCGCGTTTCGCAATTCGATTTCGGTCTCAACGGTTGCCGCGGCCCTATAATTGCACCCGAGCGCAATTTTTTCAAAATCCATCTTCGAGGCCGTCGTCGGCTGTCCCCCGGTGGATTCATAGCTGTTGTTGTCAAAAAGGATGTGGCAGAGATTTTCCGCACCATAGTAGCCGATGGTGGCCAGCGAGCCCATCTGCATGAGCACGGCGCCGTCGCCGTCGAAAACAAAGATCTTCTTATTTTTCTTAAATAGAGCGATCCCATTGGCAATTGAGCCCGCGCACCCCATCGACCCTACGGTGTAGAAGTCTTTGGGTTCCTCACCCCTTGCGACCCTCTGCTCGAACAGCTCTCTGGATGTTTTCCCGGTGGTCGACACGACGACGTCATCGCGGTCCAGGTTCGCGAGAAGGATTCCGATGGCCTCCTCACGGGTCATCTGCTGTAAGTCGACCGGATCTTCCGGATTCGATTGCTCCGCTTCGAATCTTTCAAAGGTACCGGTTTTGACGATCAGCGCAACGGGCTTTTCCTGCCCCCCGGAGGTCTGGATCAGGTCGGCGATCGTTTTTTCGGCCTGGCGGATCTCGTCCGGAAGAATCCGATAAGGCACCTCCAAAGTATCAAGCAGCGCAGGTGTAATCCTTCCCATTTTTTTATGCTGCGGTTCATCGGCTTTCCCAGGCTCCCCCCGCCAGCCGATCATCATGAGCATGGGGATCGAATAGACTTCCGGATCGCAGAGAGAAGTCAGCGGATTGACCGTTTTGCCGAGTCCTGAGTTCTGCATGTACACCACCCCGATTTTTCCGGTGGCCAGGTGATATCCCGCCGCCAGGGCTACGGCCTCGCATTCATTGCATGATGCAATGTTTGTCAGCTTCTTTCCGTGATTGGCGGCCAGATACTTCATCCAATCCTTGAAAGTCGAATCGGGCACCCCCGTAAAGAAGGTAATCTCATTTCTTTCGAATACATCGAAAAGTTCTTCACATCGAATCATTTTATCCTCCAAATCACGGTACTGCGCTTCGTTGAATCCTACCAAAGAA
>JAFDFZ010000234.1 GCA_019309565.1 Deltaproteobacteria bacterium
AAAGGAACAGATAAAGATTATGGCTATGGGCAGGATTTCATTTATCCCGATCCAAAGCATCAGAAGAGGCAGCCAGCCCAGGGCCGGGATGGGATAGAGAAGGCTGATCAAGGGACTGAAGGCCTTATCCAGGATATTGCTCCATCCCATCAGGATACCAATGGCCAGCCCGGCCATAGAGCCGGTGCAAAAGCCGATCAGGACCCGGGTCAGACTGCTGAGAAAATTATCTACCAGCACTCTATTTATTGTCAGATGGTAGAATTCCTGAATCACCACGGTAAAAGGGGGAAAGAAAAAAAGGCCGGGAATTAAATCCGCCCGGGTAACAATCTCCCATATCGACAAAAATACAATTATCGGTAAAATACCCCATCCAAATTTGAGCCCTTTCATTTAATATAAATATACCTCAAATCCAAAATTTCTTGGGCCTTAAACCATTTTGTGTAGCCTAATTTTGCCATGTAATCGATGCTTTTCTGAATCTGTTCCGGATCAATATCGGTGGTACATTCCATTCTGGTAGTCAACGACCTTAGTATAACCTGCGGCGTAATCTCCAGTCCGGCGGCGATTTTTCCTATCTTAAGGGGCAAAACCTTTTCCCCGGCAACCGTTAACGCTCCGGCGGCAATTGTCGCCGCATCTTTGGGATGTTCATGAATATATTGGATTCCTCGCTCTGTTATCTTTACCAGCTTTTTGACTATCTCCGGATGGTCTGTTATAAGATCTTTCTTCACTACCAGGACGCTTCCCTGCATATCAGGCCAGAGATCCTTAGCAGTCAGAAGCACCTTGAACCCTAATTCTTCACCCATCGTAGGAAATTGCTCGCAACAAAAACCAGCATCTAATTGACCCATCTTGAGAGCAAAAAGCACTTTCGGAGGAGGCATCCTTCTGATTTTTTTCAATATTTTACTTTCATCAAGATGATACTTATCTATCATTTTATGGAGTAGCACATCCGGAGGGCTTCCTTCCCTGGGACATCCTATATGAATATCTGATTTTTCTAAATCCTTGATGGCTTTTATCTTTTTGGGGTCAACAAGCAACCCATAGCCATACTTATGCGTGCCAGCAACGACCTTTAGTGGCACCTTACCATTAGCATAAGCAATTATTGCTGGTATTAAACAGAGTAAGCAACTTTAATATCACCTCTGGTTAAGGCTGCAGCAAGAGCCATACCTGTTATATAGTTATCAAAAGCAGTGATGTTTAAACCTTCCGCTTTAAACCATCCTCTATTTCTTGCTATGTAGGCACAGGCAGCATGATCCACAAATTCCACCGCCATGCCTATTGCCAGCCTTTCCTGGGCAAAAGTGACAGAAGAGGAAAGGCAAAGAAACAGCCCAACAATTAGCAGCCCAAATTCTTTAGATTCTTTAAAGACATTCATAGGAGAACCTCGGAAAATCGGTAGTGAAGCTGGAGGAAACACCAGTCAGCCTCAACATCATCCGCCATCTTTTTGGCAAAATAACTTGCTGATCCAAGGACCGGGTTGTTAAAAATCATTATGAAGGAATCTGTTGCGCTCTATAAAAGAATGGCTTCAGTTTTATGGTTATATACATTCGGGAATAACGATTGTCAAGACAAGGACATGAACTGCAAGATGAATATCTTATGATAAGCTTGGAGGCGTTATAATGCGAAGAAAAACAAGGTCCGGATTCAAGCCATCCAGCAAAGACCTGAGTCCGGCTGACGTTGCGGTCAAAAAAGGCGGCTATGAATTAAAGGGACGGATGTGGATAGAAGGTGTAAGCGGGACCTTTCTCGGTTATGGCAGGGTAGTGCTTCTTGAGCGCATATCTGAATTTGGTTCTATCTCAAAAGCGGCAAAATCAATGAGTATGTCCTACAGGCACGCCTGGGAGCTTGTGGATTCCATTAACCGCCAGGCCAGGCGGCCTCTTGTTGAGACTTCTGTCGGAGGTAAGAAGGGAGGGGGAGCAAAGCTCACCGAGGCCGGGAAAGAGGCGGTTGAAGGCTTTTGGAACATCTATGAAAAATTTAAGCATTTTTTGGAAAAAGAAGGAGCATCCCTCCAATTCTAGTCACGCCATGATCCATTACCTGGGCCGTCTCTAATATTCCGGAGGCATATTCTTAAGCTGGGCCAGGGAAAAGACAGGGCCGTCCTTGCACACAAACTTGTCGCCGATATTGCAGCGGCCGCACATGCCGATACCGCACTTCATGCGCATTTCCAGGGAGAGGATGATCCTCTCCGGAGGAAACCCTACTTTCTCAAGGACAGGCTGAGTAAACTTGATCATGATGGGCGGGCCGCATACAATGGCAACGGCATCATCTACGCCGGTAATCTTCTGCTCTGTAATGGTGGGGACAAAACCTATGTTATTTGCCTGGCGGCTTTCAGTAGCTCTGTCCAAGATCTGCTAAAAAAGTCATTGATGTGGTAACATTTTATGTGTACATTATCAGCATTTAATGTCAGCGAGGGGCAAAAAGACAATGCAAAAGGTCAGTGTACGTGAAGCCAGACAACATATCGGTCGTCTGCTGGATGCAGTAGCGGCCGGAGAGGAAATCGTTATCACACGCCGCGGTAAGCCGGCAGCACGCATGGTGGCGGCTTTAGAGGTGGTAACGGAGAAAGTTCGCTTCCCGGACCGCAGCGCTCTGCGGGCCATGCTTCCTCCGACGAAAGTGCCGTCCGCCATGCTGATCCGGGAAATGCGCGATGAACGAATTTGATGTCAGTTACTATCTTGACACCAGTGCCCTGCTGCCTTACTACAGAGAGGAGAAGGCCAGCCAACCAATACAGGAATTTCTGTCATCCCTTAAGGCTCCCGTTATCATAAGCGATCTTACCGAAATCGAATTTGCCTCAGCCCTTTCCCGCTGGGTCCGCATGAAGGAAATCACCGAGGCACAGGCCAGTCTTGTAGAAAACGGTTTTGCTGAAGATTCCCGTTCAGGTCTGTTTAGACGGCTTTCTTTAACCACAAAACACTATCGACAGGCGAAAAAGTGGATTTCGTCCAGAAAAACAGCTCTCCGTACCCTGGATGCCTTACACTTGGCTTGCTGCTTCAGCGCCTCAGCGAAAATGGTGACTTGTGATGCAGTACTGGTGCAAGCAGCCAATGTCCTTAAAACCCCTTGCTTTTTCATTGCTGGCGGCTAAATAATCCGTGGTAAATTGCCAGAAGTACCGCTGCGGTCCGAATCGCAAAAAGGGATTCTTATCAGTTTTTTAACACCCTGACATCGCCGGTTCGCATAGTGAATCCGATTGTATCAAGGTGTTCTAAAACAGGTACTCCGCCTGTCCGGCCAAATCCCAGTATTTCTTTGGAATCATGAAGGGTCAGATCACCTTTTTCAATAATATGACTATTGAGTTAGCTCCGTAGTAAATACAGAAGGATTTCCAATCTGTCAAATTGGAAATTCCGATGTTGATTATTTGGCAGCTCCTTCAGGGGGGCTCGGCACATCCGACCCATGGCAGTCCTCATAGTTCTGCTCTATGTCAAGGGTTGATCCCCTCCTGGATTCCGAAATAGTAAGCAGGTCGTCTTGGATCATTGCTCTCCACCCGGAATGTGAGGAGTTTAAAATGTTTCCCAGGCCGCATAAACGATGACATAGGGCTTACCCCAGTTGTTCCCGTCTATGAACTGCTCCTTTACCCGCCGCGGGGAATATAGAATGTCCCTCAAATCCATATGCACTTGATTTGCGGTCATGAGTTTTACCGGCTGGTTGATGATGTAAGAGGATTTTTGCTTGACATGAGATATGGATTTGATAGATTCTGATGTCCAATTGTG
>JAFDFZ010000235.1 GCA_019309565.1 Deltaproteobacteria bacterium
TGTTGAGCATGTTTTAACCTTAACCTTCTGATTATTTAGGATTTTCTATATAAAATAACAGAAGATTAGTCAAGTGAAATTTTGCTTATTTTTAAAGTTATTTCAAATAAATAGACTCTTTTTTGACTTTTTACGAGTTCATCAATAATAATGCGGCTTTTAAGCGGTTTAAGGGCCATAATCTATTCACAGAAATATATATCTAATTATATGAAATTGCAGTGAATATCAAAAGTGCTATTAATGCAAAATTTCCGTTAAAACAAAGAACTTGGCAAATAGCTCACAATAGAGAAAGGCTTGACAGATGGTTTAATGAATTTTAGTCTTGAATCGATCGTCCCAAATCCATCTAAACGGAATACGCATCGCATGAAAGGAGGAAAAAATGGCTGCACGGAAAATAAAAAAATCATTGGTCTGTATGATCGCATTAACCTGTTTTGTTTTAACCGGAACAACTGTATGGGCCGGCCCGGTGGTTCTTAAATTCGGCTGGACTACCGCCGAGGGGAAAACAGACCCTTATGCCATTATTGCCAGGCAATTCAAAAAAGCCCTGGAGGAAATAGCCCCGGGACAATTCGAAGTTCAATTGTTTCCCAATCGTCAGCTTGGCGACGAGAAAGAAATGCTCGAAGGACTGAGTTTCGGCACTCTTGATTCCGCCGTGATTACCAACTCTCCTATCTCCAGAATCGCAAAGTCGTTTCAGGTTAATGATATGCCCTTTATCTATGCCAGCGAAGAGCAGGCCCACAAGGTGCTCGATGGTCCCATCGGACAAAAACTCATGAAAAGTCTGGAAAAGCAAAACATCATCGGTTTGGGATTTGCCGAAGGCGGATACCGCCAAATGATTAACAATGTCAGGCAAATATACATGCCAAAGGATGTTTCCGGCATCAAATGGAGGGTTATGCCGAATCCGGTCTATATCGGAATGTTTCGCTCGCTTGGTGGAAACGCTGTGCCCATGGCGTGGGGGGAGGTGTTTACGGCCATGCAGCAAAAGACCATTGACGGGCTTGAGATTCCCATCGCCGTGATTTACAGCAACCATTATTATGAGGTGGCAAAATATCTATCCATCACAAACCATACCTATTCGGCCCTCGGCCTTCTCATATCCAAACGTAAATATGACAGGCTCACACCGGATCAACAGGATGCGGTTAAAAAAGCCGCACGAAAAGCGATTGCCATCCAACGACAGATGAATAAAGAGAATATCGAGATTCTCATCGGCAAAATAAAAGAAAAGGGAATGAGGGTGAATGCAGTAAGAGATCCGAGCTCATTCCGTTCCAAAGTAAAACCGGTCTATGAAAAGTTCAGGGATAGCATTGGCAGTGAGTTGTTGGACAGTGTGCTGGCGGCAGTAAAACAATAATTCATCCGTTGAAATTGGCGGTTCCCTTCCGGAAGCAAATGGGGCCGCCAATAATTGCGACACACCTTCCGATGGCTTATATGTTTGAAAAAGTGAGCAAGTGGTGCGCCCGGATTACCGTCGTGCTGGTAGTGGGGTTGTCCATCGCACTGGTGCTATGCATCCTGATTTCCATTTTTTTCCGGTATGTTGTGGAGTATGCGTTGTCCTGGCCTGAAGAACTCTCCATGCTCTTATTTGCATGGCTGGTAATTCTAGGAGGCAGTCTGGGAGTGCGTGAGGGTTTTCACGTCCGACTCACCGTGATAATCGATCGATTTCCCAGGCGGATTCGCTATGGGTTGAATCGTATCATAACCGTCGTTATCACCCTCTTTGGCGTCGTGCTCGTATATGCGGGCCAGGATCTCGTCACCCGAACCGCCGGTCATCTCTCTGCAACCATTGAATATCCCATTGTGCTCTTATACTATCCGGTGCCGGTATGCGGCGTGCTCATCATAATTCATGGAGTGTCTCACCTGTTCAAACCGGTCAAGGAAGGGTTGCTCAGGTGAGTGCCACCTGGATATTAACCGCCGGATTTGCCATTTTCCTGATTCTGGGATTTCCCATAGTGTTCGCCATTGGTATATCTTCTGCACTTGCATTGTGGGTTCTCGACATCGACATTCTTGTGCTTGCCCAGAACCTCATCGCCGGTACTCAGAAATTCCCATTACTGGCGATTCCCGGATTCATATTGGCCGGCGATCTAATGACTGCCGGAGGATTGTCTTCTCACTTGATGAAGGTGGCAAGCGGGCTGGTGCGTCACGTAACCGGCGGCATGGGGATGGTTTCGGTTCTTTCATCCATGTTTTTCGCTTGCCTGACGGGATCGGCTCCGGCAACAACAGCCACAATCGGCTCAATCATGATTCCGGAGATGGAGAAACGCGGATACACAAGGCGATTTGCCACCTCCCTGGCCACCAGCGTCGGTCCTCTGGGGCAGATCATTCCGCCGTCCATTCCGTTTATCGTATGGGGGGTCATCGCCGAGCAATCCATTACCCGGCTCTTTCTTGCAGGTGTGGTTCCCGGAATTGTCGATGGTCTGGGGTATATGGTGGTCTGCTATTTTATCGCCAGGCGTGCCGGGATTCCAAAAGAGCCTAAGGCATCTCTTGGTGAAATTTTAAAAGCCGCATATAACGGCAAATGGGCGTTGTTTGCACCGGTCATTATCCTGGGCGGTATTTACGGGGGAATATTTACACCCACTGAAGCGTCCATGATCGGCGTCGTTTACGGCCTTCTCATCGGCCTGTATGCGTACAAAGGGTTGAAGCTTTCGGATATTCTTCCGCTTATTTTAAAGGCCATGCGGACAACAGTCATGGTGATGTTTATCATTGCCATGGCGGCTGTATTTGGATGGCTTCTGGCTTATGAACAGGTTCCGACTAAAATCATAAGCCTGATCCTGGGTGTTTCCTCCAATAAGATAGTTATCCTTCTCCTTTTAAACCTCATGCTGCTTCTTATCGGTGCCGTGATGGACAATCTTGCCGCAATGGTGATTCTGGGAGGATTGCTGATCAATCTCGGCACTCAACTGGGTATCGATCCGATTCAATTGGGCCCCATTATTGTTATCAACTTTGCTGTCGGTATGGAAACCCCGCCGCTTGGTTATTCCCTGTTCGTCGGTTCATCCATCAGTGGACTCTCCATTGAAGAAATATCCAGGGGCATGATTCCGTTCTTTCTGGTTGATGTGGGCATGTTGATGCTGGTGACCTTTGTCCCCTGGATTACGCTGGCACTTCCCAAACTCATTTTGGGCTAACATTCCGGCGCTAGCCCGAGTTTCCTAGTTAGCAAAAAGGATTCCTATTTTGCTCGATTTATCAAGATGTTATATGATGCGTATCCTTACCCTAAAATACTATTTTATATTACCGCTGCGTCGTGGATCATTTTGAACAGCTGGAAACTGTCTGGGATGAACGTTATCAGAGCCGCTTTGGTTTTTGGCGGCCTTATGTTATGGATGTCATTCACCGCTATTTGGATTGCGGAGATTTACATTTTGGCTTTGCCAGGGTGAAATGTAAAGATTGCGGGCATGAATTTTTGCTGCCGTTTTCATGTAAGAGAAGGCATTTCTGTCCGTCTTGCCATCAGAAACGGGTGGTGGAATTCGGCGAATGGCTATGTGAAGCGGTCTTGAAATATGTCCCCCATCGTCAGTGGGTTTTCAGCATACCGAAAAGATTACGAATTTATTTTATGCTGGATCGAAGCCTTTTGGTAAAGCTGAGTCAATGTGCCTGGAAGGTACTGAACACCTATCTGAAACAGGCCGTGCCCTATGGTGATGCCAAACCCGGCGCGGTAGTTGCTATACAGTCGTTTGGTGATTTCCAAAATTTCC
>JAFDFZ010000079.1 GCA_019309565.1 Deltaproteobacteria bacterium
GCCAGCCAGAAACCGCCTACCATGTAACCGACCTCTGCGATCAGCACATAGGTCAAAAACCGTTTTAAACGCCGCTCTGAAAGAGCAAGTATTGAGGCTGCAACAATGCCGGCGGAGGCCAGCCACACGAAGGCCGTATTTACCGGCGCACTTGCAAAAGTAAATGCCGGAGTGAAGACAAACAGGGTGATTCGGATCATAACATAGATCATCACCTTTGTGGTCAGCGGAGCGATAAGACTTATGGCAGTCGATGGGGTATAGGTATACGCATTTGGCAACCAGGTGTGAAATGGGAAAAGCGCCATTTTGATGAACAGCCCGGTCATACAGATGATAAATGCAACCAGAACCACCCTTGATGTATACAGCTTGGGCAGAATGGCGGCAATATCGGCCATATTCAGCGAACCGGTAACCAGGTAAAGATAGCCGATGCCAAGCAGATAAAAGCTGGCACCGATGGTACCCATAAATACGTAATGCAAACTGGCAAGCGCCGAGTGATCGTCTCCCATTCCGATCAGTGCATAGCCGGTCAGTGCGGCGATTTCAAGCAGTACATAGAGGTTGAAAGCATCGCCAGTAACAACAATGCCGGCAAGACCGGTGACAAATAACAAATACAATGCATAAAAGACGCCCAGTCTATCGGAAAAATCCCTGGCGGTCGCCCCCCGGGTTGCAATCAAATTGATGAAGGCAACGGCAAATACAACCACAAGGACAATACTGTTCAGGTAATCAACCTCATAGGCAATTCCCCACGGTGGGGGCCAGCCCCCCAGCCTGTATTGAATCGAATGCTGATCCAGCACCACCGACAGCAGCCTTATAGACACGAGCAGGGCTGCTGCCAGAGAAGCCAGGCAGATAGGAAAACACAGCGTCTTTCGAAACCATCCCGTAGCAGCGACAATAAACGCCGCAAGCAGCGGAAAAACAATGATAAGTGCGGGAAAATGTTCGCTCATTTCTCTCTTATCTGGGTTCTTATCTGGGAATAAATTTCATCTTCTTCCAGGCTGTTATATTTCTGGTAAATTTTTAACGCCAGAGCCAGCGCAACTCCAAGCGTTGCAACCGCCACAACAATGGCCGTCAGCATGAGCACATGAGGCAGCGGATTTATATAATCCACGGCATGGACAACACTCGACTCTGAGTGATGCCCGTGGCTGATAATCGGAATCGTTGCGCCCTTTTTTGCACCGATTGAAATATAAAAAAGGATGATGGCGGTTTGAAGAATATTCATTCCAATGATTTTCTTCACCAGGTTGTTCTTTGTAATCATGGCATACAGACCGATCATCATCAGGCTTATGTAAATCCAGTAGTTATATTTCGACATCAGAAAAGGGATAATATCCGCCATGATTATAACCCCTCATCATTTGTGCCGACCGAGGAAAGTAGAAAGTAAATCCAGATCATGGTGGCCATAACGGTAAGCCCCACACCGATCTCCACTATTAAAATGCCATGTGATCGTGCGGTGACCGGATCTACTCCCAGCAGTGCGGCAAGTGCGCTGTAGTCCAGGAAATTTGCACCAAGAATCAGACACAGCGTTCCGGTGCTTGCGTATATGAAAATTCCGGTTGTAGAAAGCAGTGCTGCGATTCTCTCACCGATTCGCTTCGTTGTGGATCGAAGGTCGTGAGATACAGCATAAAGGATCATGGAAGCCCCCAGGATCACACCTCCCTGGAACCCGCCCCCGGGGCTATGATGACCATGGGCTATAACGTAAAGGGCAAATAGCTGGATGAAGGGAATCACAAGCCGGCAGGTGGTTGTAATTATGAGATCGTGCGGGGTCCACAGGGAGTCTATTCTTTTGAAATCTCCGGACTCATCCGGCAGTGTTTCTCCTTTTTCAATGCGAAGGGTGATGCCGGTTGGCATATGGCGATAGAGCCGGACTTCAGGGCTTTTCCTACGAAAAACCCTCAGCAGGAAAAAACATGCGATACCGGCGGAAAAGATCACGGTAGTCTCAAACATGGTGTCGTAGCCACGATAATCTGCCAGCACCGCGGTCACGATGTTGGGCACTGAAGTATCCTCCAAGGAGTGCTCGATGTAGTATGGTGATACATGAGTACTGGCAGGAGACTTGGGATCGCTCCATCCGGGAAAATCGATGGTTCCATAGATGAGCATCCCCCAGCATAACAGCACGATTAAAAAACCCAGGCGTTTCAATCTTTAGTCCTCCGAGTGGTACGAAAAACAGCGGCCACAAAGAATACGGTACTTACACCCGCTCCGACCGAAGCCTCGGTGAAGGCCACATCAACCGCTCCCATGATCGCCCACAGAAGACACATCATAAAACTGTATGCTCCAAAAAGCACGGATGCACCCAGAAGATCCTTTACGGAAATGGCGGCAATGCCGCAAATAACCACAAGCAGCATGATCACGAATTCAATAGGCCAAATCATAGAAGCTCCCCTTTGTGATCCTTCACCCACGGAGCGAGGCCGGCTCGAAATCCTGCGTCCATGATGGCGTGGGTAGCTGTGGGGCTTGTGATAAATACGAACACGATTATCAGCACAATCTTCAAACAGGTTAGCAGCGATGGCAGGGAAAAATCCTTAAGTAAATACAGGGCCATGGCGGCCATGAACATCAGAACCCCCATGGTATCCAGTTTTCCGGCCGCGTGAAGCCGCGTATAGAAATCCGGAAACCGAATGATCCCAACCGTACCTGCTGTAAAAAACACCAGTCCTGCAGCCATGATTATAAGAACCATAATATTTATCAATCTAAAACATCCTCCATTATGCTTTTGGTGTCTCGTCGTGAAGACCCTTTCGCTTTTGAAAATATCGAGCGGCAGCCAGCACGGCAATAAAGTTCAAGGTGGCATAAGCAAGAGAAATATCAACAAACATGTCCACCCGGTGATACATAAGGCCGATGAGCACCAGAAGCGGTGTGGTTTTACTGCCGATGGCGTTCATGCCGATCATCCGGTCCAGAACCGTGGGACCAAAAACGCCCCTGTAAAGCGAGAACAGCATGAGAAAAGCCAGCCATAGCCCTGCATAAAAAAATACCGTATCCATCAGTGACCAAATACCTCTGCAATTCTTGCATCCATGATCCAGGGTAAGGATTGACCGGACTCCGCATCGATCATGTGAAACGTCACATCTCCATAAACGGAAATATATACCGTAATCGTTCCGGGAGTCAGAGTGATGGAATTTGCCAGGGTCACCAGAGCCAAATCGGTTTTCAACTTGCTTTTGAAGCGAACGATCTGCGGATCGATCAACTCCATCATCCTTGGATGAAGTGCAAGATACATAACGTGAACATTCGCAATAAATACCTGGAACAGCAGCCATGGAATATACCTGAAAAACCGCAACCATGTCATTGGCAGTGGTCGTATATTGGAGGAAGCCAGAACCATGTCTGCAGACAAAGCGGAAACAATCAAACAAGATACAATGCCAAGCGAGAGGTGAAAGATGTCAAATTTGCCGGACAGAACACACCAGGTGGCAAAGGTTACACAAAATGTGAAAATAAACGGAACAGGGGATCGCTTGTTTTGTTTAATTTCTGGGGAATCGATCGCTTGAATGGATATTGAAGGCTTGTCCTGAAAGGCATCTTTCGATGTAGCAGGCAAAATCGTATCCTCCTAAAATTTTATGAAAGTCCGTGTTAATTCTCTTGAAAATGCTTAATCAAACAGAGAAACACAACAGCCCGTCGTGCATTAAAAGATTTTAATTGTGCAAAGATTCAAACAAATGTCAACCCATTTTCCTGCAACGCAGCACTTTTTCTTTGAATGCGAGACGTTTTAAGATTCGTCGAATAGCCGCGTGCCACCCCATGGAGATCAATGCTGAACCAGCATGCAGATATGCTCACAAGCCCTTTCGATGCTCAGCTTGCTCGTATTGAGAATCAAATGATAAAGCCCCGGGGTCTCGTAATCTTCTTTTCCGAATTTGCGATAGAGGTTTATGCGTCTTTTTTCCTGTCTGTCCACAACCTGGGTGGCTCGTCTGGTTGAAAAACCGTAGCGGTTTTCGATGAATTTGATGCGGTCGGCCTTATCCGCAACGATCAATACGTGGTAAGCATCTGAAAAGTCTCTTAAGATATATTGGCCGCCGCGGCCGAGGATAACCACATTTCCCTCACTGGCTATTTTTGTTATGATTGTGTTTAAAAGATCGATGTAAATCTCCTCATCGATATATCCACCTTCTTCTGAAATGCGTTCCGCAAAGCTTTTCCGGCCTACGCTCAAGATGAACTTCTGCAGCATGCCTCCGGCTTCTCTTTCGATGGATTTCACCCAACCGGGCGAAACTCTGGCCCTTGCGGCAATCATTTGAATGATTTGGTCATCAAAAAAAAGATAGCCCAGTTTACGGGATACCATTTCACCTATGGTTTTGCCACCGGCTCCGAATTGTCTTGAAATCGTGATAACGGACATGGTTTTCCCCTTTTACTATCCGCCCCAGATAGCCGGGACCGTCAGGTAAACGACTCCGAAAACGAATAAAAACACCAGTGATACCAGTACCCCCATTCCGATGGAAAATCGGCGCTGTGTTTTCTCATCCGGTGGGTTATCAGGATTTGCTGTGGTCATCGCCGAATCGAAAGATCCGGTTGCAATGATATCCACGATACCATACGGGTTCTGGCCGAGCCTGCTGATTGCGGCCGCTTTGCTGGCTGAAAACTGCTGAAGTGCTGTGCTTGCCTGCTTTAACCAAACGTTGCAAAATTGCATCAGGTACCGGCCCAGCATCCTGTAAAACCAATCGGTATCCAGATTGGTAGTGGGTTCACCCGACATAATTTTCCCCAGCAAAAGCCAAAACCCTGCAACGGTCAGCACCAGCAGTTGCAGGGTTGAAACGATATGACCGGCCTCGTATGGATGGAAGTCCACCGGATAGGGAAGCAGATTATAAAGAAGTTCTGGATAGATTCCCGTCAACACGCAGAGCAAAGAGGCCAGGCCCATGCCGATCAGCATGTTCACCGGCGGTTCCTTGGCGTCAATCTGATCTTCATCACCCTTTGACAAACCAAACCAGGTGCCCCAGGGCAGCTTCAATCCCACACTCAACCAGGTTCCTACAGAGGCCAGATGCAACATGAGTTCGATAAGGGGGCGATGCAACTCACCGGCGGCCGCGACTATCATAGTTTTACTGATAAACCCGTTAAACAGAGGCACGCCTGAAATGGAAAAAGCACCGATCATGTAAAGTACCAGCGTAAGCGGCATTTTCTTGTACAGTTGACGCCCGCCCAGCTCCGTCATTTTCCTGCGGCCCGTCACATGAATCACAGCACCTGCCCCCATAAACAGCAAAGCCTTGTACAGGATATGAGAAAACGCATGGGCGCTTGAACCATTGATGGCCATCTCACTGCCAAGCCCCACCCCGCAGACCATGTATCCCACCTGACTTACGATGTGGTAAGCGAGAAGCCGGCGAAGGTCTTTTTCAAGAACGGCGTACACAACACCGTAGATGCTCATGACGGCCCCGAGCCAGGCTAAAAGCTCAAGCCCTGCAAAGGACCGCGCCAAAACGTACACGGCGGTTTTAGTGGTAAAGGCGGTCATAAACACACTGCCTGTTATGGTTCCTTCAGGATACGCATCCGGCAACCAGGCGTGCATGGGAGGTACCGCGGCGTTGATGATAAAACCGATCAATATTAGTTTTGAGGCCAATGTATCAAAGTTAAAACCGGTAAATTCAGTGGAGCCGGTGGTTGCCACATGAATGACTATGCCTGCCATCAAAATCGCACCACCGGTGACGTGAACCAGAATATATCGAAAGCCTGCATTCAGAGAAGCAGGGCTTTTCTGATACCAGATTAAAAAGACCGATGCCGCGGCCATCAGTTCCCAGAAAACCAGAAGGCTGAACAAATCCCCGGCATACACCACTCCAAGGCTGCTTCCCACATAGATATACGCTGCTACGTGCTGGCCGGTCTCTCGGATATGAATCGCGTACACCATACTGATAAATGAAATAATCACAAACACATATCCGAAAACCATGCTCAGTTTGTCCACCCGCCCCAGCACAATCTGGTAGTCAAGAAAGGGATAAATCCAATAGGTCCCCTGCGGCATGTTCAAAAGATTCATATAGGCGGCCACGGGGATTAACAGGGCGACCAATTGCTGTATTCTTCGAATCCGGATAAACGGCAGGATCACCGCGCCCAACAGATAGATGAAAGCAGGGGGTATTGGACTAACCATAATAATCCTCATCTCTCATGATCCATCGATGTCCCAGCCATTTGGCAAAAACTATGATCAGAACCGAGCCGAGAAAACCGAATACGGCATCATATACGGGAACTTTTTGCCACGGAAAATGTGGATGCTTATTGGGAAATACAAATCCCAGCACACAGGTAAGCACCGCAACCGTGTAAAGAAATCTTCTAAGCTTTCTTGTCATTAGCATCCTCCTGGGAACCAAAGCCTGCTTTCGGTACAAGCAGGCAGGAATTTTCACCCGGACCGCTAAAAAGCCTCCCAGCGATAAAATATGGTGATAATTGACATTTCAATCATCCAGTGTCAATGAGTCAAAACCACCGTTGTTCCTTTCGTACCATCCGTTTCACAGAGCCGGAAAATTGATCCAACCTCTGGTATCATAAAAAATGTCATATGACAAATAAAAGAAATATTATTTCCAATGATAAATGATAGAAGTACTTGGAGCTCCGGAATAAAAAGTCCTCCAAACCGAGCATGGTATAAATATCTCCACCAGCTCATATCGGCCTGCTGTTATCGTCAAAGAACACTGCAACAACCATATGGTCTAGATCCGAACGATTGTCTTCACTACCCCCCTTTGATCCAAGCTGCCTGCTGTCTTTGCTGCCCGCCGGTCCCGGTGACAGGACGTCGGTTGGATCGCAGCTCCTTATATATTGAAATATAACTATCTAAGATTAATAAAAAACTTTAAATCGCCCCTCTCTCTTTTATCATACTGTTATGGAATGACTTTTGCATAGATTTTCCGGAATTACACTGTTCTGATGATCCACACTCTAAAAGAAAAAAGTCTGGCTCGATACTGTAAATAACTTGAAACTTGACACAGGCTCCGATTTTAATTAAGCTTTTTCCTGTTCAATTAAATAGCTTATAAGTAAGTAAACCCCGTTAGAGAACGATGTTCTCTAACGACTAACGACTATAGATGGCGGCATTAAATCACCATCTATAAGGAATTATCTATACAACCGACAGGAGTCGGTGGCTTTCTCTAACGGGGTAAACTTAGAAACTATTGAGTGGTTATGATGTTGCACAATCTTTCAAATCTTAACATCGTCCGGATAGGCAGTTACATCTCTTACAGCAGTCTAAAGGAACTTGGAGACAGAATCCTGGAATCGTTCCGCGGCCTTATAGAGGAATTCAAACTCTCTCACTTAGACAGTCCCTTTCTTGACAGCATCGATGCCCAGTTATTGACGATGATACTGCATGACCAATATGGGGGCCATACACTGGGCATCACGGATGCGGATTTGAAAACCAGAGACGAAGATGAATTTTACAACTCCATTTTCGGGGGAAAAAACCCGAAAAACGATGTCGCAGTTGTCTCAACCAAGAAATTAAGCCCTCCGGAGATCAAATCCGATGCGGACTATAATCTGTATGTTGCAAGAACCCTAAAGGTTTCTCTGCACGAAGTGGGGCATAATTTCGGGCTGACGGATCATGCGTCCTACAAAGTAGCCAAGGATGGTGCCCTGTGTCCGATGAGTAAAGGAGAATTTAACAAATTTGGATACATGGGCTATGTTCGGGCCATTATCGACAGCCGGGGGCTTAATTTTTGTGATGAATGCACCTATTTCTTAAACAAAATGCAGGCTTATAGAAATAAGATCTCAAAACTACTGAAAGACGGCATGCAATTGGCAATAAACAATCCCATCCTTTCCCAGCAAGGCTCTGTGTAATCTTCTTGTCAGTCTTTTATCCAATATGTGCACACTTTGCATTCTGGTTTGAAGTGGAAAGCTACCTGCGGGCCTTTGCAGTTAATTCTTCCTGAATTCTCAATGAGGTCTTGGTGACAGACAACCCTCCCAAAGCGGTGCACCTCAATTCACAAGGAATGCTCCTGCCGACCCTGTCCATGGCTTCGATGACTTCGTCCAGAGGAATCACAGGATCAAAATCAGCCAGCGCCATGTTGGCCGAAGCAAGTGCGTTGCTCACGGCCAGAATATTCTTGCCCAAACACGGCACTTCCACGCGGTTTGCGACCGGATCGCAAACCATACCGAAAATATTTTGCAACGCCATGGATGTGGCTGCCAGTGCCTGATCCAAAGTGCCGCCTGCCAGTGTGACCAAAGCAGCGGCGGCCATTCCTGAACCGGCCCCGCATTCTGCCTGGCAGCCGCACAGTTCAGCAGCAAAGGTGGAGTGTTCGGATATGAACACACCTATCATGCCTGCGGCAAGCAGCGCCTTGACGATATCCTCCCTGGGCAGGTTCAAGAAATCTGCAGCTCCAAGGCAGGCCCCGGGCAATACACCGCAGGATCCCGCAGTGGGTGCGGCCACGATAACGCCCATGGCGCTTTTTGCTTCCATCGTCGCAGCGGCATAAAGGATCATCGTATTGAGCATGCCGGCTTCAAGCAGTTTTCTGTTTTCCATATTTTTTTTGAATGAACCACACTGATACCCAAGGATTCTATCCTCCCAACGGGTGCCTGCAATTCCCCGGGTTACGGAATTTCGCATAACGTCAACAATGGTACCCATTTTTTCCAGGATGTCCGCTTCGCTCACATCGCCCCGAGCCCGTTCATAAAGGATCGCCAGTTCCCATAACTGTTTTTCTTTCTGCTTATTGTAGTCGAGTATCTCTTTGCAAGTAATAAAAGGAACCTTGATGTTCGGCCGGGAAAGAATCGGCATCACCGGTTTGAGCCTTGCAATTTCGATGACATTCCTCATTGATTTGAGCTCCCGCAAGAGCCTGTCGTCCAGATCGTGCTGTGATTTAATCTCGATAAGTTTCTTTCTCTCTCCCCTGTAAAAAAGGATTTGCTCCTCTTTTACATATTGTTTCAGATGTTCAATGATCTCCTGCTCAGCGGATTCAACGAATATCAGCGTTTCGAAAAAATCCCCGCAGATGCAAACCGCAATTCCGTCTATATCTACCACCTCCACCATGCCGCCGCCGGTGGACACAGCGGTCATGTGATGGACTGTTTCCGGATGTTTAAGCGTAAGTTTGTAAGTGTTCGGATGTTGTGCGCCGATATCCGCGATTTCGATCCGTACCGAGATGCCGGCTTCCCAAAGTGCTGCCGGCGCATCAACCAGTCTGTCATCATCCATATCCCATCCCAGCAACCCGGCAAACAGCCCCAGGTCAGACCCCTGGCTTTCGTGGGTAGAGGCCAGTGAACCGTTTGGGTCAAATTGGACGAGAACCTCGCGTATTTTTCCTCCCATCAGATCTTTTGCAAGTCTTCCGATGCGAACCGCAGCCGCGCAATGAGAGCTGGAAGGCCCCCGCATAACCGGTCCGATAACATCATTGAAAATGCTTGGGAAAAGCTGCTTCATCGCCTTTAATCACCCGGAATCGCTGTATTCGTGTGCGTGATTCTCATATACATATCCGCATTGAATCAAGTAATGTCGAATCCTTTTCTTCACGGTCTCGTTAATCGATTTCTCAAGCGCTTGGGCTTTCAAATGGGGATATCTTTTTTCAAGAACCTGTTTGTTGTACAAAGTATGAATAACCATGCTGCCGGGGACAACAGCACCTTCCCTTATCTCAAACTCAAATTTAACCCGGATCGGTATATTGACACTCTCAAAACCCAAATCGATCATATGGTGGAAGATCTTTTTTTCAACCATCCAAACCATTGACGCCTCCTGGTGTTTCAATGTTTTCGAGAGTATTCTGACGTAACCGATTGCATGATGGCTCCGGTTGTCGGGGGGCAGCTGTCGATTATCATGTCAGCAGAATTGTTTTTGACCGCACATTGACCCACAGCAACCGTGATGAGATCATCTTTATCCCGGAATTTAACCTTTTGGCCGACAAGAAAACGGAACCCCTTCAAAAACATACCCTTTTCCTGCAGTCGCTCAAGGGCGAATATTAAATTGCCGACGCAAGTGCAACATGCCCCCTGAGCGTCGATGACACACGGAAACCTTTTTGAAAAATGAGGCGGTGCAGTAAAACGAAAGGTCTTTGTGGGACGGTTCAACGCCAGTAGCCGGATGCCGGAAAGTTCACAGCTGCCCAAGCCCGCTTCCGCAGCATAGAAAATATGACTGATCTCCCTGGGCTGATAGCCAAGCATGTCCGCTACCACACTGTCCACCTCAACAGGATTGTAACCCAGCAAAATTCTTTCCATTTGAACCGGTGTTCGCCCCGTTTCCGACATCAAGTCCCCTTTAAGACCATCGACAATGATCAAATCCACGGAAACCACGCTTGCCAGTTGAGCAATGGCTCGATGCAGATCAACTCCGTGAAAACGCGTTTTCATAGCCCTTGGCATAACGCCCTTTAGGTTTTTAAGGCTACAGGTGATTTTAGTCTGCCCGTGGGCTTTCATGATGGGTACGTTGATTAGAAAATCGCTTTCCACAACGCTCCGTGCGATTTCAAGTGTTTTAAAGGGGCCGCTGATCGGTACGGGTTTTTTCACGAATCGATCACGTTCCAGATCAACTAGTCTTAGCCCGTAACGATCCTCGAGTTCGTGGTAGCCGCATATCTTAAAACCCTCTGAAGCACTGTAGCCCATTCCGGCTCCATCGCCAACCGTAATTCTACTGACGCCCCTTTTCTTCAATGCGATCACAATGGCCTCGACCACCCGCGGATCGGTATTAACACCCGTCCATTCCTTGCGTGAAACAACTATGTTCGGTTTGATCAGCACCGAGTCTTGGGCCCGGAGTCGATTAAGGGCATCGGTTTTTTCAATAAGCTGTTGTACCATCTTCTTTGGATGGTTGCCGTAAATGACGGTAACGGTATTCATTGTTGATGATTTCCCCCGATAACTCAATAACTCTTTAAAAAAATCCCATGCCCATTATGGAAAATGCATTTCACAGCGCCTTGCCTTGAGAAATTTTAACACATTATATGATGAATGGGTATTTAAAAGATCGGTATCAATTTAGTTTATTTAAAATCACCACAGTTTTTAAAATATTACAAAAATTGGAAAAATCGGTATCAAATTTTCAATTTATGTGATACGTATTGTATTAAGCTAATTTTTAACTATTTGAAAAATTAGAGATTCTTGAATCGCCGGTAGCCTGCAGAGACCTTTGAAAAATGAACATTTTTTAAAGGTCTCTGCAGATCAACTGATGGAAGAGCCTTCTCTTTTATGTATTGTTCTCAGCGATGCTATACAGGCAACCCTTGATGATGATACGGCTGCTCGCTTCTCTGACAGCAGCAATTCTTTTTTTTGCGATAATTTCCAATGCTGCCCAGGGCACAGAAGACTGGTTTGATAAAGGGAATAGTTTTTTCGATGCCCAGCGTTTTCGGGAGGCCATTGACGCTTACACGAAAGTGATTGAAGAATTTCCCGATCTTTCAGAGGCCTATGTAAATCGAGGCCTTGCCTGGATGAATCTAAACGAATACGAAAAGGCCATCGCCGATTTTACCAAAGCCATAGAACTGAAACCCAAATTCGCCCTCCCATACCATTATCGCGGCCAGGCATGGCATAACAAAAACAACCCGGATCGAGCCATAGCGGATTTCAGTAAAGCTATAGAATTGAAACCACGATTTGCAGAAGCGTATCTGAATCGTGGAAATGCCTGGGAATCAAAAGGAGATTTTAAAAAGGCGATTTCAGATTATACAAAGGCCCTTCAGATAGACCCGGCATTTGCAGATGCCTTCCAGCATCGTGGATATATCCGCTATGCAAGGGGTGAAATTGAGCAGGCCGTTTCGGATTTCACTAAAGCGCTTGAAATAAATCCAAAACTTGCCGAAGTTCATCTGATTCGAGGAAATGCCTGGAGAGATCTGGGAAGATATGTGCAGGCAATATCAGATTACACGCAGGCGGTAGAGCTTGATCCGCATCTTGCAGAAGGCTACTTCAACCGCGGGGACGTTTGGGATGAAAAAGACAATCCGGAAAGGGCCATTGCGGATTATAGCAAGGCCATTGAGATAAAACCGGATTTCGCCGAAGCTTACAACAGTCGGGGACTTGCCTGGCACAAAAAAGGAGAGCTTACCCGCGCCATCGCCGATTATTCCAGGGCCCTGGAAATTAACCCGCGGTTTGCCGAAGCCTACTTCAACAGGGCCAATGTGTGGACCGAGAAGGAAAACCTTAAACGGGCGATCAAGGACTTTTCAAAGGCAATAGAACTTAATCCGGATTTTGCAGAAGCCTATTTGAACAGAGGCAATGCCTGGAACCAGAAAGGCAATTACGACAGGGCCATTGAAGATTACAGCCGGGCGCTGGAATTGAATCCTGATTTTGCAGAAGCCTATTTCAATCGCGGAATAGCCCGCTATATCAGCGGTAAAATAGATAAGGCCATCGAGGATTTTACAAAGGCCGTATCTCTCCGATCCGATTTTCCTGAGGCATATTACTATCGGTCCCGTTGTTGGGGGAAAAAATGGGAAATTTTCAGCGGTGTTCCCAGCTATATCTCAAAGGCGTTGTTGGACGCACGCCAGGCCCTGAAACTGGATCCCGACAACGAGGAGTACAAGAACCTGGTTCGTCAGCTGGAAGCTGAAATCAGGTAACGTAACGCATATTCCCATTCGGATATCAGTTTTTCACGGTTTGCCCGAACCCACACTTCTCCTTTAAGTTCCAGCAGTTCTGACATTCGGGTACAGAGAATTCTCAACTGTTCAGCCGTTCCAGGGATATGTCGGGTTCCCAGAAGATCGTAAAGCTGCTCCTCAGTCATTTCCACCCCCTGCATAAATCCATTTCAACCGGAAATTGTAAAAAAAGATTCATCAAATTCTGGCCGATTTTCATACCGTTTCATGAATGTTCCGGGATAAAGGTCAAGGTTTTTAAGAATGGCTCCATCAATGCAGATACCTGCCTGATGAAAGGCGCTGATAATGGCTTGCGGTGATGGAGGACATCCTTTCACGGCGATCATCTGGTTTATGTTCGGGTGGTTTTTGTTTTTTATGTACATACAGCGGCCAAGCAAAATCGTATATTTCATACCTGCTGTGGGTTCCATAGTCTTTCCCGTAAGCACCTCAACTGAGTTTAACGGTTGATCCTTCCAGGCCTTTGCAATTGCAGAAAGCACAGCTCCGTTTAGCAACGAACAATAGGTGCAAAGGGTTAGATCATATTTTCTGTATGACAGTCCCTTGATTCCCATTTTTTCCATGGGAGCAGGCAGGGTATTCGATTCATTATAGGGAAAGCTGTGGTCATGGTAATCTGCTACAGCCTCTATCGGTTCGCCGAGCAGCTTAATGTCGGAGAGGTCAAGACGGCGGTTTAAATTCTCAGCAGCATGTACCAGATGCGGTACCACCGCGGGATCGTATCCCAGAACACGGGCCCCCACCATGTCCGCCGACAGAATATCTGCAGAAGCAATCAGGATGTTGCTTCTTCGGATCCGCCCATCGAAGCTTGGCCCCCGTTCATTGGTATATATGCCGTCTATCAAAGTAAATATCGGGGGCATTCTATCCGGAAGTTTTGCAATCCGAAAATGCAAATCTATTCCGTTTTTCTGGGAATGACATTTTTTGCGGGAAGAGAGGTCGATGGTTCCCTTAAGGTTTTTGATCCCCAGGCTTACGATGGTTTGTGCATGTGTCTTTAATACCGGAAGGTTTATGACCCAATCAGAATCCAATATATCGCAATTAAAAGAAAGTACCACACCGTGGCCGAGATCCACTTTCCGGAAAGGTCGCTCGAAGATGTTTACGATTCTCACGGCGTAACGTTTTTTCAAAACACCGAAACCCAGTGTTTCGAATGCATGATCAATCGAGTCTCGATCTGCCGGATCCATCAATACCGTGCCTTCGCCTATGGTGATATGGTCGATGCCTCGGTCCTTCAACAAACGTACCGTATCCTGAACAACCCTTGATGTTGTAATTACCCCCCATTTGGGAAAGCGCGTGGTGCGAGTCCAGTACACGATGTTGGGTTTGATAAACACCCTTGCTCCCGTTGGAATAACTTCAAAACCATTGCACAAAGAGACCGCTTTTCGAACGGATTCCAACGGCTTTTCGTATCGCACAATGGAAACGGGATATTTTTTCATTTGATCGCCTGACTCGGTTTCTGCCAGGTTCTAACGGGTCTATTTCGCCTATTGTACGAGATATTGCTTATCTCTGTAGTTTTGATTTGTCTTAAGATGGATTTTAAGCTTTAAAGCCGCCAGTAAAGAACATTCAATTTCTTTGCTGCGGCCGGAGTGAATGCTCCCTTGATGTCAACTATAACCGGCAGGGGATTTCGGCAAAGCCGAGCGATGCTGGAAAGGCTGAGGTATTTGTACTCCCTGTGTTTCACCGCTACGATTACCGCATCCATGTCGCAAATTTCTTTCAGTGGCTGTAAGCGAATTCCATAATACCGGAAAGCTTCATCTGGATCTGCCAGGGGGTCATGAACCCATACCTTTACACCGTAATCCTGTAACTCCTTGATGGTATCTACGACTTTGGTGTTTCTTAAATCCGGAACATTCTCCTTAAAGGTGATTCCCAAAACAGCCACCTTTGAACCATATACCTGTCTGCCGGCACGAATCAGCAATTTGACCGTTCTTTCCGCAATGTATTTCCCCATGTTGTCATTGATTCTTCTGCCGGCAAGAATCATTTCCGGGTGATAGCCTATGGACTCCGATTTAAACGTCAAATAGTACGGGTCTACGCCAATGCAGTGCCCTCCCACCAGGCCGGGTTCAAAAGCCAGGAAATTCCATTTGGTTGCCGCAGCCTCCAGCACTTCCCTTGTATCGATGCCGATGGCATCGAAAATCATTGCCAGCTCATTCATGAGCGCAATATTCAAATCGCGCTGAGTGTTTTCAATTACTTTGGCCGCTTCTGCCACCTTAATGGAAGATGCTTCATGGATGCCTGCTTTTACAACCCTTCCATATACCCTCGCCAGCAGTTTACGGGTTTTCGTATCAGAGCCGGCAACGATTTTTATGACCTTCTCAAGCGTGTGTACCCTGTCTCCGGGGTTGATACGTTCCGGTGAATAGCCAAGGGTAAAGTCTTTGCCCAGGTTCAAACCGGACTCATGCGTCAGGATCGGCAAGCAGACTTCTTCGGTTACACCTGGATAGACAGTTGATTCGAAAACAACACATGTCCCCTTTCTCATGTATTTCCCGGCGGTGGCTGAAGCAGATCGCAGGGGATTAAGATCCGGTATGCGGTATTCATCGATGGGAGTGGGTACCGCAATAATTATCAGCCTGCATTGAGATAGCATATTGGGGTTGTTCGTATATGAGATGGTGGCTTTTTTCAATTCATCTTTGGGTACCTCAAGCGTACGATCAACACCGGCTCGAAGCTCCTCGATTCTATGCTGCTTAAGATCGTATCCCACCACATCAAAGTGTCTTGAAAGACTCACCGCAAGTGGAAGTCCCACATAGCCCAGACCGACGACGGCGATCTTGTCTTTTCGCTTTACTAGAGATTCAAAGGTTACCATACGCAAATACCCGCATAAGCTTTGTTGCTCAAGTTTCGCACCCCCCTGTTTCTATGAAATGCCTTATATGATGGCGTCGAATGAAATTTTTTAAAGGCAAAATACACTTTACCATACTTCGATGACGGCACAATGGGAGTCGACAAAGCGCTTAAACCAGAGATAGCAAGATTTTCCGCTACTTAGCGCCGCTTTCCTTGTGCCTTAAGCTCGATGTTTCCGATTGGATGGCCGCCTAAGAGCTTCGGTGTAATTATTTTGCCTTTAAAAATTTTATTCGACTCAAGATCCATTGGCATTTTACGGTAAAATGAGGTGCGAAACTTAAGTTTGTTATTCCTATAGGCCCTTATCAACATCATATCGACAATTTCTTGTCGTTATTAAACTGTCTTTAAAGGGGCTGCTTTTCCCGGGTGAAGTATCGGGAAAAGCATACAATCTCTTATTACATCTTGTTTATCATATTTACATATCATAAAATAAAAATAATATCAGGAATTATTTACACCTAAACTGATAGGTTTCAGGTTCAGGGTTCGTGGTTGTTAGCAATGCTTTTAATACGTGACATCTGTGAGTTTAACTCAGAACATAGAACGATGAACCCCACAACCTTGATTACATGATTCGCATCAACGAAACCATCGGGCTTGACGAAAATGAAATTCACCTGACCTTCACGCGTTCTTCAGGACCCGGTGGCCAGAATGTAAACAAAGTATCAAGCGCCGTTCAGCTTCGTTTTGATGTGCGGAACTCCACCAGCTTGCCCGAAACGGTGCGAAAGCGCATGATGGCCCTGGCAGGAAAACGCATCACCGAAGATGGGGTGCTTGTTATTCAGGCCAGGAGATTTCGATCCCAGGAACAAAATCGAAAAGATGCAATAGACCGGCTTGTCCAACTCATTCGTCAGGCGTCTGTCACACCCCGCCACCGCCGTCCCACCCGCCCCAGCCTTGAGTCAAAGCGTCGGCGACTTGCATCAAAACTTCACCGCAGCAGGATAAAACAGATGAGAAGGCCTGTGGCAAGACATGATGAGCCGTAAGGCCCTAGCTCTTGAAATTTCAAGATATCGGGGTTAGGTTAAGAAATAAGCTGGTAAGATATGCTTTCGAGGTGTGGTATGCCGTTTGTCAAGATTCCCGGATTTGATGGAAACGTTTATTGCCCTGCCACAGGCACCGAGGCTCCTAAAAAACATGATTGCAGAGGTTGCTTTTCATGCCAGATGTGCAGCGATGATCGCTGCCTTGTTTGCAGAGCGGAGTTTCCATGCAAGCACAAAAAAGAGGATGTAAGCAAATGAACCCCAACGATTATTCTATTTTGGATCATCCGCAACTGCTTGAGTGTTTGTTTCATCCCAGGGCAGAGACCGGTTACTCCCGGGCTTCCTCAACCCATTCGGATCTGTTGATTCCGGTTGAAGAAGATGTGGTGGTCGGCGCCCGATTTCATTCAGCCCAGCCGTCGGCTCCCAATATTCTTTTCTTTCACGGCAACGGCGAAATTGTGGCGGACTACGATGATTTCGGGCCGTCATACAACGGGATGGGCATCAATTTTCTTCCAGTTGATTATCGCGGTTATGGCCGCTCCACCGGACGACCGTCGGTTTCGAGCATGATGAAAGACTGCCATAAGATCTTCAAGTTCGTTACCCGCTGGTTATCACAGCAAGGATATTCGGGACCGATGATCGTGATGGGCCGCTCGCTGGGCAGTGCTTGCGCATTGGAATTATCCGTCAACTACAAGGAGAAAATTTCAGCCCTTGTCATCGAAAGCGGCTTTGCTTTTACCATTCCTTTGTTGAAGCTTTTGGGTGTGGACACAAAAGCGATTCATGTCACCGAAGAACACGGGTTTAGAAACATCGACAAGATCAAATCTTTTGATAAACCAACACTGGTCATCCACGCCGCCCTGGATCATATCATCCCATTTTCAGACGGCCAGGCCCTGTACGACGCCTGCCCGAGCGCCGATAAAACGTTACTTAAGATTCCCGATGCCAACCATAACGATATCTTCCTGCGGGGGTTATCCGAATATTTGGATGCCGTAAGAAGGCTGGCGGAAAAAGTGAAATGATTCTTTAACAGCAATTTCTTCACGGTAACTTTTCAGCCCTTAGAAAAACCTTAAATCGAAATATTTTTCCCCTTCACCCCAGAATTGCTGAAAATGCATCGCTATTATTGAAGTTTAATCCATTTTCCGTTAGGGTTCGTTCCAGGGGTTTTAGCCTGTTATGGTATAGGGAGAAAGCCATGGAAGCGAAAA
>JAFDFZ010000236.1 GCA_019309565.1 Deltaproteobacteria bacterium
CGGGCCTGTAAGGAAGAAAATTCAAGATGCCATCGGTTCTTTGAGCGATCTTGATGGAAGGCAAAAAGAGCAGGTTTGGGAGTTGTTGGAGTCATTCCTGAACCAGAAACCAGGAACTGAAAGTGTTACCCTCGTTTCATGATTTTGTTCGGATTCTTCTTGACACATTACAATTATAATGTCTCTTTAGTCTTTCTATATAATTCTTATCTTGCAAAACAACTTTAATTTGTTTTAATAGCGCAGGTGCGAGTTTTGATTGTGGACTTGCCAAGTTTAATACAGGCCCTTTTAGATCCTTTATCGTTTTTGGATCATTGTCCCCCATCCATTTGGCATAATATTTTTTGCTCTCCCAACCGAAGGCAATTGTCGCCAAGAGTTTTTTTTGGTTAATCGAGATTACATTTAAAAATACACGACGGCAGTCACAATCTAATTCATCACAATAAGCCTCAGTTAATACATAGGTATCACTTGGTAATTCTGGATTATTTAATATCGTTATTGCACGAGTTTCCTTTTCAGCAATCTTAGGAAATCTTTCATGAAATGGTGCATATGGCATAACTACAATTTCCCTTCCTGTTTATTAACATTAATTATGAATTTAATCTCAGGCATAACGGGCTGCGAGATGAGCGGCACCCCGCGCGCAAGCGAGAAAGCCCAACCTATGCTTTTATAAAATTCAATTGCGTTACCATCTGCAACAAGTATCTGCTGGTGAAAAGATTTATATTTCTGTTGCAAACATTTCATCATAGTGCGTCCTATTCCTTTACCTTGATGTTCCGGATGAACCAGCATATGCGGATAATAGACTACCAGATAACCGTCAGACAAAGCATTTCCGACTCCGACAAGTTTTACTGAAATTCTTGCCGTTACTAATGAGTCTGAATTTCTGAGAGCAGAGATTAGCAGTTCTGGTTTCTTAGCTGATGACCAGTTATTGGCTTTTTAAATTTCTATGACTTCATCTGTTTCAATATCATTGTCAAGGCTTATTTTCAAATTCACTTGTGCTCCTTTTTTAGGGATTTGTCTGCCAACTATTTTTATATCTATCGGCATTTTTCATTGCTATTAGAACATTACGGTGAAAAATTTCATACGGAATACCTGTGTTGAGGTGACCGAGTTTTTCAATATATTCTTTCTCAGACAATTCAGCTAGATGAGGCAGATAAAAGAATTTTTCCCACGCTCTAACCTTACGCTGAAATTTTCTTGTCATCTCCGTTACCAAAGGATTGTTTAGATGTTTTCTGTTCCACGGGCAGGCTTCCTGACATATTTCACAATCACCTACTCTGTTCTCCATTACTACTTGAGCTTCTTCGGGCAAATATTCAATCTGCAATAAATTTGAAAGACAGCTTTTTCGGTTCAATACATATGGCTGATCCAACGCCGCCAAAGGGCAAGCTTGTTGGCACATATCACATTTGCGGCATCGGTTTGGCTCCAGTTCAGTGTTGTGCTCCAAATTGGCGTCGGTTATTATCCCGCCAAGGGCCAGAAATGTTCCGTACTTCTTAGATATGAGCAGTGAATGTTTGCCCTGCCACCCAAGACCGGCTCTTACCGCAGCAAGTTTCAGTGGGAGAATTGAGCCTTCATCGGCAGAACCATCACAGACAATTGACTGAAAGCCTTCTTCATTTAAATACTTTGCAATTGGCTCTAGCGGTTTTACGACGTCAAGAAAAAACTCTGACAGGTAGAGTCTGCTTGTTCTACCGTACTTTGGATTTTCCCAGGCAGGAAGGGTCAGTCCACCGATATAGATACCAGCAACAATAATTGTTTTTGCATTAGGCAAAGAAATTTTAGGGTCTGTTCGTCGTGAGTCTCTTAATTTATAATTTGAGAAAGGAGATGCTTCTGCAAAACCCAGCGCATCTATCGCCGCCGAATCCGCAAGATTTCTAATTTTATCTGATAACAATTGTTTACTCCGCTTACGGTTTTAATTTTAGATAATCATCGAGGGCATCCATGAATACAATACATAACGGCCTGCATAAGCAGCGAGCCTGATGGATTTAAATTAGGCACAGACTTTTGCGAAAACCGCCCGGTTTCTTCCCGTCTGGTTCACCCGCCGGTTATCTGAATTTTTTATGTTTTACGAAAAGCTTTTAAAAATTCATCTCGCCCTATGCCTGCTTGGGAACAAATAGTTCTCAATGTGGATGCTTTTATCTTGGAATGATTTGGCATTGTGAGAGAGGTTTTCGTACCATCAGGATTTTCACGAACCATTGAAATGTGCTCCTTTTCTCTTACAATACGAAACCCCAAAAACTCAAAGGCTTTTACGACTCTTCGCTTTGGTGCATCAATGGGGAGCTTAGTCATTAGGCTTCTATCCTAGCCTCTGCAACGAAAGCCTCAAGTATCGGAGGGTCGACATCCAGTACATCCTTACCAAAGCTTTCGATATGAAATTTGATTGCTGATTTTACATCTGCCAAGGCCTCTTCGTAACTATCACCTTGCCCTACAACAACCCCTTTTATCCCAAGGGGATATGCTACATACCCATCAGGGTGTTTTTCCACTATTATTTTGTATTGTTTCATTAAACCCCCCTTTATCGAGTTCCTATATTTTTACATAAGATGGTGCCAATGGCAAAACCACATACAGATAACGCATTTCTCACCTGCTGGCGTTGAGCGCAGTGAAACGCCAGTCAGGTGTTCGGTTCTCGACTATTTAAATTCTTCAAAGAATGAATAGTCGACCTCGTATGTTTTGATGGGCTTTAATCCTAGCTCCAAAAGTTCAAACATATCTAAAAGCTTCTCTCGGTCTATAATCTCAATTGGTGGCACACCATCCCGCCTTGCCTCTATTTTTGCATCCATGGTAAAAGAACCAGTCGTTATGATAAGGCCTTTATCTGCACGGCCCATCATAGCGCCTCTGAAATCACGAATTTGGGATGCAGAAACAGTGCCTTCATATCTTTTACATTGGAAAAGGATATTAAAGCTTACAAAAGGATTGACTTGTAGAATCCCATGCCCATCAATACCACCGTCTCCACTCCTGCCCGTCACTTTTACCTGTTCAAATCCTGATTCACGAAGTAGCCTTTGGCAAATACGTTCAAAACCAGACGGAGAAACTGACTTTAAGATATTTAAAAGCTCAGTTCTATAATCTGTTGACTCTTGTAAGCTTTCGTTTTCCCTGGCATTTATTGTTTCTCGGACAGTCGTATCTTTTACATCTTTTTGTTTCCCTTTACCTATGCCCATCCATTGCTTTCGAGTTTTGTATAACTTAACCAAATCGTCTGTTGACAAATCAGTGTTAAGACCTTTTTCTGTGAGGCTCCAGACACCTCTTTGTGAAGAGTCCAAAAATTCTCACCGGGTTATGTGAACTATATGATCTTTTAGCCACTTTGTGAACGCTTCACGCGTAAGTTTTCCCGCAGCAAGATCAAGGATGATTTGTTCTTGCTCAGCCACAGTTGCCTCAATCTCACATCCGTTAAGGATAAGGAAAGTTTCCATAGCCCCATGGCCGATTCTTTTATTGCCATCAACAAAAGGATGATTCATGACGAGGGAAAAACAGAGGGCTGTTGCTTTTGAAATAAGGTCTGGATAGAGATCGGTCTGATCGAAAGTAAGCCGAGGTTGATTGCAGATTCAAGTGCTCTAATATCTCGAATCCCACGTAAACCGCCTGAAGAAGCAATTATCGCTTCATGAAGCTCAAGAACTTCAAGGAGAGAAAGGTAGCGCATTATGAAAGCTCTTTATTCTTAGACAATACTCGACGCATTGCTTCTTCAAAGTCTGGTTCTGGCTGGGCAATAAGATCCTCAATAGATGCTGTAACGAACTGATCGGGCAACAGACCAAACTTCTTTGCTTTTTCCGTAAGGAGTGCGGCCTTTGAGTCCTCGATTTCCACAGTGATTTTTGCCATAACGGATTCCTCCACTTATCAGGGTATAGGCATTATAGCCGAATACCATTTGGTCTTCAAATTTTGTTTAGCACATAACGGGCTGCGAGATGAGCGGCAGCCCGCGCGCAAGCGGTGTCCGCTCCATTGAGCTTCAAACCGGTGCTGCGCGCCGGCTTGAAGCTCAATTGGCATCTCGCAGCCCGATAGCGCGGCGCGGAAATCTTCCCCGCTAGCCTTTTCTTACTTATACTTTGACCTTGAACAGTGCCACTACCAGAAAGGCGCGCAGCGCCGCGCTATCGTGTGGGTCACTTGCGGCTATGAAGCGCCAGCGGAATAGCCGTCAAGTGCACCCAGTTGTTGAACGAAGCCGCTGCGCGGCGAAAAAAATTCTAAATTAGTGTATACTCCCATTATCCGTCCAATTCCGGGCATTTATAAAAAAGTAGTATACATTATGAAGCTTACGGAAGCAAATCGATTCAACAAACTGTATCAACGTCATTTAAGATTGATTAAACTTCAGATCAAAAGTCAGAAAACCATTGTCGCCTATTCCTGGGCTCTGTGCCGGGTCATTGGTCATTTTGATTGCTGTCCCGATAAATTAACCTCTGAATATTCAGCGACCTTCGGCCTTGTCGGATGGTCACTGAATGTTAAAAGCCTGTTTACAGGCCGTGCACCCGTATGCGTTGAAAAAAGCATACTGCCGGAAAACTCACTTCCTCTTCGCTGCCTAAAAAAAGATATTTCCTTATATATAGAGTCCTCAGATGCGCCAGGCTTGTTCAACAACCGGATAAGATCGTGGCTCGCTTCACTCTCACCGATCTATCCTTATTCGTTAGGTGGCTTCTTCGCCTATGGGCATCTCACCAAATGGCCGCTCCCATACACATCTATTGCTCAGCATCCCGATGCCATCAGTGCCCGCTTTACCTCTTCCGGTAGTTCCACAGGTGCAAACATGGACGCTGGATAGAGATACCCATCAGGTTCTGATTTGTCTTCATCAATGACACGGAGCATATTATGTGACTCCGCTTCTGGATCCGGTAATCTGCGGTAGACCTTACCGACAATAAGACTTGCCGGGTTGCCCTCATTGTTGATACAGATAACAAATTCGCTCATCGTATCACCCTTTTAATCTTGAAATCCCTGCGACCTATGCCGTGGGCCTCATACCAGTGTATCTCGGCCTCACAGATTGTTTCATCTGCAAGTTCCACGGAAGCCACGCCTTTCATCTTCCGCCAACGTCCTCGGCCATATGTGCGTTCCACATAACGACGAATGGACACCCCTCGGCCCGATGCAATGGTCTCAATGTCTCTTATTTCACTGAGAATCTTGAATCGCATCTATCATCCCCACGTATCCAATTGGAGTCAGACGCAATCTTGGCTTGTTCCCTTCAAGGATAATCTGTCCAAATCCGGGCATTTACAAAAATAAGTATAACATTATGAATCCTACAGAAGCAAATCGATTCAAGAAACTCTATCAACGTCACTTATGATTGTTTAAACTTCATGTCAAAAGTTAGAAAACCATTGACACCTATTCCCGGGCTATGCGCAGGGTCAGCTAATATTTTGATTGCTGCCCGGATCAATTAACCTCGGAACAATTAGAGATCTATTTTGAAGAACTGGTTATCACTCACTCATGGAGTACCGTCAAAATAGTGAATTAACCGGCAACAGGCCAGGTTATTGCCTGTTCCCTATTTTAGGAAAAATTTAGGGTCGGGTAGAAATACGGCGCGCTCAGCTTTAGGCGGAGAGTTACCATCGTGCACCCTTTCGGCTTGTGCAGTGGGTTCCTAGTTCCACCATGGCTAACGTTTCC
>JAFDFZ010000237.1 GCA_019309565.1 Deltaproteobacteria bacterium
ACGGCGGTGGGTACGGTGACCGCCACCGACCCGGATACCGATGACACACTGACCTACTCCATTACCGCCGGTAACAACCACGGCATCTTTTCCATCGACAGTGCAACCGGAAAGATCACCGTTTCGGATAACACCAATCTCGACTACGAGACATCCACCAGCTACAGCCTGACGGTTCAGGTCGAAGACCCTGAAGGACTTACCGATACGGCAACCGTAACGGTAAATGTCACAGGTGTAAACGAAGCCCCCTCGATCAGTGACAGCGTCTACAGCATCGATGAAAACACAGCCAACGGCACCGTTGTCGGTAAAGTTTCAGCCACCGACCCGGACACATCAGATACCCTCATCTACAGTATTATTGCAGGAAATGACAACAAAGCTTTCAGCATAAACGCCTCTACAGGGGAGATCACCGTCAACAACAGTGCCGCCCTTGATTTTGAGACCACCCCCTCATTTACGCTGACGATCAGAGTGACGGACAATGGCTCGCCAAGCTTATCAGAAACAGCCTCCGTTACCATCAACCTCAATGATATCGCAGAGCTTGTCGACACCGGAACAGAGCCAACATCTGAAACAACAACCGTTGAAGAACCCGCCGAAACCCCTGACAGCGATACCGGAAAAGATCAGACAGACGTCGATACTGCCGACAATACGCAGCCGGAAACAGATCCCCCTCCGACCGATGATCTCACGGCAGAGGAAGGCGATGAGAATTCGGGTACGGAAGATACGGCAGAAGATACGGATCAAGCAGGATCCGACAATTCGCTGGCTGAGGTGCCCAATGTTGTGGAAATACAACAAGAGGAGGCCTCTACCAGCAAGGCGGAACGCCAGGGCAAGGGAACCGCCCCCGGGGGGCGAGCCAAAGGAAACGAGCAACAGAGCGAAAAATCCACCGGCTCCAACACCGCAGCCAAACAATCTCCCCTGTTAAATGCGCTTTCTGCCAACGAAGGCGCTGTGAGGCTCACTCAAAAAGGCGCTGATCGGATGTCCGCTCAGGCAAGAAAGATGATATCCAATCGACATTTGCAAAACCAGCTTGATGCACTGAAAGATCAGATCGCCAAAGAAGCCAGGAAACAAAGCAGTGAGGTGAAATTCATGGTAGGAACCGCAGGGGGGGTTACGGCAAGTATTGTGGCAGGCTACTCGCTGTGGGTATTGCGCGGGGTGTCCCTTGTTGCCAGTGCCATGGCTTCTTTGCCGGTATGGGGGTTTTTTGATCCAATGCCGGTACTGTCCAGGTGGGAAAAAACACCTCAAGACCCCCAGCAGACCGAGCCGGAAAGTACCGACGAAGATGAAAAGAAACTTAAAAAGATTTTCGAAACCAACACGGCACATACCGAAAAGAAAGGAATACGATAATGTTTCGTCTAACACCCGTCGTTCGCATCACACTGGCACTTGTGCTTCTAAAAAGATTTTCGAAACCAACACGGCACATACCGAAAAGAAAGGAATACGATAATGTTTCGTCTAACACCCGTCGTTCGCATCACACTGGCACTTGTGCTTCTGACAGCAACCCTTGTGCTCAGCGCAGACATGCTTAATCTGATTCCAAATCCCTCCTTGGCGATGCTGGAAGCCCGAAAGATGGTGTGTGAATCGATGGCCATTTTCGGTACGCTATCGGTGGAACGAGAGGATATCGAGGCGCTGCAGACCACGATGCAGGTTTTTGTTCACCGCAACGAGGATGTTCTTTCCGCTACCCTGCGGCTAAGCGATGGTACTGTTCTGGCAAGGGCCGGCAAGCTTTCATCTAGCCACAGTGGATCGAAAATCGACAGGAGTGCTGTCAACCTTGTATCCGTTCCGATATTTAAAGACGACCAGCAATGGGCAACGGTGGAAATGCACTACAAACCTCTATACCCGAAAGGGATAGCCGGTATTTGGGAAAGACCGATTGTAAAATTGACGGCCTTCTTCATTTCGGCCAGCTTCTTTTTATATCTATTCTTCATGAGAAAAATTCTTCAATACCTTGATCCTTCTTCCGCCATTCCTGCAAGGGTTAAGGCTGCGCTGGATACGCTGGCCGAAGGCGTGGTGGTTTTAGACCACAAAGAACGAATCGTACTTGCCAACGCTGCCTTTGCAAAAAAGGTCGGCCGATCCGCCGAATCTCTTATGGGGGTGAAAGCTTCCACTCTCAACTGGACCTTGCCGAACGATTCAAAACCTCCCGAGGATTATCCATGGCTTAAGGCCATGCGTGAAGGACGTCCTTTCACAGGATTTCCACTGACGCTTCAAACAAAAAACAATGGTCTTCTCATGTTTATGGTCAACAGCGCCCCGATATCGGAGGGTAAAAACAAAAGCCGTGGAGTGCTGGCAACCTTTGATGACGTTACAGAGGTGGAACAGAAAAACGAGCAGTTACAAAAGATGTTGAAGGTATTAAAAAACTCTCAGAATAAGATCCAGAGCCAGAACGAAAAGCTGAAGATCCTGGCCACTCGAGATCCACTGACACGCTGTCTCAACCGCCGGTCGTTTTTCAAGATATTTGAAACCGAATTTAAAAGAGCGAAACGCTATGGGCATGACCTGAGTTGCGTGATGGTCGATATTGATCACTTTAAGTCCATAAACGACCGGCATGGACACCTTGCCGGCGACCAGGTCCTTCAGAAGGTCGCGAAGACACTTCGCTCCATTCTAAGAGAAAGTGATATCCTTTGTCGCTACGGTGGAGAGGAGTTTTGTATTCTCCTGCCGCACATCGGTGTGGAAAACGCGGTTAAAGCCTCTGAACGGTTTCGTGTGTCGGTTGCATCCATTACCTGTTCGGGAATCCGTATCACGGCCAGTTTTGGTGTTTCTTCCCTTAAATTTGAAGCAGATACGCCGCAGAAGCTGGTGGACCAGGCCGATAAGGCACTGTATGTGGCTAAAGAAAGCGGACGAAACCGGGTGATCCAATGGGGTCAAACAAAGGACCCACCGGAAGACAAGGCACCGAATGTGATCCCTTATCCGGCTGTAGCGGAAATGAAAACGATTAACTCGAACCATCCTCATCATGAGGCATCGGTCTGACTGTCCTCAGCAAAGGCGGCAATTCCTTCCTATTTCACAGGTAATCGCCGTTTTACCGTCACTGTTTTGACAGCCTGCGGAAACGGGTAATTTCCTGTCTTTTAAATCGCGGGAGGCTCACGAAAAAGTGCGCCTAAAATAGAGCAGTGCACTCCTTCAAAAGCACCAACGGAAGGGATTCGGTTCTCAGGTTTCACACCCGAATCCTTTGAAAAGCCACCTATGTTGGCGTCGGATAAAATTTTTGAAGGCAAAATAATAATATCGTACCGCTTAGGCGGCAACCAGTCGGAAACATCGAGCAAAGGCACGGGGGATGCGGCACTAACCAGCTGAGATTTTGATCTCTGGTTTAATCGCTTTGCTAACACTGATCGTGCCGTTATCGAAGGGGGTAAATTGTATTTTGCCTTCCAAAAATTTCATTCGACTTAAGCCGCCATTTACCGTTAAACAGTTTTTACAAAATAAAGGGACACCCTTCAGACTGCTCGATTTAAAGCGCACTAATCCGTTCAAACAGTCACCCGTTTAAAAGGCAATCATTCGGCTCACAGCCTGGATTTCACCGAGAATTGCTGAGAATTGAGCATGATTTTTGCAAACTCTTTCCTAAACCACCAGGTTCCTTTCGGGGTACAACGTAGATGATAGGCGCGTAATCCGGTACCCAGGCCCAAGGAGGGTATCGTGCTGGAAGGATTTCATCGAAACGTTATTTGACCATCGAAACACAAAATGACATTAAGCCGTACAGACACTTATCAAACCACCCAGGGTTCCGGCAATCCATCGATATCCAACGAAATGGCTGCATTGTTAATGCAGGATGCCTCCCCCGATGTGTTTCTTTCTGAAATGCTGAAAACACAGTGTCAGAGGGCTGGCGCGGATGGCGGCGTGATATTTCGGCTGGGCGGAAAGAGCGGGGTGGAAATCATGGCGGCTTATCCACCACCCAGGACGAAGAATGGATGCCCGAGATGGATCGTTTCGGCCGTTAAATATGCTCGCGATGCGATTGAATGCAAACATACAATCATAAGAGCAGAGTTGCGGGCACATGCATCGGGTGGTCGGCCTCAACGACAGGTGATCGTAATTCCAGTTCAAAAAGAACACACCGTGCCGGCTGTTGCAGCTTTTGTCGTACGGTCTGATAACTCTGATGATCTCGTGTCTTGCCGCGAGCGGTTAGAGATCACCCCTTTTTTGATAAGTTTCTATGAAATTCGATGGAGCCTTAAAGAAAACCGCAAGGCTCTTGATCGCCTTCACAGGGTGCTTGAAGTATTTTCCATTGTCAATAGCTGCAAACGTTTCATGAGCGCAGCCATGGCGCTGTGTAATGAAAGTGCGACCTGCTGGCACTGTTACAGGGTGAGCCTTGGGTTTCTAAACAGACGCTATGTCCGGATTCAGGCAATGAGCCACACGGATAAATTCAACCGCAAAATGAAGCTATTACAAGACATAGAAGCCGCCATGGAAGAATGTCTGGATCAGGATATTGAAGTGATCCATCCTGCGGAAGACAGTGCAAATTACGTCAACAGGGCAGCAGAACAACTTTCAAAGGCTCATGGACCTGGAGCTCTGTTCAGTCTGCCAATAAGACGAGATGATGAAGTGCCGGCCGTGTTGACCATGGAGCGATCTTTAGAGCAGCCCTTTATGCCGGATGAAATCGAGACAATCCGGCTGCTCTGTGATCTGTGTGCTCCGCGTCTGGTGGAAATGTATGAACACCATCGCTGGTTCGGTGTGAGGCTGGCTGGGTCTTTGCGAAAATGGCTGGGCCAGCTTCTCGGACCCAGGAACACCTGGTTGAAGCTCTGGGTGCTCCTTATTTTTTGTACAGGGAATTTTTTGATATTCGGGAAAGGAGAATATCGAGTGCAGTCGCCTTTTGTATTAGAACCTATGGTTCGTCAGGTCGTTGTCTCACCCATAGATACTTTTATTAAAAGCGTCTCTGTAGCCCCGGGGGACGAAGTGAAAGCCGGAAAAACGATCCTCGGGATTCTTGAAACCTCAGAACTTCGGCTGAAACTGGCTGCCTTAAGAGCCGAACAGCTTGGTTA
>JAFDFZ010000080.1 GCA_019309565.1 Deltaproteobacteria bacterium
GGGGAGGCCGCATATCTGACGTCTATATGGCAGATAAAAAGCCTCTTGACACCGGATGCCCGGCCGGCTTCTGCTGCTTGCCTTACCGATGAATGACCGTGTTCGTTAAAATCTTTTTCATTCTGAACACCGCCGCTAGCTTCATGAATTAACACCGTTGCACCTAAGGCTTCTTTGATAAGCCTTTGAGACGGAGCCGTATCAGCAGAATAAACCAGGGAAGATGCGGCAGTTGAAATCTTAACCCCGCAGGTGGGTACGGGATGGTTGGCCGGGAAAAGCGCTATCTTCACACCCGGAATGCCGTGAAAAATTCCATCTTCCAAGACCTCCCATGCCATCGGAAACATCGCCTTTCTTGTAAAAAGAGAAAACAGCTCGATGAGCGCTTCAGCCTTTGTTTTCGTATCCTGGTTGCAAAGAATACTAAGCGGTCTTTTTCGTTTAAGCAACCAGAGGTTGTGTACAAGCGAAGGAAGCGCATAGAGATGATCAGGATGGGAGTGGGTTAGAATAAGTGCATCAAGAGCCGCAGGGTCTATTCCTGTTTTCAGTAGATTTTGTGTGGGGTTTCCTGAAGCATCAACAAGAATAGAATGATTTCTCTGGATGATGCAGAAAGAGACATTGGCATTATCGGCGGTCTGTATGGCTCCGGCTGATCCGCAGAAAACAAGTTTCATGGATTTTTCCTCTTTTTCAAAAATGGGAAAAGTATAGAGAACAGGGCGAACACGATAAACGCCAGTGCGATGGGTTTTGTGAAGAACACGAAGTAGTTACCACCGGCAAGTTTAACAGCTCTTCTGAAGTTTTCTTCAAGCATCCCCCCAAGAATCAATCCAAGGACGATGGGCGCGATGGGATATTCTTGCTTTTTAAGAAAATACCCGACAACACCCAGAAAAAGCGCAACCCCCATGTCGAACGTGGCCGAAAGGATGGCCCGGCCCTGGATGGCATATGATCCTATAAGTGAAAGAATAAGGATAATCGGGATGAGTACCGCCGGTGGCACGGAAAGCACCTTCGGGAACATTCTAACCCCGAGCAGAGGTGCAATCCGGCCTTGCTTGATCCTCTCTAAATCAAAGATGGCCTGTGAGATACCAAAGAGCCCGATCAGGGCCGGAATGAGGTTGATGCCGCTTGCAAGAGGCGTTTTGGCAAGCAGTTCCGGGAATGGAATCCGCAGCGAATTAGTAAACGGATCGGTTCCGAACAGGGATAACATCAGCCCCAGAGTGCCGGTTAAAACCCCTTTTGCAAGGTTTTCCGAAGACACCGAAGCGATGATCGTAAGCCCTACCAGCGCCAGTGTGGCCTTTTCGGCCGGGCCGAAAAGCAGGGTGAACCTGGCGATCAGCGGGGAGAAAAGAACCAGAAGAGTCAAACTTCCAATGCCCCCGATAAACGAAGCGATCACAGCCCCACCCAGAGCCTTTCCGGCAAGCCCCTTTTTTGTCATGGCCTGTCCATCGTAAACGGTGGCAATGGCATTCGGGTTTCCGGGAATGCCAAGCAGAATGGCAGGGATCGAAGCTCCGGACACTGCTCCGCAATACACCCCAAGAAGAAGGGCCATGCCCGTGGCGTCTGGGAGCCGGTAGCTTATGGGAAGCATAAGCGCCACTCCCATGGTGGCGGTCAGCCCAGGCAGAGCTCCCAGAATGATCCCCAGCACCTCGCCAAGGGCAATCCACAGGATCGTTTCAACATTGAATATCTGGAAAAAACCGGCGATTAGGCTTTCCAACTACATTCTCCATGGCTTACCAGAATATTACTCCCCGTGCCAGACTTACCCAGAATACCTGCTTGAAAATAAGATAAAGGCATTCTGTTACCCCGACCGCTACGAACACGGAAGTCAACCAGTTTTTCGACTTTTCGGTTTCGGCTCTTTTGAATGCAGCAATAAGGGGAAAAACGAACATGATCGCAAGCACGGCAAACGTGATTGCCGTAATAAAGAGACGGCTTGTCAGAATCTCGATGTTTGATTGCTTACCCAAAAGAAGCAGTGATCGGGTGGTAAATCTTCCCATGGAATATAAGAGAAGAATAAAGCAGTTGCTTAAGATTGCACCGGTAACAAACCGTGGTGCCATCGCCCATGTGATATCTTTACGGTGTTCCTTCAAAAATCTTTCCGATATCGGCAATCGCCTTTTCCTTTGATCCCGCACGACTCAGGTTCGTTAGAAATGTTTCAATTTTATTTATGGCAGGAGGGACAATAGGCAATCCATCACTCCATCCCTGCTCTTTGAAGTGTTCGTTTATCTGCTCTAAAGTACCCGAGAAGACGATTTCTTCAAGATGACTTCCTGAATATGTTCCAGTAAGTTCCCCTTTTGATAATGGCTTGGTAAGCCCGTCAATTATTTGACCAATAAGTGTATTCTTTATATTTTCTTCAACTTCCCCAAGATGCATGCCTAGTGCGCCTGGATATTCGGCAACCCTTAAACCTGCAATTCCGGCCGCTTTGGCAGTTTCCCTGGCGACCTCGGCGAAGCCTTGTACAGTTACGACCACGCTTGGAATTCCCATCTTTTCGCAGTCAACTGCGGGCCGCGCCGCGGCCGGAGTACACGTACCTCATCCCCCATTTCCGGATATCATGGCATCGCAGCCTTTTTCCACCATGGCCGATATTTGACGTGAGACCTTTCTTTGAAGTTCTGGTGTGCCGGTTAAGATCGACGATGGAAATTCTGTGTAAGGAATAATCTTAATTCCCGGGTATCGCTCTTTTAACAATTCACGGTATACCGGGAACATTACATCTCCTTTAAAATCCCTATTCCAGGTTTCACAAATCGTTTTTCCTTCAAGTGTATCTAACCTGGGAGCAATACTTTTTAGCTCAACACCTCTGTCGCCGACAGGACTTACGACTTCTATTTTCTCCATTTTCTTACACCCTATATATAAAAATTGAAGCCTCTGCAGCCCCCGATTAGACTTTTGACGCAAGGGCAGAGATTTTTGATGGACAGTGAGTTTTAGCTACCGGATATCTTTTTGAGCAATGGGTGATTTCTTCTTTTATGTTCCCTATTATCACTTTAAGCGATATTCTACCTTCATTACATCCTGCAAATTCCGGGTTAAAAACTTCCAGGTAATGACATTTGCAGAAAAAGAACTCTTCTGTTTTTTCACAAAAAAAACAGGTAGAACATTTCATTTTCATTTCCCCCTCAAGTTGAGGTATCGGCTAGTTTGCCGATGATATTTACCCCGTTAGAGAAAGCCACCGACTCCTGTCGGTTGTATAGATAATTCCTTATAGATGATGGTTTAATGCTACCATCTATGGTCGTTAGAGTACATAGTTCTCTAACGTGGTTTACTGCGGAGCTGCTATCAAAACCTGACAATTCCTGTCCATTTTTTTGACAAATTTTGACATCATTTATGAATCGTGGAGACTGTGGGCTGAGCTTTTAATTCATAACCATTTGAATATTCTTAATAATTAGCAAGAAGAGAATATTGGCATGATAATTGAATAGAAGAAAAAACAAATTAATATGGAAGACAGGCTTCTCCAATGTGCGTGCATCTTTTCTACCGAGCATCTTCGATAAAAAATATAAAAGACTGCGTCGGAGAGAACAACGGCATTAAGAGAAGCCATTAATTTTAAGGGCCGCCCTAAAGATGCAATACAAACGTAGCTATTGCATCCCAACTTCTACCAGGTTCGGGCGACTCCACTTCCAGGGCGGATGATGGCTCAACCGAACCAAATAACAAGATGAAGTTTTGGGCACAGGAGCCTCCTATTAAAAAGGCAGTGTCAGTGACGACACTGCCTTTTTCTTTATAATCAGGAAACTCTAACCTAATGGGAAACGTTTAAAAGAAAGTTTGATTTTTGTAAATGAGGATTGAACGGGGGATCTGAAATAGGTGGCTGCGCTTACGCGTAAAGATCCACGATAGTCCCCTTTTCATGGCCGGGGAATTTAAGCGCCTGTTTTGTGAATGAATTTTCGATAACAGCGATAGGTCTTAGATAAACCTCATCACTTCGATACCTGGATGCACTCTGAGATGCCCTTTTATCCTTCATCTCCCGCGCAGGGAAAGAAGGCAGTCGAGTATCGAATTGATTAGCGTATGGTACCCTGGATAGCTTCATTCTATCCTCTCTTGATCGCTATTAGAATTGCCCCAAAAACAAAAAGCCGAGTTGCCCATCCAAGGCAACCCGGCTGTTTATTCAATAAACCCGTAGCTTTCCGCCCCTCAAAGCGAGGGTTGGCTTTTTCTTTGGATAAATTTAAAATTTATTATATGTTTTGAAAAGCTTTAATACAATAAAAAAAACATAATGTCAAGGGGTTCGAAATTTTCGGCTCAACCTCCGGATAGTCCCTTGAGAAACGCCATTACGTTTTCTCCTAGGACCCGATGATTATATCCTCCTTCCAGCACACCGAAGCATCCTCCTTCGCAGCGACGTGCGGCTTGGCGAACTTTTTCCCCGATTTCGCGATAATTTTCCGTGCTCAACAATCCCCCCCAATCCTGTTGGTGGTTATCGAATCCGGCCGACACCCCTATGATATCTGCAGTGCAAGAAGCCAGTTCCGTTGTAACCACATCCATATAAGACTTCTGATCTCGTGCCTCGACATTGCATATGGTCACATAATCGTGCTTTCCGAGGATGTTGACCGTCCCGTCGCCGTAATGTAGATCGATATCCAACACAAAAGCAGTTTCTATTTTTTTTGCCCGCTTCAATGCCTCTATAGCAATGGCTATATTATTGAAATAACAGAACCCCCATGACGAATTAGTAGAGGCATGATGTCCGGGCGGTCTAACCAGGCCAAAACTTGGTTCCAAAAGACCTATTTCCGCAGCCCGGACAGCCCCGCCGGCGGCCAGTGCGGAGATTTCATATAATCCCATCTGACGAACCGATTCTATATGCAAGCCGGAATGAACAGCAGCAATATGAGCTTCAAGGGCAGGTTGCGCCTCGACAAATATGACATCGTCTTTTATTGCTTCGACAATTGCCTCCATACGACCTGCAGCCGCTGCAGGGTCCGATGTATAGACCTGATAAAAATCATTGTGAAAGACAACTTTCATTTTATTCGAACTTGCCCCTCAATTGATTACGTCCAGGAGGAAATTACCGTACCGACGATGAGCATGATGATTCCAAAAAGCCGATACGTGTTATCTGAGGCGCTGTTGAGATACCAATCTTTCATCCTTTCAAAAAGGTTTTTCGGATTGAACATCAACAACACTCCTTTTGCAATAGCAACAGTGCCGAGCATCATAATAAACCAGAAGTTTTGACTCCAGAACGCAGAAAGAACCAATAAAAAACCGACTGCCAAAGAAAAAACTGCAAGAATTTTCTCATGGATCGCATCTAAAATCCTTGCTATTGCCTTTCGACACATGTCGGTTAAAAGAATAAGACAGATTCCGACCCCGATCCAAAGGAAACCCATCCCATATAAAAACCATTTCATGGTCAGCAATATCTATTACCTATGTTGAGCGGTTCACCGTTCTGCGTTTATGGTTAACACCCACAGGTGCCATGTATTATTAAGGATTCCCTCTAACCCTGAACCTGGAACCGAATTGTTGACCGTTTCATACCAGATTCAACTCCAGATTGATTACTTTAGAAGGGACAAATCCATTTGTACTGAAAAAGCGGATCAACCTCCAATCGTTCCAGCCGACCAATGTATTCAACCTGACAACACCGGCCTTGCGCAGGTGGTTGATGAACTCTTCCATGAGTTGCCGTCCAATTCCTTTGCGTTGATAATCAGGGTGAATTCCTATGGTATCCAACGTTGCGTCAGAGTCCGGAATACCGTATTCACCGACAAAGAGCTCGCTCATTACGAACCCCACAACCTTACCTTCGATTTCGGCCACAAGCGAGGTTACCATTCGGTTTTTTTGGTTTAATGCCCGTGCAAATTTTGTCTCGTAATATTCAGGCCTTGAAGTTCCATAAACCCTTGCATCAATTTCCACCACTGCATCGAAATCCCCTGCATGAAGCGGCCGAATGTCGACTTTCGGCGTCAGCATTTTGAACCCCCTTTTTGCTATATGCCCTTTCGGTATGTGATTGGAAGGATCTGGTATGTTTTATACACAGCGTCATAGTAAAATTGTACATGCATCTCTTGTAACGTTGATTTTAAAATCCAGTATGGCGTCAAATTTGCTGGACGCTGTGTATGCATGCGCAAAATAATTTGTGTCGTTCTTTATAGTAACAAAATAAAAAATCCTGGTCCGAAGATTCATGTTTTCGCTGCTGGAATAAAAATCATGAGTCCCTTGGCCGCGCCAGATGACTTGGCCTTGCAGCTATGATTTCACCGAGAATTGCTGTGAATAGACCGTGTTTGCTCAGGTTATTGCGAAGCTTTCTCAATATCGATGATTTTTTCGCCGCCACCATATGATTTTGTCTTGTACTTCGTAATTCCCATTAATTTTCCGGTGATTTCTCCCATTCGATTGGCCTGTTCCAGTATTTTTGCTATTTTGTCGCGCAGGGGATCTTCTTCAGACGTGTTCATGAGCAACAGTTCGGAATATCCAGAAATCGCCATCAATGGTTGATTAAGTTCATGACAGACCGCCCCGGCGGTTTCAAGTATAATTTGTAACCGCTCTTTTTGCTTTCGGTCTTGTTCCATTTTTCGAACTTCTTCTTCAGCTTTTTTGAGATCGTCGATATCTCTGGTCACCGAAAGAATATGGGGTTCATTATTCCAGAGCATGATACGCGCAGATTTTAAGCCTATCCGAAGCCGTTCGTCTTTAAGACGGAGCTTAACCTCCATGTTTCTTATATAACCCTGTTTCTCCAGGGTCTTCATAAAATTTGTGCGATCATTCGGGTCGTTCCAGATACTGACCTCAAAAGAGGATTTATTGATCACCTCCTCTCGCGTATAGCCTGTGAGTTCGGTGAATCCCTCATTAATGTCCACATAGATGCCATCGGACATTCGTATGATACTGATTGCATCCGGACTTGTTTCGAATGCCGTGCGAAAACGAGCCTCGCTTAAGCGAAGTGCTTCCTCAACACGTTTGTAGTCTGAAATATCAATAGAGGTGATGATGGCCCCTCCCGGGAATGGTGATATGTTGATACGCAAAAACCGGTCATAATATTTCAACTCGGGAAAATCCTTGGATTCGGATCTTCTAATACAATCCATTAACTCACCGTACATGTCGATCTCGTGTCTGCTTGCATAATCCTTGTACATGATATCCCCAATATCGGGGAGCCGATTACCGGATCGTTTCTTGGCCAGATTGTATCGAATCACCCTGCCATCGTTATCCACAATGATTGTTTCAATAGGGTTCCTCTCAAATAAGGTACGATACCGGGCTTCACTTTCCTGGAGCGAGGTAACAGCGCGTTTTTGTTCGGTAATGTCTCTTGCAACGATATGCAGATAAGGAACACCTTGAACCATTACCCGTCGATTGCTTAACTTGGCGTCGATCTTTGCGCCATTTTTTCGCCGCAATTTTGCTTCAGAGTTGAGCGTCTCTCCTCTCAAGATCCTATCAAAAAGTTTATGAAAGTCTTCAGAGCCAACATGATCGTACAGATCTTGCAAAGACATTTCCACGAGTTCTTCCTTAGAATAACCGGTCAAAACAGTAGCCGCAGCATTAACGTCGACGAACCGGGCATTTGCATCGGATATGAATATGGCATCTTGCGAGCCATTGAACAGAGCGCGAAGCATTTCTTCGGATTCCCGCCGTATGATATCCTGTTTTTTGAGACAAGATATCTCTTCCTCCAATTCTTTAATTCGATCTTCAAGATTTAGATAAGCTGGTGTATCTCCCATTTCAGCATTATCTCCCCGGGTTCAAAAAAAACAGTCCATACGGTATGAGCCGCTAAAGTCATCATCGGACAGAAAACATAAACGCTTTAGTCAGAATGCGGCTGTGTCCGACATCGCCCCTCGAATCCTCGACCCTCCTGAACCCTAAAGAACATTATCGACTCGGGATGATGCACTGATTTTGCCTTATACAACTGCAACGAATCGATAGATAATTTAAATATATTTTATGTCAAAAATGCAGTAGAATGCAAGAAAGAATACCTTCTGTGTTTATATGGTACTTAAAATCTTCCATGCTAACAGTATCGCGGAACACCAACAGCTATCATATTAAAAAGATACCTGTGTGTTGTGGCAGGATCTTATTTAAACCATTTGTTTATGATGAATTTTCTAAGTTGCTTTCCATATCATGGGTAGTCTCAATTAGTTATAACCCTATAACCTTAACTCTGAGCCTGGAACCGATCAGTTTAGGACATAGTAAAATGATCGGTTCTCATGATTTATTTGGTTAGTTGGTTTTGTATCAGCCGAAAGCCAACCGTATAATTCCGATCTTCCGGGAGGACATAGAATCTGTTGGCGCTTCTGGCCTGTAACATTGAAGAAAACCAGCTTCCCCCTCTGGCGATACGAAAGTACCCTTTTCTCGGACCGGTGGGATTGACTGCCGCCTGCTTAGGGTATTCACCACCCCAGTCTTGACACAGTTCCCATACATTTCCGTGAACGTCGTACAGGCCCCATTGATTCGGTTTTTTTTGTGCCACCGGTCGGGTTTGTCCGCCAGAATTATCTTTATACCAGGCATAATCTTTTAACATATTTGAATCGCTGCCAAAACAAAACCATCCCTGGTTACCGGCCCGGGCTGCATATTCCCATTCCGCCTCTGTCGGTAAACGGTAGGATCTTGGCGCTTCGATATCATTCAATCGATCGATAAAGTCCTGAACATCGTACCAGGATATACTTTCCACAGGACATTCCCAGCCGCAGTCGTCAAAAGCGGAAGGATTGTTTCCCATTACGGCATGCCATTGCCTTTGGGTGACTTCGGTTGTTTGAATAAAGAACCCCTTGGAAATTGTGACCGAATAGGCTCTTTCATCCTTGCCTCTGCCCGGCTCATCAAAGGGGCTTCCCATTATGAATGAGCCGGGGGGAACATATACAAATTCCATCCCCAGGGGGTTTCGTTTCTTAAGGCTCAGATTGAAGAGACGGGTCATTTCAAAAAAGAATTCGTCTGTCAGTTCATCCAGAGCCCTTGCAATGATATCAACAGGGTCTTTTGAAACGATGGCAGAACTCCAGCTCGGATAGCTCTCTACCAGTGACAGCCACGCCTTCTGTTTCTCCAAGGGGCTCTTATCGGTTGTTATTTGCCTGTTGTAGTGCTGAACATCTCTCAGGAAGTAGAGAAACTGAAGTTTAGGGTAATAGAGGTAAACGTAGCCTGTGAAGGGAACGGAGAACCATGGTTTCTGTTTTTCTTCGGTTTCCTCGAATACGGCGGATTGAACCGATTTGAACACTTCTCTGATCTCAAGAGCCGGGCTCAGCAGTGAACTTACCAGATGGGAATTGAATATACTTTCGCGCTCGAAACTTTTCTCTGATACCGAACCGGGAGAAGCAGAATACATGATGAAAAATCCGGGTTCCTCATGGTCAGCGAGCCCGGGGACATCCGGTAAAAAATGTCTCCCGAAGGGCTTTTCGTGTGCCGCATTTAAAATAATGATGTTTGCCACACTGTATGCGGACTTCATCTCCTCAAAAATGGATGACAGGTTGATGCACTGGGTTTCGATATCTTCTTTGCTTTTCACATTCGCATCCACGGGAACAAGGTAATTTTTGCCGTTTAATTGAACAGTATGCCCGGCATAATAAAACAGAGTGATTCCCTTAAAGGCGCTTGCTTTTTGGGTAAACGCTCTCAATGTTTTCAAAATTCGCTGCTTATCTGCGTTTATTTCTTTTAATACATTGAAATTACATTGTTTCAGTGCGGCTGCCATATTGTTTGCATCATTGGCCGGGCTTAAAAGCGGAGATTGTGCGTACAGGCCATTTCCGATCACAAGAGCGATGCGTTTTTCCTGTTTGGACATGGACGCTGTCGGTATCATTAGAATGAAAAGAAAGGTCCATATGATACATCTGTACATGATACGACTCATACTTTTCACCTACTCATCTTGTTGTTTGATATCAACCCCGTAGCTGCATAAATCATATATCAAAATGCCCTGTAAGCACCATTTATCAGTGCCTTTCGATCGCATATGTTAAATCGTTTTTTAACAACGGGGTAAGCTCAGCTATTGACAATTGATATCATTGATGTCTATATAAAACAAGACTGCGGATGACACGATCTAAACATAATTGTAGCGATATTGGTCTGTTATCCGAAAATACGGCAAATAATAGCCCCTTTTAAGGGCGCTTTTTCCTTCCAGATCAAGTATTCTGCTCGAAACCGTTGAACTTTTGGTATCGGACAGTGATGAACGCGTCCGAAACAGTGTACTTCATTAATCAATGAAAGGAGGTATGAACCGAAAGGAGACATCAACCAATGTCGAGTATTGTTATGTTTCACCAACCCTAACCACCTTTAATAGAAAGGAGGCAATAATGAAACAGATCTATGGAATGAAGGGCTTCATCGTTATTTTTCTGGCTGTCGTTTTCTCTTTCGGGCTTCCAACAGCAGGCGTGGCAAAGGACAACATCCTTCGTATTGCCTTTGATGCCGGCGATACCAAAAGCATGGATCCGGGTCGAAGCTTTGGAACCCAGGACATGGCACTGCAGGATATGATTTTCAATGGACTGCTTCGATATAAACCAGGGGATATCAGCGTGATCGAGCCTGATCTGGCTGAGCGCTGGGAAACCTCAAAAGATGGCATGGCACTAACCTTTTATTTGCGCAAAGGGGTGATGAGCCATCCCTTTAAAGGGTATCCGAATGGAGTTGAGCTTACCGCCGAAGACATTGTGTTCAACCTGAAAAAGAACCAGGATCCTAAGCTGTCTACCTACTCTTCGAGTTATAAGAATTTTGAGGCAGAAATCATCGATAAATATACCGTAAAAATCAAGCTTAAGTCCCGCATGGTTCAACCGGAGTTGTTCTTTACCGATTATCGAGGCGGGTTCGTGGTGCCAAAAAAAGCTTTTGAAACCATCGGAGCTACAAGGTTTAAGACCAGGCCCGTTGGAACAGGCCCCTTCAAGGTCCATAAATATACCCCAGGCCAAAAGGTAGAACTAAAGGCCCATGAGAAATACTTTAGAGGAAAGCCAAAACTGGACGGAGTCGAGGTATGGTTCATGCCGGATGTGAGCAGCCGGGAGTTTGCGCTGAGAAAGGGGGAGGTGGACGTAATCGAAGGAGTTCGCGAGCAGCCCTGGATCGACAAAATGAGAAAAGTGGCAATTGTTGAGGTGTTCGGCCCGGGCGAGATCAATCATTTGAATTTCAATATCACCCGAAAGCCCTTTGACAATCTGAAGGTCAGGCGGGCATTGCTTTACGCTACAAGCCGGGACGAGATTCGAACATTTATTGGCCCTGATGCATCGGGCCCCATGTGCGCCATCATACCGCCGTGGATGAAGGGAGGTTTAAGTTGCGATGATGTGGCCAAGAAGGGTCTGCTGTATGAGTTTAATATTGAAAAAGCCAAAAAGCTTTTGGCCGAAGCCGGGTATCCGAACGGTTTTGAAATCGAGCAGACCATTACCGAAAGAGCCTCCTATCGCAGGGCCACAGAAAACATCCAGGCTCAGTGGAAACGAATCGGCGTGAATGTTAAACTGAACGTAGTGGATCATCCTACCTATCACACCAAGATCCGTCAGGATGTGAATCCTTATGTGATGTATATCTGTATGAGACCAAACGCCGATATCTTCCTTTCATGGTTTTTTCACTCCGATTCCATCGTCGTCACGGGAAAGCGGCCGGTAACAAATTTCTCCCATTACACCGGCATCGATGACCTGATTGAAAAGGCGCGAATGGAAACCGATCCTGCCAAACAGGAAGAGCTCTGGCGGCAAGCGCAGTATAAGCTGCTAGACGAAGCCATCAACTACCCCTTGTATGTGCTTAGGTTTGTTTTTGCTCGAAACAAGAAAATTGACTGGGGTTTTGAGCAAAAATCGGTGCTGGCGCTTTATACACAGATCAACGAGCAGACCCGTCTTAAATGACGATCGGGTGCAGAACGGGCACGCAGTGCCAATGGCCTGCGTGCCCGTATTCGATTAGGGAACCCACAGGATGATCAAATACTCCATACGCCGGATTCTGCTAACCATTCCATTGTTGCTCGTGGTGCTGACCATCGTTTTTGTTTTTGTGCGACTCGCTCCGGGTGATCCAGCGATTGCAATGCTCGGTCAGTATGCCACCCAGGAAGCCCTGGAGGCGTTGCGAACAGAAATGGGGCTGGATGCACCCATGTGGCTGCAGTATCTGCGTTTTTTGGGCAATCTGCTGCGAGGTGATCTGGGCGTCTCAATGCTGAACGGGGTTCCTGTGGTTGACCAGCTCCGCGTTGTATTGCCATATACGCTTGAGCTGACCTTAAGCGCCATGTTAATAGGGGTTATCTTGGGAGTTCCCATGGGTGTCTATACGGCGTTAAACCGGAACCGAGGTGCGGATTACAGCGGGCGGATGACTTCGCTTGCAGGTATTTCAATCCCTTCTTTTTATCTTGGAATACTGCTGCTGTATGCATTTTCGGTTCGAATGAACCTGTTTCCCGTAATCGGAGCCGGCGCAGACAACAGCATTTCGGACCGACTCCATCACCTGGTGCTTCCGTCTCTGTCCCTTGGACTCATCATGACGTCGTACGTAATGCGTTTGACCCGTTCATCCATGCTCAATGTGCTGAACGAAGATTTCGTTCGCACAGCAAAGTCAAAAGGGCTTAGAGAAAGGGTTGTCGTTTACAAGCACGGCTTGATGAATGCATTGATACCCGTGGTTTCGGTTCTCGGTATATATTTCATCATTAATCTGGGAAGTTCAATCATGACCGAAATCGTTTTTTCCAGACCGGGCCTGGGCAAACTGATGGTCATGGCCATGAAACAGCGCGATTATGTGATGCTTCAATCGGTGATGGTGGTTTATGCGACCCTTGCAATTTTTATCAACCTGTTTGTCGATTTGATTTACGGATTCATCGATCCCAGGATTAAATACGGTTAGCGCATGTTAATGAACGATCTTCGCAAAAAGCAACTTCGTGTCTTTCTCCGCAACAGGGTGGCCGTGGTGGGGTTTTTTCTAACGGTGCTGGTAGTTTTGGTGGCCCTTCTTGCCGCAAAAATTTCCCCTTACGACCCCCTTGAGCAAAATGTTTACAGCCGACTGACTTCACCGGATACCAAACACTTGTTCGGGACCGACAGTTACGGCAGAGATGTTTTATCCCGGGTTATTTACGGATCCCGCATCTCTCTTGCCGTTGGCGTCTGTTCGATCCTTGTCGGAATGTCCATAGGAAGCCTTATGGGAATGTTTGCAGCCTTTGATCGCGGAAAAATCGGCAATCTCATCATGCGCGCGGTGGATGTGATGATGTGTTTTCCAGCCGAGATCTTCGCCATTCTGTTTCTGGTCATGATCGGCCAGGGCCTGGATAAGCTTATTTTCAGCATCGGTGTTGTTATGACCCCCCGGTTTGCCCGACTTGCCTACGGCACGACCCTGTCTGTAAGAGAAAGGGAATATATCGAAGCGGCGCGCGCGCTTGGTGCAAAACGACCGCGGATTATCCTTAAGCACATCTTCCCAAATATCCTGGGCGAAATCCTGGTCATGAGCAGCTTGTGGACAGCGACGGCTATTCGGGTGGAGGCAAACTTGAGTTTTCTTGGAATGGGGGTTCCTCCGCCTACGCCCACATGGGGCAACATGGTCCGAACCGGGGTCACTCAGCTTACCAATGCCCCCTGGCTTTCTATTTTTCCGGGATTGGCCATTATGGTAGCTGTTCTGGCCTTCAACCTAATTGGCGACGGTCTCAGGGATGTGATGGACCCTAAACTGCAGCAGGGTTGACGATGACTGGAGAGGTGGTCAATAGCGGATTATGAAAAACGATGCCTTGCTTCGAATAGATGATCTTCATACACATTTTTACACCGACGAGGGGCTTGTTAAGGCAGCAGATGGAATCGATATCACCATCGGCAGTGGTGACACACTGGGCCTGGTAGGGGAGTCGGGATGTGGAAAGAGCGTAACAGCCCTTTCGATCATGCGATTGATTCAGGAACCACCGGGCCGCATCGTAAAGGGAGAAGTTCTTTTTCACGATCTGAATCTGTTGAAATTATCCGAAAGGGAAATGGAGCATATTCGAGGAAATCGTATATCCATGATTTTTCAAGAACCCATGACATCCTTGAACCCCCTTTTTCGAGCAGGAGATCAGATTGCCGAAGCCATTCACCTTCACCAGAAGGTATCAAAGGCAGAAGCCAAAAGACGCGCGGTGCAGATGCTCCAGAAGGTGGGCATTCCCGATCCTGAAAAACGTGCAAAAGAATATCCTCATCAGATGAGCGGCGGCATGCGCCAGCGGGTGATGATTGCTATGGCGTTGTCCTGCAATCCGGAATTGATGATAGCCGACGAGCCGACAACCGCCCTTGATGTGAGCATCCAGGCGCAAATACTGGAACTTATGAACAATTTAAAGGAAGATTTCGGCGCTTCGATCCTGCTGATAACCCATGACCTGGGAGTGATAGCTGAAATGGCGCAGACCGTTGCGGTAATGTATGCCGGAAAGATTGTTGAATATGTCGATGTGGTCAGGCTTTTCGATAATCCCAGACACCCGTATACATCGGGGTTGATGGATTCGATTCCGAAAATGGACGATGCCGTTCCCGAAGATAAAATGCTGCGAACCATCCCTGGCGTCGTTCCCAGTCTTTATGACCTTCCCACAGGATGCTATTTTCAACCCAGATGCTCGCTGTCTTCCGATGTCTGTTTTGAAAAAGTTCCTCCGCTTCTGGAAATCGAACCGGGTCACTTGTTGAGGTGCTGGAAATATGAATAACAATGATCTTCTTGTTGTTCGCAAACTCAAGAAGTATTTCTTTTCCGAAAAAGGATTTTTGAAAACCGCAGAACCACCTGTAAAAGCCGTAGATGGTGTTGATCTAACGATCAAGAAAGGAGAAACGCTGGGTTTGGTGGGAGAATCGGGCTGCGGAAAAACAACGGTTGGAAGATGCATTCTGAGGCTGGAGGAGCCCACTGAGGGTGAAGTTTATTTCGAAGGAGTGAACATATTGGCCCATGATCCGAAAACCATGGAAAAACTGCGACGGGATATGCAGATTATTTTTCAGGATCCTTACTCTTCTTTGAATCCCCGTCGAACAGTGGGAAAAATTATAGGTGAAGGGCTTGAGATTCACAGGGTGGACTCTGCCCGACAACGTGAAGAACGGGTGAAAGAATTGATGGAAACCGTGGGGCTTCTGCCAGAACACGTGAATAGATATCCGCATGAGTTCAGCGGCGGACAGCGCCAGAGAATCGGAGTGGCCAGGGCATTGGCCCTAAATCCCAAGCTTATCATCGCCGATGAGCCGGTCTCTGCGCTGGATGTCTCCATCCAGGCCCAAATTTTAAATCTACTGGTCCATCTACAGAGGCGATTCGATCTAACCTATCTTTTCATCTCACACGATCTAAGTGTGGTAAGACATATCAGCGACCGGGTTGCGGTTATGTATCTCGGTCGTATTGTTGAGCTGGCAGAAAGTGCCTCCCTGTATCGCAACCCTTATCATCCTTATACCGAAGCGCTTATGTCTGCCGCCCCCACCTCACATCCTTTAAGCAAGAAAAAAAGGATTATTTTAGAAGGCGATGTGCCCAGCCCCCGAAACGTCCCACCGGGCTGCAGCTTCCACCCCCGATGCCTTCATCGAAAAACCGAATGCAAGCAAAAAATCCCGGAGTTTCAGGAAACTGAGCCCGGCCGCTGGGTGGCCTGTTATTTTCCCCGAAAAGACTAGCTCGTTGGTTTCGGAACCGTTTCCACCTTTTCTACCCTCAGAGTGGTTGCTCCCCAGTTACGCTCAATTTTTCCCGTAAGAATGTAGGGCCTTTGGCGATCTATCATGTGACAAAATTGGCGGTAGGTTTCCGGGAAAAACGCGGTTTCAATAATTCCTGTTTCATCTTCGAAGGTCAAAAACTCCATCAGGTCCCCATGCTTGGTGTGCACCACTTTTCCGGTGATGAGCCACGCGGCCACACGAACGCGTCTGCCAGGAAACCCGGGAATCTCTGCCACCTTGACCGTTTCGGCTGCTTTCAAAACCTCTGAAAACAATGTCATGGGATGACGATCGCACAAAAAACCGAGCACGGCGAACTCGCGTCGAAGTCGACTCCGGTCCGATTCCCGGGGCAGGGGAGGGGGGGCGGCGGGAGAAGAACTTCTAAAGAGCTTTCCGGATTCGGGGCCATTCTCTTTCCGGCGATGCCATTCGGCCAGCTCCCATAGCAATGAGGTTCGATTTTCTTTCGGGCAAAACGTATCTAGAGCCCCGGCGTGTATCAGTGCTCGGGCTTCACTTTCGTCAGGGCGAACCCGATTGAGAAAATCTTTCATACTTTGATAGGGGCTCCTGTGACGTTCTGTGATAATACGGGCCTGGGTTTCCAGTGACAGGCCTTTTATGGATAGAAAACCTACTCGAATCGTTTTGCCCCTGCCGGTCCAATGGATCTCACTTTTGTGAATGTCGGGCGGCAGGATCGAAAGCCCCAGCCGCCGTGCCTCTGATACGTAGGCAAAGGAGCTGTAAAATCCCCCCTGATTGCTGATCACCGCTGCCATGAATTCGGCTGGATAATGCGCTTTAAGAAAGGCCGCCTGGAACGACACCCGCGCATAAGACGCGCTGTGGGGTTTGCAGAAGGAGTAACCGTCAAAGCTCATCATCATATTCCAAACTTCGGTTATCTTGTGTCCGGGAACTCCTCTTAAGCGGGCTCCTGTGAAAAACCGATCCCGGAAATCTCGCAATCGATATTCTCTGTCTTTCCTGGACAGTACCTTTCGTAAGCTATCGGCTTCTGCGTGAGAGAAACCGGCCAGAGCAATCGCGGCGCGAGATACATCCTCCTGATAGATCATGATCCCGAAGCTCTCCTCCAGAACATCTGCCAGCAAGGGATGAATAGGCTCCCAGCCCCCGCCGTGTAACCGACGAAGATATTCCTGAATATAGTCATTTGCCGCGGGGCGGATAATACTGCTGTGTATAACAAGGTGTTCAAAATCACCTACCGCCGATTTTTGCTGCAACAGTCGCATGGCCGGGCTTTCGATATAAAAACACCCCATGGTACGCCCCTGGGCCATCATATTCTGAGTGAGGAAATCGTCTTCCGGCTCCCACCGGGATTCATCAAAGTGAATGCCGTTTGCTCTCATGTTGCACAATGCGTCTCGGATAACACTCAGGCTCCGGTTGCCCAGCAGATCGATTTTCACCAGCCCCGCCTCCTCGGCAGCGTCTTTTTCCCATTGAATCACCGGCACCCCCTTGGGCGCTTTTTCCACCGGAACATACGTATCGATGGGCTGCGGGGTGATGACGATGCCGCCGGGATGGACCGACAGATATCGAGGAGCCCCCATAATGCGCCGGGCAAGGGGCAATATCTCCGTCCAGGGGTCCACGAAATCCAGCACCTTTGTCTCGGGCCGCCGTTTGAGCCAGGTCATGAAATCGGATTGCATCTCATCGGCATGCCAGTACCATGGTAGTCTTTTTGTAACCTTGCCGATTTCCCCTTCCGGCAGACCATACACTTTGGCAACTTCTCGAACCGCCATCCGCGGCTTAAAACATACATGGTTTGAAACCATAGCTGCATGGTTCCGGTATTCACTTAAAACACTTTCCAGTACACTGTCCCTTTCATCCCAGGGGAAATCCACATCGATATCCGGAGGGTCGCTACGTCCAGGGTTCAAGAATCGCTCAAAGTAAAGATTATGCTTGATCGGACATACATTCGTAATCTTCAGGCAATAGGCTACCAGCGAAGCGGCTGCCGAGCCCCGGCCGCAGATTCGCGGGCTTCGTTTTACAATATCCTGAACGACAAGGAAATAGCCCGCAAATCCCATATCGATAATAATCCGTAGTTCCTGTTCGAGCCGCTCGACAACAGATTCTGCCAACTCCTCTCCGTAACGATCACCGGCTCCCTCATAGGCTGCATTTCGAAGACACACAGAAGCGCTTTGACCTTCCGGGCCCTGCCAGGGGGGAAGAACAACCCCGAAGTTCGGACCCGTAAACGTCAGGGGCTCGGCAAATTCATGGGTTGCTCTTATAGCTTCGGGGCAGGCGGCGAATCGCTGCCGATACTCTTCAGGGGGTGCAAGCCAGGCATCGGCAGGTGCTAAATCCCCGGGATCGATACGGGATAATTCGGTGTTTTGGTCAATGGCTCGCAGTAGTCGATGAATTCCGGCATCTGCGCGGCGAAGAAAATACGTGTCCGGTATTGCCACCAGCGGTATTCCAAATCGATGAGCGGTTTTCCGCAGTGGATGGGTGGGGGGTACCGGTTTTCTAGGCAGGGCCGCGGCAATGGTCAGCTCCCTTTCAAACCAAAAGGCCAAAAGCTCAGGATCATCGGTAAGTATTCGCAATCCCCCGGCGTAGGGGGGCACAGCGGTTTTAAGCTGGAAGCCATCGGCTCTGTGCCGGCGGGTGATCAAACGGCAAAGATTCCGGTAACCTGTTTCACTCTCAACGAGACAGATGGCCCGTGTTTTGTGGATCGGATCGGTTATTTCGGCGCCCACAATAGGGGTGATGCCCTCCCTCTTGCAAGCCGTAAGAAAAGTCCACAATCCATACAGATTGTCGGTATCCGTCAATGCCAGCTGTTTGTAACCCAAACACCTGGCAGCGTGACAAATTTCCGGTATGGAGTTTACTCCGCGCATTAAAGAATAATGGGATCGTATGGTCAGGGGAATCATCGGATCGTGTCTGAATTGTTTAAATTTGCCTTGCCTCTGATTTGTCACGCTCTGCGGTGATTCGTTAATGCCAGCGTTCGACCCATCTCAATGGCGTTATGTCCGAAACGCTCTCGAATGCTGTCAATGACTGCCATCAAGTTCATACGTTTTTCAGCATCCCTCCGGGTGGCCGGAAACAGCTCCAGTTGCGCCGGTGGGTATACCAGTTTTTCAAAGGTTAACCGCAGATGACGGATGCGAACCCGTCGGGTCCGGGCCTGTGACAGGCCGTCGCGTGTAAGCTCAAAGATCGTTCGATCATCCGTGGTTGCCTGTTTTGCCGCCACATGGCGGACATGCCGCACGCCGTCTGAGTAATCGAGAAAAATTCCGATACGATAAACGGCGAGACGCCGATGCCTGAGCTCTTGACTCGCTTTTTCGACCAGTCCGTACAGGACGCTCTCCAGTGTGGGCGTGTCATTGGTATCGTTGTCGAACTCATGGTCTACAATTACCTTTGAGTGTTTCTTTCCTGCCGGCAATACAGGAGATGGATCAATCCCGCGGACCGCTTCGTAAAGTAACGAGGCACGATGGCCAAAGGGGACTGCCAGCTGTTCCAGACTCCATGCGGCGATCTGGTAAGCGTGGATCAGATTAAACTCCTGTAACTTGAGCAAATCATTTCTTTCGATGCCGGGAATCAGGTAAACCGGCAGCGGGGCCAAAAATGTTTTCTCTTCGCCTGGCCGCACAACATATTCTCCCACGGGTTTTACAAGCCGGGTGGCTACTTTTGCCGTCAGTTTGTTCGGTGCCACAGACCAAATCGGAACGAAACCGAGGTCTGTTTGAATTCGCTTACAAAGGCGCCAGGCAATATCCACCGGTGGGCCAAAAAGGCGGCGGGTTCCGGTAACATCCACAAACAAATGTCCGTCTCCATCTCCTGGCTCGATAAGCGGGGAATAGGACATGGCCCGTTTGACCAAGGCTTCCATGGCCCGTTCATACCGAGCAGGGTGGGGGGGGCGAATGCATGCATCCCGGCAGAGGCGAACGGCCTTTTGCAGGGCCATTGCCTTTCGGACGCCAGCACGGTAAGCTTCTTCGCTCATATCGTACACCACAGCTCTTGTGACGTCCGCAGGCGCAATGATTACAGGGCGGCCCTTTAACCGGGAATCGATTACCCGCTCTACGGCTACCGCGAAGTCGGCAACGTTTAAATGGATGATTGAACGTTCCAAATCGAAAAATTTCTTTGGGGTGCTGTTGTCACTCAAGTTTCGCACCCTGTTTTACCGTAAGATCGTAAATAGGCGCTTAGGGACATCATATCGACAATTTGTTGTCGTTATTGAATTATATGCTTTTGATAAGCGTTTATAGTGAACTAAAGTTTAAAGTGAGCTAAAGTGAACTAAAGTTAAGGAATTTGGTCTATTTTTAAAATGAAAGAGCGAAGCGATACCTTAACTTT
>JAFDFZ010000238.1 GCA_019309565.1 Deltaproteobacteria bacterium
GATGAGAACTCGTTCAATCGCTTCCCGCAGCTTTAACTCTTTTACGAGGAGCCCAGCCATGATGGTTTTGCCCGCCCCCGGATCATCCGCCAGAAGGAAGCGCAACCGGGGCTGGGGAAGCATCGCTTGATAAACGGCTTCGATCTGGTGCGGCAGAGTACGGATACCCGAGAGACTCACCGCGAACTGACGGTCGTGTGCATACGCGAGGCGAATGCGGGAAGATTCAACCAGAAGACGAAGCTTATCAGCATCCATGGGCTTGGCCGATTCGGAGACCTCTTGATCGGTCCCAAGAATTGATGCGGCCTCAGCAGCAGAGATCACAGCCTCCTCCAGCGAACCGTCGGGAAGGCGAACACGACACTCGTATCCTGATGAAGCATCTGACCTGCCTGCCGCGTCTGCGGCGCAGGCAGGCCCCAGGGGTCTCGCATCCTCCAGGATAACCAGGACATCGAAGTGTCCCGGAAGCGAAATGCGCTTCCCGAAGTAACTTATTAGTGGATTCTCACTCATTCTGAGGCCTTATAAATTTTAACCATGAATTTATTCATACTGTATATGCGAATAAATGCTTAATGGCAATTAACGAACTAATTTTTTGGAAGAAGCCGAGCCCTCCCTTATGATTTAAATTATACCAAAAATGTTAAAATTAATAAATGAATCTTATTGGGCACTGCCTCACTTATATATGGTTTGAGGTCGTTTAAATCCTTTACCCCATCAATGGGGAGTTGCAGCTGTGGTCCGCACAAAGTGGGGGCTCGGATAGCGATTCGAATGGCTGTTATCCTCGCGTGTGGAGGATGCGGACAAAACCACGAACCTCCCTCCCCCTCGCGTTACCACCTGCGTATTAACCCTCGTACTAAAAAATCGACCGGCCTCCTGAAATCGTTCAAAATCGCCGATTTTGGTACCATTCACGTCCTAAAAACAGCGTGCCATTGTCCCGAGGGGCGGCCTCTCGGGGTGCAGCCAGGTGTCTTGAGCGCTACGACAAATTTTTGGTTATTCTCCTGGCAGATGGAATCATTTTTTCATGTTAAAAGCAAAAGGCCGTATACATGGTAATTCATGTATACGGCCACGTTTCCGTACCTATAAGAGCTAGTTTTCAATTTTGGTTCGATTTCGGCGTGAAATTACAACCCCAATGCTTTTGCAGGTTTTTCATTGGGTACTTTTTCGTTACTCTAAAACCCTTTCTATGGGTATGTTTTCGTTACCGTGTATGGGTACGTTTACGTTCGTTACTTTTTGGGGTCTGCAATAACCGCGGGTAGCTTTGGATTTTTCTCGTTGCTGGAAAACAAGCCACGGCTGCCACAGCGATCGCGGACTGGCTCGTATACAACTCAGAGGTCCTTATCTTTGAAGGAGAAAGCTATCGACGAAAACAAAAACATTCACCATAAAAAATTCCACAGTAGTTGATTGACTCTCAATGGTATGATACTTTTTATTAATAAAGCTGCCCAGGCGTTACTGTGCACATTACTCCTGGTGGCCCAATTATAAAACCCTGCTTACGGCGTGCTTCCTAAACCCTGACAATAATATCATGGAAAAGATCGAAGAGATAACCCTGTTATATGAGATCAGTGAAACCCTAAACCAGCACATGGACTTAAAAAAATCCCTTTACATGGTGCTTGACATCCTGGCAAATTCCTTGAACATGGTGCGCGGCACCATTACCATTCTCAATCCGATCACCGATGAAATCCGCATCGAGGTAGCCCATGGATTATCAAAGGATGCGATGGAAAGGGGCAAATACAAACTGGGTGAGGGTATAACCGGAAAGGTCATCCAAACCGGAAAACCGATCGCCATCCCAAAGATAAGCCAGGAGCCGCTTTTCTTAAACCGCACATCTTCCAGAAAAAAAGGCGGGCAGGATCAAGAGCTTTCTTTTATCTGCGTGCCGATCAAAAAGGGAAACCAGGTGATCGGTGCCATCAGCGTTGATCATCCCTATGAAGAATCCTACTCATTGAAAGACGGAACCAAGCTTATGTCCGTAGTCGCTACGATGGTCGCCCGGCATGTGATCAATCTTGAAACGATTCGGCAGGAAAGAGAGAAACTGAAAGAAGAAAACAGGCGTCTTCGAAAAAAGCTGGAAAACAGGTACCGGATAACCGATATCATAGGAAACAGCAACAAGATGCGGGAGGTCTTTCAGATGATCTCCCAGGTCTCGAAAAGCAATGCCACAGTGCTGATTCGCGGGGAGAGCGGTACCGGCAAGGAACTTGTCGCCAATTCCATTCATTACAACAGTCACCGGTCCAAAAGCCCTTTCGTAAAAGTAAATTGTGCTGCACTGCCGGCTAATCTAATCGAAAGCGAGCTGTTCGGGCATGAAAAGGGAGCCTTTACGGGAGCCATCAGACAGAAACTGGGAAAATTTGAACTGGCCCATAAAGGAACCATATTCCTGGATGAAATCGGATCGTTGGATCTTGAGGTTCAGGCAAATCTATTGCGGGTATTGCAGGAAAAGGAATTTGAGCGTGTCGGCGGCCACCGGACCCTGAAGACGGATGTGAGAATCATTGCCGCCACCAACAAAAACCTGGAAGATGCGGTGGAGGACGGATCCTTCAGAGAAGATCTCTATTATCGACTGAACGTGTTTCCCATCTATCTACCGCCGCTAAGAGAAAGAAAAACAGACATCCTGCTGCTTGCAGATTACTTTCTTGAAAAATATGCCAAAGAAAACTCAAAACTGATTCATCGTTTTTCAACCCCGGCCATCGACATGCTTATGGAATATCACTGGCCGGGGAACGTTCGAGAACTTGAAAACTGCATCGAACGGGCCGTTTTGCTATGTGAGGAAGGCGTCATACACAGCTACCACCTACCACCGACCCTCCAGACGGGAACCGAATCAAACACTCTGCCCGCCGTGTCGCTTCAGGCTGCGGTTGAGAACCTGGAAAGAGAAATGATAATCGACGCTCTGAAAAACACACGTGGCAATGTCTCTGATGCAGCTGAACTGCTGGCAACGACCGTTCGCATATTTTCATACAAGGCAAAAAAATACGGTATTGATTATCAACAATACAGATGATGCGATCGGTGAAAGAACTTAGAGCATTTCCGTAAAAATCAATCCCCCGCTCACCCTGTGTCAGGGTGTAAGGGGGATTGATTTTGGGGTTACTCGGGTTTAAAGAAGGCTTGTTTTTGGGCGCCGCAAACCGGGCATACATCCGGTGGCTGGGACTCACAGGTATATCCGCATACATTGCAGACATAGTAGTCCACTTCCGGTAAGCTGTCCAGGTTGTCCAATGCCTTCTGATAAAGGGCTGCATGAATTTTTTCGACTTCATTTGCATAGGTGAAGCTTTTAAGAGCTTTCTTGTCGTCTTCGGTTTGGGCGGTTTTTATCATTTCAGGATACATCTCTTTATATTCGTATGTTTCACCGGCTATGGCGGCTTTTAGATTCTCAACCGTATCCCGGATACCGCCCATGGTCCTCAAATGGCTGTGTGCGTGGACGGTTTCTGCCTCGGCCGCAGCCCTGAACAGTTTGGCGACTTGCGTGTGCCCCTCTTTTTCCGCCTGCTTGGCAAAGGCAAGATATTTGCGATTGGCTTGAGATTCTCCGGCAAATGCATTCTGCAGGTTTTGTTCTGATTGACCCATAACATGACTCCTTTCTTGATTGACCCATAACATGACTCCTTTCTTAAAACATTTAAGTTAATAATACTGTTATCTCCCTGTGTCCTCAGCGGAGCCGGGAGCTGTCAATGGTTTGAACATCTTTCTGCTGGCACCGCAAATGGGGCAGCGCCAGTGGGCCGGAAGATCCTTGAAAGGTGTTCCTTTGGATATTTTAGCCTTCCGATCTCCTTTATCCGGATTATAGATGTAGCCGCAGCTTACCGTCTGACATTGGTACATATCTTCAGGTTTAATCATTTCACCTCCTTTTCCCCTACCCTGTCATTTCCGGCATTGAGGGCAGATACCG
>JAFDFZ010000239.1 GCA_019309565.1 Deltaproteobacteria bacterium
GAAGAGCCTATGTCGCTGCCTGCCTCAAGAGCGGTTAATCCGGCAGCCAGTGCTGCTGCAGAACCACCCGATGACCCCCCGGGTGTGCGTGTGACGTCCCAGGGATTGTTGGTTGTGCCGTAGATCTCATTAAACGATTGCCAGTCTGCAAGATAGAAAGGAACATTGGTTTTGCCGAAAATAATGGCTCCGGCGGCAAGGAGGCGATCTACGACGATCGCATTCTTCTGTGGATAGTTTTTGCGCAGCTGCGGCAACCCCCATGTGGTCGGCATTCCAATCACATCATAGGATTCCTTTATGGTCATGGGCACCCCATGCAACGGCCCCCATAGCTTCCCTTCGGCAAGCGCTCTGTCTGCTGCCCTTGCACGTTTTCTGGCTTCTTCTAAATTCATAAAAATCACGGCGTTGATTCTGGAATTGTATTGCTCGATACGCTTAAGATAAATATCCAGCAGTTCGAGGCACCCTACTTTTTTCCTTCGTATAAGAGAAGCGAGTTGTTTTGCAGAGCGAAATGGGATCTCGTGCATCGTGTTCTCCTTTCATTGGTTGGTTTTTATTAATTCTACACGAAATTAAACAAAATGGCGAGAGCGTAATTATACCCAATTTTAAATCATATTGACCCGGTTCCGGCGTTCTGTTAAAAGCATCTTGGTGTTTCGCAATCAAAAGGATCAAATGAAGGAACCCGGCGGGGTTCTTTCTCCCGTTTCCCCAATGCAACAATAGGCTCGGGAGGTAAAATCCGGGAGGTAAAATAGATGATCGATAACATCCGAAAATACATAGAACGGAACTTCGTAGCGCCAGGAAGCGATCTCTACGCGCTGCCCGATTCAGAGGCGAGATTTCAGGACGGTGCTCATTACAGAACCGAGTTGCTTCCCACCACGGTGGAAGAGTATGAAGAAGTATTGGCGCTCTGCGACCGGTACGGCTTTACATGCAACAAAATTACGGACACCCGTGGTGCTATGTTCGACACCGACGAGCAGATCCTAACAAAATGCAAGATGTGCCGGGAGAAGGGGGTTGAGCTTGTCATGTCTCCTGGTGCAGGGGAACATTATAAAGATATCAGCCAGCAGATGGCCGTCGGGGCGATGGTCGCTGGAAAATCCCGGGGAATGGATATGCTGGTAAGAAATATCGCAGATATGTTTCGATGCCTCGAGCTGGGGTGCCGGGGATTTCTAGTGTATGATGAGGGGATGATTCTCGCTGTGTCTAAACTTCGGAAAGACGGCCTGATCCCTTCTGAAACCACGTTTAAGATATCGGCAAACGTCTCCATATCGAACCCCCTGGCATTTAAGTTCTGGGTGGAAAAGGCAGAGCTTAAACCCAACGACAGCTTGAACCCCATAAGGGACATGACGCTGCCCATGCTTGCAGCCATGAGGGCTGTCTCTAGCCAGCCGATGGATGTTCACGCTTACTGGGGGACAAGCATCGCCAGAACCCTGGATGTGCCTGAAATCGTGAGAGTCGCAGCGCCGGTCTACTTCAAAGTTTCTGTTTTCGGACAGGGAGTAAGCGTTAAAGATAAATTTTTTCAATCTCTTAGAGTTGTTGAAAACATAGAAAGATATTATCCGGAAGCCAAACAGTCGGAAAAAAATGCGTCCGGAACCATATTGCCGGCACATCCAGGCGATTGGAAACCTGCCTTATAATTAGAAACACGTTTACGATGACCCATAAGGTTATGCTTTTCGAATGCCCCCGGTGGTGGCGGTATAGAAGCAGCAGATAGGACACGAAAAGACGTGAAAAGGATATCGCGATGAAATCGGCACTGATGGCACAAGGCGCCAGAATTCTCGTAGAACAGTGTGCCTCTGTTAAACCCGTTTTCTCGGCCGGCTGCTGGCCGCACAGAACGATCGGTATGTCTACAACATCGCCCAGTTTGCTGTCGGCCTAAACCCGATGTGTACAGAGCTGACCGGAGTGATGTTGAACGACGAGGGGGTGCTGGGCACCATTCATATCGGTATCGGTACCAGCTCCAACTTAGGCGGAAGCACAAAGGCCAAAACCCACTTCGACGTAATCATCCAGCGGCCGACGGTGTTTCTTGATGAAACGCCGCTCCTTGAAGACGGAGCGTTGCTAATTTGAGGCTATCCGCATAGCAAGGATGTCATTTTCAAATACGAAGTGGAAGTTTAACATCAGGAATTTAGAGAAGTGGAAAACAAGATTTCAAAATGCGTAAGGGAAATCGTTCCCAGTGTGATCCGGCAGATGTCTTTTCGAGCCGCTGCTTATGAGAACGTAATTTCTTTGGGTATCGGGGAGCCGGATTTCGATACACCGGCAGAGATCTGCAAAATTGCAATGAGGGAGGCCAGCGAGGGTCATACCCATTATACGGCTTCCAGAGGATACCCAGAGTTGCTCGAGGAACTGTCCGCATGCATCAAGTCAAGGCATGGAATTGAGCTTGACGAATCCCAGCTGATGATCACCCATGGCGGCATGGGCGGCATAAACGCCTTTTTGCGGACTGTGCTCGAAGATGGCCAGGAAGTGCTGGTTCCGGAACCTCACTTTCCCACATACAAGGCACAAATCGGTTTTACCGGAGCCAAAATGGTTTACGTTCCCACCCGCTTTGAAGATGACTTCATTGTTCGACCGGATGCTGTCAGAAAAGCACTTTCCTCAAAGACCAGGGCGCTTATCCTAAACTCACCCAACAATCCTACCGGCAGCGTGATTCCCGCAGATGTTCTGGATGAGCTGGCCAGGATCGCCGTTGATCATGATCTTCTGGTTTTATCCGATGAGGTATATGATCGCATGGTGTACGGGGCTCGGCACGAATCAATCTATACCCGACCGGAGATGGCCCGGCGAACCGTGGTGGTCAACTCCTTTTCCAAGGCATATGCAATGACCGGCTGGAGGATCGGTTATGCTTACGGACCTGCCTGGCTTATCGAACAGATGCTTAAGGTGTCAACCTACACCACCAGCTGCCCTTCCAGTGTGGGACAGCGCGCCGCCTTGGCAGCTTTGAGGGCCGATGGGACCCCTTTTAAGGCCATGGTCCGCGAATTTGGAGAGCGCCGCGATCTGGTATTGCAAAAACTCAAAGAGATCCCGGGTGTTCAGGTAAAACCTACCGCCGGTTCGTTTTACATTTTCCCCTATATCGGAAAAATAAACCCCGACTGCCGGCAGTTTGCACTGGATCTTCTGGAACAGGAGCAGGTGGTTGTTGTTCCGGGTTCGGCTTTCGGTCCATCGGGAAAGGGCTTTATCCGTCTGGCCTGTACGGTGGACAAAAACCGCCTTGCAGAAGCAATGGAACGACTGAAACGGTTCATCGACAGAAATACCCGGTAAACAAGAAATTGTGGGACGGATCAGGGCGTTTCTCAAAATCTATCGCACCACGATTATCTCCAACCATGATGACAGACAGGATTAAAAACAATCTGGTTAAAATTGTCGGCCCCAACAATTACACCGAAAAGGTCATGGATCTTGTTGCTTACTCCTATGACGGTTCCACATTCAGCGGACGGCCGGATTGTGCTGTCTGGGTGAAAACAACCGATCAAGTGTCACAAGTTCTGAGCCTTGCGAACCGGGAAAAAACCCCGGTCATACCCCGCGGGGCAGGTACCGGAATCAGCGGAAATGCGGTCCCTGCAGAAGGTGGCATC
>JAFDFZ010000240.1 GCA_019309565.1 Deltaproteobacteria bacterium
TGGAAACTTCTGGCGGGTTTTACCCCATACTGCTGAACCCGTGGATTTTGAGCTGCTCAACCTTATCGACCGACAGGCCATGCGCCGCCAGCGGGGGTATGACTTTATCTTTTGCCGTAATGTCTTGATTTATTTCAATGACCTTTCCCGCAAAAAAGTTGTGAACAGCTTCTACGATGCCCTTAACCCGGGCGGTTTTTTATTTCTCGGCTCTTCCGAATCCGTGGGGCGAATCACCGCAGCCTTTGAATTGACAAGAATAGATGGTTGTCTGTTTTACAGAAAACCCAAAATAAGTGAGGTAAAAAATGGTTAAGGTATTAGTCGTGGATGACTCCCATATTGTTCTGAATCTGCACTCTTACATCTTCCAGGAAGCGGGTTTTGAATGTGCTGTTGCAGAAAACGGCTTTCTGGCCCTGGAAATATTGCATCAGGAACATATCGACCTGGTGGTGACTGATATAAACATGCCGCGCATGGACGGCTATGAGCTGACCCGCCGGATAAGGCTGACGACTGAGCTTAAAGATGTGCCCATTATTATTATTTCCACAGAGGAAGAAGCCAGGGACAAGATGAAGGGTATGGAGGCCGGAGCCAATGTATACGTGGTCAAACCGGCCGAACCCGCCGCATTGATTGCTCACGCCAATATGCTGCTTGGCGGAATTAAAGCATGATACAGGTTTACTCTGTCAGGGAGGAAAGTCATAAATGACTGAAATACCGTCAGAATTTGATACAAGTATCATTCTTGAGTTCATTGCCGAGTCTTTGGAACATCTCGAAGGTATTGACCAGCAGTTGATGGAATACGAAAAGAATCCAGAAAATACAGAGCTGATCAACAGTATCTTTCGGGCAATACACTCCATCAAGGGGGCTTCCGGTTTTTTACAGTTTGACGATATCAACCAATTGAGTCATCGGATGGAAACGCTGCTGGATCAGCTGCGCAAAAAGGAAAGAGATCTTTCACAGGAAACCATGGATCTGCTGTTGCAGTGCTGTGACATGTTAAAATTACTTGTGGAAGAAATCAATAAGCAGCTGGACAATAAGATCGATCTGGCGGTGGCAAGGGATAACAGAAAGCTCTCCGCTATCCAAGAAAGATTGAGCCGTCTGCTTGACAATGACGTCAGGGAACAGGAGTCATCCCCAAAAGACAATCCGACACCGCCAGAATCAGCGCCCATGCGACCGGCTTCCACGGGATACACTGTAACGCAGAAGCTGTTTCAGGAGTTTCAGGTCGAGGCGGGCGAGCACCTGGAATCCTGTGAGCATGGATTGATACGGCTCTCGAAAAAACCAGATGATATCGAGGCAATCAATGCGGTATTCCGGGACATGCACTCGGTCAAGGGAACATCTTCCTATCTTGGTTTGACCGATATCTGCAAGCTGGCTCATACAGCGGAAAGCATGTTGGAGGTTATACGGCGAAGAGAGGCGGTACTGGTGTCGGATGATGAACTTGATCTTCTGTTCGAGGCTCTGGACCTGCTCAAGGAGATGGTGGCCGAACCGGGCACGTCCTCTGAAAAGGCACACGTTTTTGCGGAGGAAATAGAAAAGAAAAAAAACAACCTGGAAAAAGATGGGGGTAGTTCTTCAAAAAAAGCGACGGCCCAGCCCACCATTGATCCAATATCCATTTTTCTGGATGCAGCTGAACAGCACATATCCGCCCTCAAAGAGTGTGTGGCTGGAAACAAAGATGGAAAAGACCAGGACGGCAAAGTGGACATAATGTTTCGGGCCGTACATTCCCTCAAAAGCAGCGCGCGTTACATGGGGTTTGAACAGGTGGAAACCTTATCCGCCACTTTAGAGGCAACGCTTGATTCCGTGCGAAACAAAGAACTGGAGCTTGGGCCGGCCATTTTCGATCTTGTCGCCGATACCGTAAAGGACATCGAGAAGGCCCTTGCCGATATCAAAAGCAACGGAAAAAACGAAACGCCTTCTCCTCTTGTTCCCAACTGCAATACGCCGGGCCCGACGTCGGAAACACAGGCGCCGACACCCACTGCCGAACAACAGGCTGTTTCACCGAAAACAATGCGGGTCAACCAGGCTCTTCTGGATACCTTCATGAATCTTGTAGGTGAACTCATTGTCACCCGTAATGCTTTTAGCCACATTGAACGCAAACTGGAAAGAGGTGACCAGGAGAAGGACAAGGCCATCAAGGAACTTCGAAGTGCCTCATTGTCTGTAGCGCGTATATCGGAAGAGATGCAGCGAACCGTCATGGAGATGCGCATGGTTCCCATCCGTAATGTGTTTCAAAAATTCCCCCGCATGGTCAGGGATATTACAAGAAAAAACGGTAAGCAGGTCCAGATTATCCTCCAGGGGGAAGATACGGAAATTGATAAAGGCATTGCCGAGGATCTGGCCGATCCTCTGGTGCATATCATCCGCAACGCTGTGGATCACGGCGTGGAAACTCCGGATGAACGTAAGCGCGCCGGTAAGGCCGAAAAAGGAACCATTATCCTGCGTGCCGCCCATGAAGGCAATTTCATCATTGTCGAGATTCTTGACGACGGCCGCGGTATCAATACTGATGCAGTACTGGCCAAGGCTATTGAAAAAGGGTTGACTGACTTGGAGCATGCCGATTCACTAACTCATGAAGAGATCTGCAGCTTCATTTTCCATCCCGGTTTTTCTACAGCTCAAAAGATAACGGATATTTCAGGCAGGGGTGTGGGGATGGATGTGGTCATGACCAATCTTAAGAAACTTAAAGGCAATGTGCAGGTGACCTCGGAGCGTGGTCAGGGCACCAGGGTGCGACTGGAGGTCCCCCTGACGCTTGCTCTGGTGGACACCCTTTTGTTACAGGTGGCGGATCAAACGTTTGCTATGCCTCTTGAAGCGGTTGCCGAGACAGTCAAGGTGCAACACAGCGGCTTAAAATCGTTAATGAACAAGAAGGCAATCACATTACGGGGTGAGGTGGTTCCCGTTGCTGAACTGGCGGGCCTGATTGGCATCACCCATGAACAGAAGAACACGGAGAGCGAGCTGACCCTGATTATCCTCAAACAGGGGGGCAGCAGACTAGGAGTCATCGTTGACCGCATTCAGCGTAAGGAAGAAATCCTTGTCAAGCCCCTGGCCGATTACCTGGCCGCCATCCCCGGCCTGGCCGGTGCCTCCATTCTGGGAGATGGGCGGTCAATTCTCATACTTGAGCCTGCCGAACTGATCGCCATGGCCTTTGGTAAATAAAAGAAACTGTATGGACAGGGAATGATCGGCCATCATGGTTTGTTGAAGACTCAAGAGGAATATGCACAATGGATAAAAAGTTACTGTTGGCTTCCGCCATGCGGACATGGTCGGCGGAGACGGTCAGGGATTGATTTTTGGCGGCCACGATGATGGCGCCCCGGGCCAGGTGATTGGCTTTTCTGAAGAGCCCTCCGGAGCCCTGGTGGATGGCGGTCACCGCCGCTTCATCGAAGACGTCGTGAGCAACCCCGCAGATGTCGAGGTGATGGCGAAGGTATTCGTGCATCTGGCCGCGGGAGACCCCCTCCAGGTGGCTGCGGGCCACGATGCGGGAGGCAAGGGGCATCGAGGAGCGGTACATCAGGCTGTCCACCAGGTTGGCCTGCCCGGCAAGG
>JAFDFZ010000016.1 GCA_019309565.1 Deltaproteobacteria bacterium
ATCAGGATATTCTCCCCGGCCTATTGCCACTGTAAAAGGCGGCAGCGGGGATAAACTGGTGATTACAACGGTGTGGGAGTTGCATTTATTTACCGCTCGCAGTGTTTCTGCCGGTTCAAAGCCCAGCAGCACGTCTGCCTCTGCATCGGAGATAATCGTGCTTCTGGCATCTCCGAACACGATGGCGGATTCCACCACTCCCCCCCGCTGGGCCATGCCATGAAGTTCACTCATTTTTACTTCAATGCCGGCAAGCAGCGCAGCTTCTCCCAGAACACTTGAAGCCAGAAGGTTGCCCTGGCCTCCCACAGCCACAATTACCAATCGAAGCGGTTTCATAAATGCTTTTTCTCCATGCTTTAAGTAATATGCTCTATATGTCATTGATTGTCCGGAATCCAGCACACAGAAATCCAAAGCCGGCATCTATGCTTCTTTAACTCGCACGATGGCATTTTCCGGGCATACCTGTGCACAGACGGCACAACCCGTACAAAGCCTGGGATCAATCTTTACCTTTTCTTCCTCAATAAAAAAAGCCGGGCAGGCCAGTTCGTTGATACAGGCCCTGTGGTTTTTGCATCTCTCACCGACATAAAAAGGCCGTAACTGTCTCTGCTTTACCCCCCGGACGTACAAGGCACAGGCCTCACGGGAGATGATCACGGAAACCCCCGGAAAGTTAAGCGACTCTTTGATGGCTTCAATACTTTTCTTTACCTTGTATGGTTCGATTACCCGAACATCCTGCACACCGATTGCACGCACGACCGCTTCGATGGATACCGGATGGTAGCCCCTGTAGTTAATGGATTCCATGTCCACCCCGGGGTGCGGTTGGTGGCCGGTCATGGCGGTGGTCCCGTTATCTAAAATAACCAGCGTCAGATTATGGTTGTTGAACACCGCATTTATCAATCCTGGAATTCCAGCATGAAAAAAAGTGGAATCACCGATAAAGGAGATGACTTTTTTGTCTGTAACTTTGGAAAACCCGCACCCGCTGCCCACCGAAGAGCCCATGCAAATCAAGAAATCACCTGTGGATAACGGTGGTAGAAATCCCAGCGTATAGCAGCCGATATCCGTCGGGCAGATCCTCTCGGCTCCCGCAGCCGCTTTATTTACGGCATAAAAGGTTGCCCTGTGGGAACAACCCGCACATAGATTCGGCGGGCGGGCTGGAATTTCCGGCACATCGGATAGATCGAGGGGAGTCTTGGGCTCATACGGCACCTCGAAATAGTCTGCCGTCACCTTTCGAACAAGACCGGGGTTAAATTCATAGAGTCTTGAGAAAAGCCCATCTGCCTTTCCTTTTATGTGAAGCGTCATACCCGCTTCCTGGGCAAAAACCTTTACGGCCTCTTCCATATAGGGCTCGCCTTCTTCAACAACCAGCACTTTTTCCACACCCGTTAAAAAATCCAGTATCAATCGCCGGGGCATGGGATGGGAGAAACCGATCCGAAGCACCTTTGTCTTGTCCGTCAGGTTGAGGTCATTTAAAGCATCCCACACGTAGTTGTAACTGACGCCGTTGCATATAATTCCCCAGCTGCCCTGGCCGGTGATATGATTATACGGTGATTTTTCAGAAAGCGCTTCGGCTTTCTTGATGTTTTCAAGAAGCTTTACGTGAAGTTTTCTTGCCACGGCAGGAACGGGAACAAAGCTGAAGGGATCCTTTTCGAACTCACCCCGGGTGATGGGTTTCTTTATTTCACCCAGTTGCACGATACCTGTTGAGTGATTGATGCGGGTTGTGGTTCGAAGAATAACCGGCTCGGCCAGAGTTTCGGAAAGCTCAAAGGCATCGACTACCATATCCTTTGCCTCCTGAACCGATGAAGGCTCCAGAATGGGCAGCCCGGAAAGTTTTCCGTAATAACGATTATCCTGTTCGTTTTGGCTTGAAAACATATATGGATCGTCGGCGCTTACCAGCACCAATCCTGCCTTTACGCCGACATAGGCCAGGGTCATCAGCGCATCCGCCGCAACATTTACCCCCACATGTTTCATGGCACATATGCTTCGAACCCCGGAATTGGCGGCGGCTGCAGCCACTTCCAGAGCGACTTTCTCGTTTGTGCTGAATTGAAAATAAAGGTCGCTTTCCTGTGATACCTGAAACAGGTTGTTGGCTATTTCCGAAGAAGGGGTACCCGGATAGGTGCTCCCCAGGGCTGCGCCGGCTTCTATAGCCCCGCGGGCGATCGCCTCGTTACCCAGCATCAGCAGCTTCTTGCCCGGCTCGTTGGTTAACAGTTTGTGCATACAATTCACCTCAAATGACTTCTCATGGTACCATAATCGCTCTTTTAAGCATCTTTCGGCTATGGACTATATCAAACACCTGATTAATTTCAACAAGGGGAAAACATTTTACAAACGGGCTTATCTGAACTTGGCCGGATAGTACCAGCTCAAGTACGGCCGGATAATACTTTGGTAAACATCCCCAGTTCCCTCGCGCGGTGGCATGAAAGGCCATTAAATTAGACAACCGAATGTCCACAGATTCCATAGTATAACCCACCACTGCCAGAGATGCGCCAAAGGTAAGCAAACCAAATGCGGTTTTTTGTCCATCTGCTGTACCGGAGGTCTCAAAGATTTTCCATTCGGTCCGGCGGCGCCCCTGAGTTTTAACAAATTCGGAAATTTCTTTCCTTAGCGTTTTAAAAGGAGTCGTTTTTGCATTAAACGTGGCATCCACATAGGGCGACAGCATATCCAGTTTTTTCTCATCGATATCGATCGCCACCACGGCAGCACCAAAAGTCTTTGCGATTTGTGCGCCAAAACCCCCTACTCCACCCACGCCCACAAAAACAGCGGTATCCAGCTCGGAAAGACCAGAGTCTATTATGGCCTGATAGGGCGTTGTAAGGGCATCGGCAATAACGGACAGTTCGGCAAGGGATATATTTGAGACTCCTTTTGGCTGGTATTGATCATCGGTCGGCACCTCACACAGGCCGTTGGCCGGCACCACAACATGCGTTGAAAACCCTCCCTGAATATCATTGCCGGGCATCTTCTGCACGGCACAGATGTTGCCCATATCCCGGGAGCACACATCACATTTCCCGCAAGGTATCACTGCAGGAACAATGACAGCCTTCTTATTCCAGTGCTCAGCCCCCTGCCCCGTAGACTCCACAATGCCGCTTATTTCATGGCCCAGGGTAAGCGGAAGCTCGGAGCGGGTTCTCACACCCTCATAAAAAAACCCAAGGTCAGTATGACAGACGCCACAGCCCGCCACCCGCAAAAGAACCTCCCCGCTTTCGGGTTCTGCCAGGGGCGACTCCACCCGCTCTAAAGGTTTGTTTGGCTCAACCATTTGCCAGGATATCATCGTCATTGTGTTTTCTCCTTGTATATATCGTCTTGTACCTTTCGGGCGCCATTTTCATGCATTCCGAACATTCGGGCTCAAACTCGGGGTTGAAGGGCTCAAGATGCACTTCAAAGCCAATTTCTCTGTACATTTCAACCATCTCGGAAAGACGCGGTTCGTCATAGGTAGCCCGTTTAACCCAGCCTTCGGCTATGAAAGGACAGCGGGCGGACATCATTATGCTCCTTTAAATTGCGGTCGTTTTCTGCCCACAGATAAAAGTCCCTCCAGTGCATCGGCTGTTTTGAATATTTCAGATAACCGGTCAAGCTCGATTTCGATGGCATCCGCAATGGGCTTGCCGGCCTGAGCATCCATTATCTCATTTGCAACCCTAAGGGCAAGAGGCGCTTTGTATCCAAGATACTTTAATGTCCTTTCCCCAAGGGCAGGATCAACACTTTCCGGAAGCTCTCCTCTTAAAAACATATCGGTATGGTGTCCTTTAAATAATTCCTGTAAGGGTTTAAATCTCTCGGGAATGTTCCGGAGACGATATTTTTCGGGTTTATCCTCAAAGAGCAATGCTCTTACGGTCGATTCCACCTCATGGGGCTCTACCAGCTTTTTGACGATCCCCAGTTCCTTTAGGTCGGCAGCACCCAGCGTCGCTCCGGTCAATATATAATACTTTGCCAGGTCGACTCCCACCTGACTGGCCAGTCGAAACATACCCCCAAGACCCGGGTATATTCCGATACCCGTCTCGGGAAAAGCCATGGAGCCGGCCGCAGTGGCAATTATCGCCTGACAGGCAAGGGCAAGCTCACTGCCTCCCCCGAGTGAAAGCCCGTCCAGCAGCGCAATGGTCAGCTTGTCTGAATTCTCGACTCTCAGCAGCAGCCCGTGGCCCTTTCGCGTGAAGTCGACAATATCCTGGATTTGGTTTAACTTTATTTTCTCTACGAAATATCGAACATCAGCCCCTCCAACAAACGCTTTGCCGGCGCCCCTGAAAACGATTGCTCTTACTTCGGGATTTTCTTCTGCTTCGGCAAACCGCTCACCCAGTTGATTTACCACCTGCTCGTTCAGTGCATTCATCGCTTCAGGGCGATTTAAGGTTATATATGCAACATCTTTTTTCACTTCAAGATCTACGAAACTAAATGTAAAGGGCTTTCCAAGGGCCTTTTGCCGGAGCAGAATCTGTGGCATCTTGAAATCCGGATAACGCCAGCAGAGGGCCTGCACCACTTCAAAGGTTTTCTCGATTCCAATTTTGTTCATGATCTCAAATGGTCCCAGTGCCCATCGCAGCCCGATCTTGGCGCCCCGGTCGATATCTTCTTTTCTCGCTACTTTTTCATCCGCAGCCGCCGCTGCAACACCGAGGCACACACCGTAAAATCGATTCATGATGGAATCCAGTTTCGAGGTATCCACCTCTCCTTTAAGGTTCCAGTTTTCCCCCTTTTCCACCTGGGTTTTCAGGATTTGAGAAGGTGCATAAAATGGCCCCAGCTCATTTCCAAGAGTTGTGGCCGAATGAAGGGCAATGGGCAGACCGGTGACATTCATCAGTTCAAAAGGCCCCATGCCGATCTTAAAGGCTCGCTTCGCTGCTTCTTCGATGGTTGGGATGTTTGCTGCACCTTCTTCAAGCATGCGTGTTGCTTCATTTAAAAACGGAACGAAAAAGCGGTTGACTGCAAACCCGGGCGAATCCTTGACCACGATGGCTGTTTTTCCATGAAGCTTGGCGGCAAGCAGAGATGTCTGTAAGGTGCTGGCACTGGTGTCATCGTGGGGAATAACTTCAAGCAGTCGGTTTTTTGCCGGATGGTAGAAATAATGTAGGCCGATAAACCGATCTGGGCGCCTGGTCTCTTTGGCGAACTCGCGCACCGAAAAACTGGAAGTATTTGTGGCAAGAATGGTTCTGTCCGAGCAGATCGCATCGAGTTTCTTAAAAAGCTCTCTCTTTACAGCCTTGTCTTCGTAAACCGCTTCAATCACAAGGTCTGCATCGGCAACAGCATTGAGATCGGTGGTTGTATGAATTCTTTCTCGAATCTCTTTTACCTGTTTTTCAACAAGGATTTTACGATCAACAGCTTCTTTGAGCATATTGTCGATCATAGAAAGCCCTCTGTTCAAAAACTCCTCTTTGGTATCCACCATGACGACCGGGACGCCCTCCTGTGCCAGCTTTTGAGCAATACCGCTTCCCATGTTTCCTGCGCCGATCACGGCTACTTGTTGAATTCGGGACATAGCACCTCCCTTTTAAGTTGTTTGCTGCTCAGGGTGTCTATCAAATCTATCTGTTTTTCCAACGGGGTTTTCGCTTTTCGTAAAAACTGGCAATACCCTCAAGCGTATCTTCTGTTTTCATCAGGGTGTTCAAAAACAGATCCGTCACACCCTGAAGGGCTTCGTTAAAATCCATGCCCAAATGGGCTTTTATGGCCTGTTTGTTCAACCGGATGATCAGGGGGCTGCTTGTCTTGATTTCGCCTATGAGTTTTTCAAGTTCTTCTTTAAACGCTTCATCTTCCACAACACTGCTCACAAGCCCCATGGAACATGCCTGGGCTGCAGTATATGTTTTTCCCGTAACACAGATCTCAAGCGCTTTTGCCGGTCCCACCAGTTGAGGTAACCGTACGGCTGCATATGGAGGGAAAAAGCCGAGTTTGATTTCCGGCTGTCCAAAGGTGGCGCTTGTTGCCGCAATTATTATATCGCAACCAATGGCAAGTTCCATGCCGCCTCCAAGCGCAGCCCCGTGCACAGCTGCGATCGTCGGGACCTTAAGCGTGTCAAGGAGCTCAAAAATGCGGTTAAACGCCCGCATCATCACATCGACCATCTCGGGCTTGTGCTCTGCCACATCCACACCCGCACACCAGCTGCGACCTTCGCCAAGAATGACAAGCGCCTTAAGGTCTTGATCGCATGCAAGTTCTTCTATCTTCAAACTCAACTCTTTCATCATCTCGATGTTCAGCACATTGTGCTTTGGTCGGGATAGAGTGATTCTTGCGATTCCCTCGGCGAGCATAAATTGAATGTATTTAAATTCGCTCATGGCCAATATCCTTGTATTCTGTGTATTAGGGTGTGAGAGATGCAACCATAGGGCTCATAACCCGGATTTCACCGATAATTACTGGTGGTCGGTTTCAACTTTTTCAAAAACGTAAGTCAGCCGGCCGCCTGGAAGCATCATGGCTTTTGTTTCCATTTCAAGACCGGCTTTAAGCTCATGTTCCGGTATGTCGGCTGCGATTCTACCAAACACTTTATAGTCGCCATAGTCGAGCAGAGCGATGCAGTAGGGAACATCCGCATCGAAGCCGGCAGGTGCATATTCAAGCCTGCTGTAAGTAACCAGTTTGCCTTTTCCAGAAACCTCAAACCATTCCATGGTACTGGAAAGACACTGAAAACAATCGGCCCTTGGAGGAAAAAAGACCCGCCCGCAGCTTTTGCAGCGGGTCCCTGTCACCTTTCCCTGCTCCAGGTGCTCTATGAACCTGTTGGTTTTTGTGATGGCTGTAAAACCTACCGTACCGAACTTTTTAAACCTATCATCTACTTCTTTTCCTGCTGCCATTTCTATCTCCCCAGGATGGTCACGTTTCCATACAATCCCACCCCGCCGATATTGTGGACAAGGCCTATTTCCGGATCGTCAACCTGTGCGCTGCCCGCCTCCCCGCGAAGCTGAAGCACGATTGTTCTTATTTGAGAGCCGCCGGTGGCTCCGATGGGATGTCCCTTTGAGAGCAATCCCCCATCCAGATTAACGGGTATCGTTCCTTCCCTGTATGTTTGTTTGCTTTGTATGAGATATCTACCTTCACCCGGTTCTGCAAATCCAAGGTCTTCATACGCCATAAGCTCAGCAATGGTAAAGCAGTCATGGACCTCGGCAACATCGATCTGTTTTGGACCAATACCTGCCATGCTGTAAGCTTCCCTGGCTGCTGCGCGGGCTGCTGTAAACCCGGTAAATAGATTTCTTCCCGCCAGATTGACACTTTCCGATGCCGCACCTATCCCGAGAATCCAGATCGGTTTTTGAGAAACCGCTTTTGCCTTTTCTTCACCGGCAACGATCACACAGGAGCTTCCATCTGCATTGGCACAACAATCACCTACGCGAACAGGACTTGCCACCGTGCCGGACAACCTGTTTTCCGGATCTGAAAACATCTCCAGTCTAACCGGCTTGCGATATACGGCCTTCTCGTTTATCTGTCCATAGGTCGCCGCCTTTACCCGGATAAGGGCCAGATCATCCAGGGTTGTTCCATAGGTTTCCATATGCGCCCTTGCGTACATGGCATAATAGGCGGGCATCATGGTGCCAAATGGGCTTTCCCACTGTATATCCGCTCCACGGCCCATCCGCTCCTGTGACTCTGCAGAGGAAATCTCGGACATCTTCTGAAAGCCGATCACCGCTACCACGTCATGAAGCCCGGATTCAATCAGTGAATAGGCTACCCGCAGCCCCGTGCTGCCAGAGGAGCAAAGGGTTTCAACATAAAGTGTCGGCTGGGGATTTATTCCCAGATATTCTGCAAACACACCTGCCGGTGAACGCTGCTTGTCATATTCTGGAGCAGAGCAGATAACAGAGGCATCTATATCTTTTGTTGAGATCTTTGCATCCTCCATGGCCTCTTTAAACCCTTCGAATACCAGCTCTCTTATCGATCCTGGATAGCTGCGAACAAAGGCGCTCTGCCCAACCCCTATAATGGCCACCTTTCCCATGTTGCTCTCTCCATGTTTAAGTAAACCCCGTTAGAGAACGATGTTCTCTAACGCCTATAGATGCTGGCTTTAAACCACCATCTATAAGGAATAATCTATACCACCGACGGGACTCGGTGGCTTTCTCTAACGGGGTAAATAATAGAAACCCCGGCCCTGTTGCTCAGGATTTTTACCGCTTTGAGCATTTCGCATTTCGCCGTTCAGATGTACTGCCCCCCGTCAACTTTTATCACCTCACCGGTGATGTGCCGTGCTTTATCAGATGCCAGAAACGTCACAAGGTACGCGACGTCTTCCGGGGAGCCGATTCGCTTTAGTACAATTTCGTTCATCGCCATATCAATAATCTTCTCGCGGGTATCTGATTCTTTGAGCATACTGGTTTCGATCAACCCCGGCGCAACGGCATTTACGTTTACTCCAACCCCCCCCAGTTCCTTTGCCACGGCTTTGGTATAACCGATAATACCGGCTTTGGATGCAGAATAATTTGTTTGACCGAACTTTCCCCGCAAGCCGTTAATCGATGTGATGTTTATTATTTTCCCGTAGCCCTGCTCTTTGAAGTGGGGTGACAGGTGGCGGGTGAAGTTGAAATATCCCTTTAAGTTAACTTCGATTACCCGATCCCATTGCTCTTCGGTCATTTTCCAGGATACGCCATCCCAGTTCATTCCCGCGTTGTTTACCAGAATCTCCAGCCTGCCAAATTCGGCCAGCACGGATGCCACAACCCGCTGTGCATCTGAAAAGGAAGCGGTATCGGCCTTAAGAGCAAGGGCCTTTCTGCCCATGTTCGCTATTTCATCCCTTATTTTTTTCGCCTCATCTTCGTGTTTTCGATATAAGAGGCAAACGTTTGCTCCCTCTCTGGCAAGCTCCAGAGAAATGACAGCACCGATCCCCTGCGAGCCGCCTGTGACGATGGCATTTTTGTTTTCCAAAAGCATTCTGATACCCTCACTTTACAGGTTTTGCCAGAACAGCGGTCATAAATTCCGCATCAAAAGCCGCCCCCGCCGCCTGACGCCTGCGGTATTCAATGAAATCGATGGTGTCTTTACCGGTAAGTTTTCTTGTATTGAAAGCGTTAAACCCAAGGTAGGCCTCTGTTGCCATGTTTACAGCAAGCCAGTGTCTGTTGATCACCTTTGCCTGATCCCAGAAAAATTTCTTTTTCAACCGGATTCCATCTACACTTTTGATCAAACAGCCTGGGAAAAGATTGGTAAAGGTCCAGAGAACTTTGTTTACTTCGGCATCAAGGCGTTCAAAATCAACTGTAGCTGTTTTAACGTATTCTCGTGCCCTTTTGGCCTTATCCCCGGTAACAAATTCCCCGAAAACGATTTCTCCGTCCTCAAGAAAGGTGTCGGTGATAACCGCCGGGTTTCGAACCCATTTCCCGTTGTCCTTGATAACCGGAACACAGTTTGATATAAGCCCAAGCCGCTTCATCTTATATGCACTCCAAAATTCACATGATACACAATTCCACATGGCTAGCTCAAGAGGCAACATCCAGGGAAGAAAGTCTGAGCTTCCCCCATCGGGTGCCGATCCATGCCGCGGTCCGGCCTGACCGAACACTGCAAGATCGCTGGACAGCGAAATGTCGCATGCCATCCCGATTTCCTGTCCTCCTGCTACCCTCATTCCATTTACCCGGCAAATAGTGGGTTTTTTACACCCAAGGATGGCATCCACCATGGCATTGAAAAGATCCATGTATGCTCCATATTCGCTGGGCCGTCCGGCATAGTATTCGGCATATTCTTTGGTATTGCCGCCTGTGCAAAAGGCCCTGTCGCCTGCACCCGTGAAAACGGCAGCCACCACCGAGCTGTCTGATGAGGCGCGTTGAAATCCGGAAATAACCCCCTTTACCATCTCTGTCGTATAAGAATTATACTGTTCCGGGTTGTTCAGAATGATCCATGCAGAGTAAAGCCCCTGCACAGGATTTCCAGAAGGGTCTAAAATAGGTCTTTTTTCAAATATAACTCCGGGCGGTTTATCTGAGAAATGTTCATCCCCCCACAAAAAATGGTCTTTTTTTCCGGATTCTCTTGGTAACCAGTCTAAATTTGACATATGGTTCCCTCCTTATAGAAGTAATATACGACAAGATAACTATCTGTTGAGCCTTAACCCAATGCTGATTAACCGAATAATCGCATTTCAAGGCGTGTGATGCTTTTGAACATTGTGCCCATGGCTTAGAGTTAACCGAAAAAAGTGGTGCAAAACAAAACATGGAAAAAAGCTAATAGTAAGCTACATTACAGCTACATAAAACTTTGTCAAGAAAAAAATATAACTATTCAACATGCTTAACAATTTACGACTGATGGCCGTTGCTTTGAGATTCAGTGGACTTTTACAGTTTATTTTTGTATATAAATTTTTGGTTCTATAACCCAATAAAGGCATTTGAGTAACGATCAATTCCAAATATTTGGTGTTTTACAATGAAACAGGAACTTACAGATCAGGAGCTTAACACGTATGCAAGACAAATTGTTCTTGCAGACATCGGCTACGACGGGCAGCTTAAATTAAGAAATGCAAAAGTATGCCTTATTGGACTTGGAGGATTGGGCTCCCAGATAGCTCCCAGGATGGTGGGGATGGGTGTGGGGCAGTTGAGGATGGTAGACAGGGACATTGTCTCACGCTCAGACTTACACCGCCAGTACCTGTACGACGTGGATTCGCTGGGAAGGCCGAAAGTAGAAGTTGCTTATGAGAAGTTAAGCCGGCTAAATCCGGATGTGGAACTGGTGGTCTGTCCGGAATCTCTGAATTCAACGAATGCAGATGAGATCATCGGCGGTGTGGACGTTGTACTGGACGGTCTGGATAGCCCGGAGGCGCGGTATGTAGTTAACAGAACATGCAACAGGCTGAAAATTCCCTATGTATTCGCAGCAGCCATTGAGGCTTATGGAAATGTGTCCACGCTGGTGCCGGGAAAGTCCATGTGTCTTGAGTGCTTCATGCCCGGGCTTAAAGACGAGGACTTGCCGAAATGCGGTGTCGTTGGAGTTCATCCGGCGATTCTGGGAATAGTCACAGGGGTGCAGACCTCCGAGGCGGTCCGAATTCTCATGGGGCAGAGCCCGAAACTGATTGACAAGATCCTATACATAGATCTCAGGGAGATGGCTTTCGATGTTGTAGAATTGACCGCAGATGAAAATTGCTCTGTGTGCGGTGCAAAATCAACAGAGATGATCGAGACGGTATCCGGCAGGTTTTTTGAAGAGACCTGTGCAAGGGACGGCCAGAGAAACTTCATTATATCTCCGAGAAAAAGAATCGAGATCAATCTTCAAAAACTGGGTTCTGTACTTGCAAAAAAAGGATTTAAAATAAAAACTTCCGGCCGTTTCGGGATCACCTTTGAAACCTCTAAAGAGATGACGATTTGCATACTCAAAAGCGCAACCATGATCGCGCAGGCATCTCCCAAACTTGAGGATATACAAAAGCCGGACATTCTTGGAATTTACACGTCCCTTCTTGTTGAAGAGCTGGGTTTACCGTCTGCCATATTACCCGAAACCTAATAGGTTTTCGTTTTTCACTCCCTTTTCCGGAGTACTTTCATGGGCGGCGTTTTATCATCTGGATTATTCCCAAGATCGTCATTTACATGGCCGGGTGCAGCAGATTCGGGGCATTGAGATGCTTATTTCAGGCTGGCTTTCTGTTTATTGTATTCCTTTAAAAATTCTTTTGTTTGTAAAACAAAATTTTCAATATCAGAAAGATTGTTCTTTATGATGGTAAACAGTTCTCTGTCGGTTACCTCGTGATAAAGGTGCACCATACGATTTCGATAACCTGCCATCAGCCTCAGTCTTTCCGATAACTCAGGCGTGAGAACACCGATCTTGCCAAGTTCGGCTGCAATTTCTTTGTATTCTACAATACCCTTTCCTGCGCGCTTAGCGATAATGTGTCTTGCAATATCGAATATGGCCTCAAGGGAGCGTCTTAGATAGCTTTCGGCAATCGCAGGATTATCCTCGGCAAGGAATACATCCTCATCATAGCCGGACAGCTTTTTCAACTTTACCAAAGATTTGGTTATAAACCCGAGTCTATCTTCTATCAGCTTTATATTCAAATTCGAAATAACCATTTTCGATCGCCTCGAAGAAATCTTTTTCATTCAGTTTAAATATTTCCAGCTCATCAGATGCAAACATCATTACCTTTTCTTCATAAGCTGCTCTGAAGGTCTCATCAAACGAATAAACCTTGATTCCCCTGACGGCCTCTAATTGAATAAGGTGGTCGGCTTCATGCAGAAATAAGAGATCCGCCTTATATGGCGACACTAAAGCCTGCAGGTCAACGCTCAGTCTGGCATATGTGTCAAGACTGTTTTCTGGAACCGATTTAAACAAAACAGCAAAGTCGATATCAGATTCACTATCCTCAAGCACAACACGTTTCCTCTGTAAAAGCGCAAGTCCCTGTTGCTGTTTGGATCCAAAAAGATAACAGATAGCGATATCATAATTTTTGCAAATTTCGGCAATCCTCAATTCACTCACCTTTTCGTGAAATCCTTGTGTAAGGGAATAGATTAATTACGGTGGATCGGAACGACTTGTGTAATCGGTTTCTTTCCTCCGGAATTATGTGACACATTTTAAATATATTTTTAGCTCATTACATCACCTGAGTCAACGCCGGCCCTGTCATCCCAAATATTTCGATATTTCTAAAAATATAGTTGACATGTGTTGATTTACGATCTATGTTTGCTTCATGAATCAAGAAGTTGCAGCAAAAAGGCTGAGCGAGCTGGGCAACGCCACACGGCTTGCCATTTTTCGATACCTTGTAAAGGTGGGCCCTGAAGGGGTGCCGGTGGGACAGATTCAAAAGGCGCTTGAAATACCGGCTTCGACTTTATCGCACCATATTTCAAGATTGGTTTCCGTTGGACTCATTAAACAGCAGCGCGCAAGCAGAACGCTTTATTGTACGACCCAGTACGATTCACTGCGGGAGTTGATCGATTTTCTTCAATCTGAATGCTGTGCCGGTGTGCCTGAATGTAAATGAACCATCACTCGGAGTCGGAAAGCGATATTTTTTTTAAAAATGTTTCTATAATTCTAAAAATATGGATATATGTCTGATCGATTTTCAGGAGGAACAGAAACCATGGACGATACCATATGGACAGAAAAGAAAAACAAGCACACCCCTGCCGCCACAGGATGCTGTGGATCGGCACAGGGGCTTCAAATTATGGAGAGCCTGCCAGTTAAGAAATCGTCTGCAAAGCCTTGCTGTGAGACCACTTCCGGTAATACAGCCGCAATGGGTGAAAACAGCACTGATGAAGCTGTATCATCTTCCATCCTGCAAAAACCCATAGCGCCCTGGTTGTGGGGGTTCGCCGGGCTTGCGGGGATAACGATCCTGGTATTCAGTGCGGGCATTCTGCCCGGTTTAAAGCCCGAAGTCTTTTGGCGCCACGTCCTGTTAAACCTTTTATTCGTTGGCAAAGCGGTTTGGTCGATCCTGCCTTTCTTTCTACTGAGTGTGGGCATATCCGCATGGGTCACCGTTTCTGGTTTCTCGGACCGGATCAAAGCGATATTCAATAAAAGACAGAAAATCGCCATTGCAGGCGCTGCCGCTGTCGGGGCAACCATTCCCATCTGTTCCTGTGGTGTAATACCCCTGATAGCCGCATTGCTGGCAAGCGGGGTGCCTCTTGGGCCGGTAATGGCCTTCTGGATCAGCTCTCCTTTGATGAGCCCCTCGATGTTTGTTCTTACAGCAGGGGTGCTGGGGATGGATTACGCAGTTGCACGGTTGATAGCCGCTATTTTCATCGGTGCAGGAGCCGGTTACCTTATATACTGGCTTTCATCCCGGGGATTGCTCAACGATCAGCTTCATGGATTGGCTCTTTCAAGGACAACGTGTTGCGGTTCAGAAGGAGAAGGCAGTGCGGTGGAAAAGCCGGGTGGTAAGTTTTGGAAAAGTTTCTGGCCTGAGGCCTGGAATATCTCCCTTTTCCTTGGCAAATGGCTTCTTATTGCCTTTATTCTTGAATCTTTAATCGTAAATTATGTGGATCCAGCTTGGATTTCTTCCGTGCTCGGTAAGGATCAACTTTTTGCAATACCCCTTGCCACGGCCATCGGCATTCCTGTTTACACCTCCGGGGTGGCTGCGATTCCCATCGTCGAAGGGCTTTTAAAAAACGGCATGGGCACAGGTGCCGCGCTGGCATTTTTGATTGCGGGCCCGGTAACAACGATTCCTGCCATGACCGCGGTATTTGCCCTTGTCAGGCGGCAGACCTTTGCTATCTACCTCGGCTCAGGAATTGCCGGCTCCTTGATCGCAGGATATATTTATCAGATGATTACCGGGTAATGTGGCTGGGTTCGATGTTTCGTATGGACGGGCGCCTGAAAGCTTCCATGTAATTCCTTTACCCTAAAAAATTTTATTCGACTCAAGCTTCATTGACCCTGTTACGGTAAAAACCTGATCAATCCATCAAAGATTCAATTTTATGTCAAGCACATTGTAGCCCCATCTTTCCGAAGTCTAATCAATTGCCTAGCCGTAAACGGTGATTATATCAAGTATTAAAAGCTTGATATCCTTTAGATTTTCAATTTTCAAAGCAAGCATATTTACTGGAATGCTGTGCGTTCCGGTGTTTGACTATGCTATTAATAAGGTTTAAAGATAGATGGCAGTGGTCAGCTCCCTGGAGCAGAAACTGAATATTTTTAGAAAGGAGACAATGTGATTGATCTTGAGGAACTTAAAAAAACGATTGTTCGGGGCGACAGCGATGCCGCTTTCAGGCTGACAGCCACAGCTCTTAAAGACAATATCCCTGCTTTCGAAATTCTGGACAGGGCTCTGATTCCCGGCTTGAAGCAGGTTGGGGATTTGTTCGAATCCGGGGAATATTTTTTACCGGAACTTATCGTATCAGGCGATGCCGTATCAAAGGCACTGGAGCTGATCGAACCGATCCCGGGAAAAGAGCACGCCGCCTTTAAAGGAAAATACGCCATTGGGACCGTTAAAGGAGATATTCACGATCTCGGGAAAAACATTGTCATCATGATGTTAAGAGGCAATGGATGGGAGGTAACGGATCTGGGGGTGGATGTGTCTGCAGAGGAGTTTTGTTCAGCGGTTAGAACCGGGGAGTACCGGATCCTTGGCCTATCATCGCTTCTTACGATGACCATGCCGAATGTGGCAAAAACGATCGAAGCGCTCAAAGAAGCGGGTTTAAGAGATAAAGTTAAGGTCATGGTCGGCGGAGCACCAACCAGTGCTGAGTGGGCGCAGAAGATCGGAGCAGATGCGCACGCGAAAGACGCTCCCAGTGCTGCCAGAGTGGCTGCTGCCCTTATCGGAAAATGATTAAAGAAGGAGAAACAAGAATGAACAAACTCAGTGGTCTTGAGCGTATATTGACGGCGCTTGAGCTTAAGGAACCCGATGTGGTCCCCCATTTTGAAAGGGTCGCACAAAAGGTGCGAAAGGCCATACTGCCGGGAGCAACTGAAGAAGAATTCATTGAACACATGGATTTGGACGGAATACGGTTTGTCGACCGCATCCATTCCTGGAGCTATGAGATGGTGGATGAAAACAAACGAATCAAGCGGGACCAATGGGGTGGGTTGGTACGGTATACCACGGAAGACAACCCCGTTCCCACGGAGCCGGCGATAAAATCGGAAAAAGATCTGGATAACTATAAGGCCCCTGATCCTGATCTGCCCTGGCGATACGAACGTCTGCGGCAACTGGTGGAAAGGTTTAAAGGAAAACGGGCCATCGTTGTAGGGGTAACCGACATATTCGCGCTTGGTCGGGAGAATTTTCTGGGAGACGTGGGCTATTTTCGGGCCATGGTGAAAAATCCGGATCTCATCGACAAGGCCAATGAGATCCTGCTGAACTACCAGATGCGATACATGAAAAATTGCGCGGAAGCAGGCGCCGATGTATTCTGGATCAACGGAGACTGGGCCATGACCGAAAAACCCATGGTATCCCGGCAGTTTACGGAAAGATTTCTCGCCCCCCCGCTTAAGAGGCTTGTTGAATATTCGCACAGTTTGGGTATTCCCTGTGTAAAACACACAGACGGAAACATCTGGCCCATCTACGATGTCATTCTCGATACAGGCATTGACGGCTTGCACCCCATCGACCCCATGGCCGGAATGGATATTGGAGAGGCAAAAGAAAAATTCGGCCACCGGGTATGTCTGTGCGGAAACGTGAGCTGTGCCTTCAGCCTGGTTTCAGGCACAGTTGAAGAAGTAGAGCAGGAGACAAAAGAAGTGATAAGAAAAGCTGGAAAAGGCGGTGGGCTGATATGCATGTCCAGCAATTCCATCCACTCGGGGGTCAATCCGGAAAACTATGTGGCGATGGTAAGAGCCATCAGAAAATATGGGCGTTATCCGCTTTCTTTTGACTGATCTCCTCTCTCAGTTGATCATACTTCTTTTTTAGCATCTACCATGGGAAAGGAGACATCTATAACCGGCACCTCACCGCCGGCATCTTTCTCAAGAAGATCCCACATTCGCTTGATGATATCCTCGTTTCCCCTGGCAATGTTGTTTGCGCACTGCGGGTCGTCTTTAATATCGAACAGTTCAATCAGGGTCTTGTCGGTTTTGGATATCATGCAATATTTTTCATCTCTTACCCACACAAAGTCCTTGAAGATGCTGGTCACGTAATCTCTGATCTTTTCTTTCTCTCCTGTAACAAGCGACCAGATGTTCTCTCCCTCGCACCATTGCGGTATGTCGATTCCCACCAGACTGCAGACCGTCGGCAAAATGTCGTGATTCTGAACAAATGCATTCACCTCGCTGCCTGCACCGATGCCCTCTGGATGATGAATGAACAAAACAAGATCAAGCAGGCAGGGAAGCATCCCCTGGGGTATCTTACCGGTATAATTTTTGTCCCCAAGCTGATGACCATGGTCTGATACAACGATAATGACCGAGTTTTTATCAAGCCCCAGCAGTTTTACCTTGTTCATAAAGTACCCGAACCATGTGTCCACCATGGTAACCTCAGCGGCATAACAGGCTTTCATGTATTTAAGTTCATCTTCTGTGAGATAACCAAGAGCTTCATTTGTATAGATGGGCATGATCACTTCCTTGCCTTTATATCCTGGATAATAAAGATCCCTGTAATATCCCGGTGGATCCCAGGGTTCATGCGGATCGAACGAGTCGATGTACATGTGAATCTTCTCTTTGCGGTAGTTTGCTTCCAGCCATTTTGTGGCCGTTCTGAAGACCTGAGGTGCAAAATAGTCTTCCTCGCTTTCCCTGAAGGCGGTGTTCATCACGTTTCGTTCGATCTCCCAGACCTTCGGGTGATTCATATCGGTGCGATCTGAAAAAAACCTGGACAGATCCGGTTTTTGTGCAGCAAGCAGATCGGTGCGCCACATATCCCACTCCTGTCCTCTTATCCAGTTCCAGGAATGATACCCGCGGTGGAAGTTCATTCCCGGGTAGAACTGATGCAGGCAGTCGGTTACCATGAAGGTTTCGTAACCATGTTCGTTGAACAGCTCGGCCATTGTGGTATCTTCATGGGCTATGGGTGCCCAGCCGGGCAATGTTAGGTCTCGAGTCAAACCGTATCGCTCGATATAAGGATACGAGGCACGGTGAGGTTTCCAGCGCTTGAATGGAAACACCCGTTTTCCTGTAAGCGTGGCGTTTCTGAATTGAAGGGTCGGTACCGATTCCGGATACGCCATATTAAAACGCACGCTTTCCCTGGCAAACTGATCCAGGTTGGGTGTTTTAATCCAGTTGTTTCCATAAGCTCCGACATGGTCCTTTCTTAGCGAATCTAAAATCACCAGGATAAAATTCATTATTCTCTCCTTTGTTTCAATATCTCTTTTATATAAGTCATAATTGCAATCTGTCCTCTGAAGCTCTTTAAATAGATCGATTTCAAAATAGAAGTCAAATACATTTGAGCCTGAACACCAATTAACTGGGGCTTGCAATTTTGGCAAGAACCCATTAACGTGCGGTGAACTTGGGACTTAAAACCAAGACCCCAATTTTATTAGATAGAAGGAGGCTTAAAGTATGAATCTGATAATGGTGATGATCGATTCATTGCGAGCGGATCACGTGGGTGTCAATGGCAACCAGTGGATACGAACACCAAACCTGGATCGATTTGCAAACGAGGGGGTATTGTTCAAGAGGGCTTATCCAGAGTCGATTCCGACCCTGCAGGTCAGACGCGCGCTTTTTACCGGCCGGCGGTGTTATCCCTTTTCGGACTGGGAATATGATCCGAAGTTACCCAATCCTGGGTGGGTTCCCATTCCCAAGGATCAGAAAGTACTGGCTGAGATCCTCCTCGAAAACGGGTACCAGACCGCGCTTGTTACCGATGTATTTCATACCTTCCGCCCTCATATGAATTTTCATCGAGGTTTCGAGGAGTGGCACTGGATTCGGGGTCAGGAGTGCGATAGGTATCACACGGGCAGAACGCTTACCAACCTGGACTGGAAGCGGCATGTAACGCCGAAGATGAACCTTCAGGCCCGCAAGGTCAAGGAGCTGCAGATGTATCTTAGAAATGTATCCTTCCGGCAGAGCGAAGAAGATTACTTCTGCGCACAGGTGTTTAGGCGCGCCACCCGGTGGCTTGAGGAAAACTACAACACGGAAAAGTTCTTTCTTTACATTGACAGCTTCGATCCTCACGAGCCCTGGGATCCACCCCAGTATTACAGGGATATGTACGATCCGGGTTATGATGGAATAGAGGTGTTAAACCCCGACTATGTGGAAGACTACACAACCTACCTTACAGATAAGGAGCTTAAACACATGCGTGCCCTGTATGCCGGGGAAGTCACCATGGTCGATACCTGGCTTGGATATTTCCTGCAGAAAGTCCATCAGCTCGGGCTTCATGAAAATTCACTTATCATCGTGCTTTCAGATCACGGACACCAGCTTGGAGAAAACGGATACGTGGGAAAGCACATGTCCGGACTATACCCCTGTCTGATGGATCTGTTCGTGGCCATCCAACATCCGGATGGCATCGGCAAAGGAAAACAGATCGAAACCCTGGTTTACAACCATGACCTGTATCCCACCATTTTTGAAAGCCTTGGGCTTGATATTCCCGGCTGGGCTGAAGGACAAAGCCTGCTGCCATTAATCTCGGGCGAAAAGAAGAAGATCAGAGACTATGTGACATCCATGTTCAAAAGTTACTGTTGGATTCGGGACGATCAGTATACGTTTTTTTGCAGGTCGAATAAGACAGATTTCAGGCTATATGACAATATCGAGGATCCTGAGCAGAAACACAATATTGCATCGGATCATCCGGACATATGCGAGAAGATGTGGAGCCTGATACTAAAGGATGGTGGAGGCTCTGTACCTTACTGGGAAATGGGTCCCATCTCAAAAGACATTCCACCATAGAGAAAATGCGATTCCGGCACTATGATTTACTTGCTGATGCCCCCGATGGTTAGACCGGCGGCAAGTTGTTTTTGAATAAACAAAACGATAAAAAATACGGGAATCGTAACCAGGGTTGCAGCGGCCATCATCTGGCCCATGCTGCCCGCTTCGGGATCGGCATATTTAAATACCGAAATCGGAGCGGTGTTCACATCAAATCCCCCAAGCACAAGCGCCATCTGGAAGTTGTTCCAGGAAAAGATGAAACATAGAATAGCCGTTGCCACGATTCCAGGAGTGCTAAGCGGGATGATCACCCGAAAAAACGCCATAGTACGCGAACAGCCGTCAATCCATGCGGCTTCTTCCAGTTCTTTGGGGATATCCTCGATGAAGCCCATCATGATCCATACCCCGAAGGGGATGGTTATCACCAGGTGAGAGATAATCAGGCCGGTATAGGTATTTAGCAGCCCTACTTTCTTGTAAACGATCCATATGGGCACCAGCATGGTGATGTAGGGGATCATTCGGGTTACCAGAATGGCGTTGGCAAGCTTCTGTAAATTGAAGCGGGCTACCGTATATGCGGTCAGGATGCCGCAGGACAGCCCGATAAAGGTGGCGAAGGAAGAGATGATAACGCTGTTTATGATGTTCGGTACGATATCACTCTGGGTGATCACATCGGTGAAGTTCATGAAAATGGGTTTGAAAATCCATACACCGGGTTCAAAGAACAGGTAGTCGGGTTTCAGCGAACTCCAGAACATGTAGAAGAAAACAAAGAAGAAGGGCCCCACCATGGCGATCATCACCAGTTGAGTGAAAATCTTCTCCAGTAGCCTGTAAGCCCGCCTGGGCAGAAGCTGTTTTAGTAGGACCATTCTCGCCTCCTCAAACTTACCAGGATTAATTGAATAATCAGGATAAAACAGAAGAAAAGCACCCCTTTTGCAGAGGACAACCCCATATAGCCGTACTCGAAAGCGTTGAAGTAGATGTTGATGTTCATGGTTTCGCTGGCGTAATGGGGTCCTCCGTCGGTAATGGCCAGGATGATATCAAACTGCTTTAAAGCGAAGATCGAGCGCAGAACGGTTGCAACGATGATATGGGTCCGCATAAGAGGCAGCGTGATGTTGACAAAAATTTGCCACCTGGAAGCCCCGTCGATACGAGCCGCCTCAAAAGGGTCCGTTGGCAGCGATTGCAGCCCGGCCAGCAGGATCAGGGTCATAAAAGGGGTATGCTGCCAGATACCGACAAGTATCAGGGAAGGCATCACCCATTCACGGCTTGTGATCCATTCGATTGCGGGAAGTCCCAGGCTGTTCAGAATGTAATTCAACAAACCATAGGTGGTGTTAAATAGTATCGCCCATACCAGGCTGATTGCCACGGACATTGAGATCATGGGCATCATCCAGACAGACCGGTAAAAGGTTTTTCCGGCAAACTGGCGATTGAACAGCAAAGCCGAGGCCATGCCCAGAGTCAACTGGCCAAGCACTGTACAGACGGCAAAATAAAAGGTGTTGAAAATGCCGTTCAGCCATCGTTCCTCTGTCCAGACACTGATGTAATTCGCCAGTCCGACGAATTCCGCCTTTTGCTTGGTGATCAACTGCCAGTCGGTCAAACTGGTCCACAGCACCAGAAACACCGGAAAGGCGATCAACCCTAAAAGAAACGCAGCGGTCGGAATATTGAAAACCACCGCCATATTGCGGTCTACCCAGGCAAGAACACGGTCCTTTAATGAGGCGATGCTTCCGGTTATGTCCACCATAGGGGCTGCGAGTTTTTCGGTCTGCATTGTAGGTGCCTCTTTAAACGGAACAGTTACCATCTGCTCCTCGCGGGCAGACCGATATGATTTTCGGCCCACCCGCACAGGAAACAGGAAGTAGTTTTAATGTTACTTTCCAAGATTTTCCAGACCTTCTACCTTGATGGGAACAAGCTGTTCGGACTCAGGCATCTTCTTGTAATCTTCGGGTGTGGCCCCACGGAAGTCGATGCCCTTTTCTGTTTTTTCGATCAGTTCGTTCATGATCTTGGCCTGCTTATCCGCTTCTGCCTGGATGGCCGCTCTGGAACCGTCCCGTATCGCAACTTCCATAACCGCTGCTGCGGCATCCCGCATCTGACCGATGGCAACAGACTGGGGTTTGGCAATGGCGATGCCGTATTCGGCGGCGATTTTAGCCGATGCTCCCCAGCCGGGGGTAGGTGCTTTGTAAGAGGGATCTTCCCATACAGATCGACGGCACATCGGCACCGCAGCGTTCTGGCCCATCTGCATGATATGCTTTTGAGTCATCCACATAATATACATGTAAGCGATTTCTTTCTTTCTTGAATATTTCGGGATTGCCAGTGAGGTTGTGGGCAGGTTGGGATAGCTTCCTGCCTGGCCGCGGGGCACGAGAATGGTTGTGGTCTTGCCCACGACCCGAGATCTTTTGGGATCTTCGCTGAGCGCCATCCAGAAATTCAACTCGGACAACATAGCTGTTTTCCCGGCGGCAAATAAAGCTGCATTGGCCGGTGGTCTGTTGTTCAGGGCTGCCGGAGGAGCGTACTTGCGAATCATCCGCCCGTAAAAAACATAGGCATCGATTGATTCCTTGGAATTGATGTTTGATACTTTCTTGCCGTTTTCTTTTTTAAACCAGCTCCCCCCGTGGTTCCAGAGATAGGTAGCGAAGCTTGCGGTAATCAAGCGTTCCCTGCCACGGGAAAGAAAGCCATAGATTTCCGGTTTGCCATCTCCGTTTTCGTCTATGGTCAGTTTTCTCGCTGCCTCCTCAAGTTCTTCCATGGTGGTTGGCACCTTTACATTGTACTTCTTGAACAGATCCTTTCGAATGTGCAGCAGTTGAGCCTGTGCGGACCATACAATGTTGTTGATCGGCTGACCGCCGATGACTTTGGCCGTGTTCAGTCACCCGCCCAGCCAGTCTTGTGGATATCCGTGATTTGCAGGGGTTTGATTGGGATCTGCCAGATACGGCTCCAGGTTTTCCAGGTGGCCGGCAGCGGTCAGTTTTCCTCCCCGGTTATCCATTTGAAGCATGATAAGATCAAGGTTTTCATCCTTGCCTGCGAGCATGATGTCCTGTTTTTTGCGCATCTGTCCTGCCTGCAACACTTCCATTTTGATGGTCACACCCGTTTCTTTCTTGAACCTCTTGGCCATCGGGCGGAACCAGGCATCGATGTATGCTGCTGTAAAAAAGATGGCATTTATGGATTCACCCTCGAATCTGCGCCAGTTCACCTTGGCGCTCACATCCACAGGAAATGCAAACACCAGGGCAAGCAGTAAAACAAGCCCAATAACCGTTACTTTCCGCATGGTCTTACCTCCTTTCAAGTTCTATAATTTATCAGGATTTTTTCTCGGACCTCTCCATATTAACCCGAGCTGTCACTAAATGAAAAGATAGCCGCAGCAGATCATTTCTGCTGTAAGATTAGTGGTAAGAAAACAACTCCATCCTCCAAGGCATTGATTTTTCCCAAAATAGGGTATGAACTTTAACGACAACTTCTAAACTAGAGAAAACTTTTCTCAGGTTGCCCGCTGGGATACTACACATTCCAGGATTTGTTGAATCAGTTCGTTCAACTCAAAAGTCCCGGAGAAAAACTTTTTATGGTTTGGATGAGTCGATCAAATTCTGGCCTCTAAGAAGACAGAACTTCTTAGAGGCTTAATAGCGGTACCTTAAAGTGGCCTTTAATCATAACATCCTCAAACATGTGAAGGTTATTGGACAAGATAATGTTAGGGCTTGTTTGCGCATTCGTGATTTATCTATTAATCGATGGAGTTAATCAAGTCAAGCCGTTTTTAGCTGATCTTTTCTCCACCAAGCTCTATTTGTCTGGTAAAACAGAGTTCAACTGAAAAATACCCGACCGGAAGGCTGCTATTCGCTTAAGTGAGACCTGAAACAGCGCAAGAAGTTTGCTGATCCGGTTGACAAAACTATAAATGATGCTAAAGGTCAATTTTTACCGCCAAGAGAATGCAAATTTATCTTGTCAAGGAGGAGCAGGAATGAAAAGCCAGGCGCAGAAAGCGATTGTTATCGGAATCGATGGTGCGAGCATGGAGTTGATTTTAAATCAGGTTCAGTGGGGGAACATGCCTAATGTCAAAAGACTTCTGGCCCATGGTGTTTATCGCCCCATGCTTGGTACCTATCCTACGCTTACCCCACCCGGCTGGACAGCACTTTACACGGGGGCATGGCATGGAACCCACGAAGTGATGGATTTCAATATTCGCGCAAGAGGCAAACCTCTTGATGAAACCATATGGGGAATCGATACCAGGCTTTCGAAAGCCGAATATCTGTGGAACACAGCAGAACGAGCCGGGAAAAAGCCGATCCTTGTCAAGGTGGAGATGTCATGGCCACCTACCATAATCAATGGTGTTCAGGTGGAAGGAACGGGGCCCGGAGTTTCCAACCATCATCAGATCTGCGGTTATCACCTGTTTGTTGCCGGCAACTGGACAGCTCGGCCCATCGGTGGGGCTCGCGATTCCGAAGCCGTTGATCCAAGCGCACTTCAAGAGGGCACACCTTATGATCCCGTATCTCTAAACCCGGTGGATACAACCCTGTGGCGCAACCTGCCGGATTCCCACAAACCGATTCTCGAAGCCGAATTGACCATCAGGCCGCTTGCCAGGGGCCGTGACATCATGCTGCGAGGCAAGAGTGGTATTCCAAAAACCCTGTACGCTCTCATTTATGCCCCGGGTGCTGAAGGCTATCGAAACGTACGAATTTGTCGAACCCAAGACGGCAGAGACATGGTGGCTGAACTTTCTGCAGGGCAGTGGAGTCGGTGGTGGCTGGAATCCTTTGAAATCGACGGCACTGCGGTTGAAGGCAACGTTCGGATGAAGCTGATTACGTTAAGCGAAAACGCCGATCGGCTCGAGCTGTTTATGCCCCAGATATGGCCTGTCAAGGGATATACTTACCCGGAGACCATCGCAGATGAACTTAACGAACATGTCGGTCCCTTTTTGCAAAATCCCGGCAGGGATGCACTGGGATTAATTGATGATGAAACCTTTTTTGAATTGCTGGAATACCACCACCAGCACCTGGCGCAGGTGGCCCATTACCTTGCCTCCAGCAGGCCATGGGACATACTGTTCGTGGAGACACATGCCTCTGATTACTGCGATCATTTTTTTATAGGGCAATCGGATCCCATCAGTGGCGCTGATCCGGAAACCATTAAACGCTGTCGAAACGGCCTCGACAAAACATATGCCTCCATAGACCGCTGGATCGGGCGTATTCTTGAACTTGCAGACGAGGATACCGTTGTGGTCATTGCGTCCGATCACGGCGGCACCCCGAGCCAGTTTCGGCAGATGGATGTAAACAAGGTTCTTGAAGCCACTGGATTTCTTTACCGGAAAAACGGCAATATCGACTGGTCAAAAACACGGGCAGCTCGGGTGGGTACCATTCATATTTTCATCAATCTAAAAGGCCGAGAACCCACAGGCATTGTGGATCCTGAAGACTATGAAAAGACCCAAAGGGAGATCATCGACGCGTTGATGACCTATAGAGATCCCGAAACCGGCAGGAGGCCTTTTAAACTGGCCCTTACCCGGGAAGACGCCGAAGTAATAAACCTGTGGGGAGAGCTGGTCGGAGATGTGGTATATGCTTTCGATCCGGGCTTTGATGGCGCCCATGGACGACATCTGCCGGTGGGCAGATTTGGTCTAAGCGGCCAGCACTCGGTTTTCATCATGTCAGGGCCCGGGGTGCGGAAAGAGACCGCTTTGCAAAGACAGGTGCGTGTCATAGATGTGGCTCCAACGCTATGTTATCTTCTGGGATGGCCCATGCCCAGAGACGTTGAAGGTGGGATCATCTACGAAGCCCTGGAGGATCCCGACTGGCACCTTACCGCATTGAAAAGCTCACGGAGTTGACGGGCTCGTTTTAGGCTCACTTTTATGCGCGAGTTTTGTGCGCGCAAAAATCCGATTATCCGGCGAAATTAGACGAGTTTTATGGTTCACCGAGAATTGCTGGTTTAACACACGGTATTTGTGAATTTTAACCCTGAACGCGGAACGATGAACCGCTCAATCCAGGATAACGTATTTTATGCCGGTGATATTAAAATGATTCACCGGCAGAGCCACAGAGAATGCAGAGAACGCTGTCATTTTTTGTTTGTCAACGCCAAGAGATCTTCGGCTTCTTGGCCCCTTGGTTAAGTCCCAGGTCAGCAACCGTCCTGTGACCCTGTATAATCTAAAAACACCGGGCTGGTCCAGGCCATTTCCATATCTACCTGTTTTATACGCATCCAGTAAGGATTAATCCCAGGGTTTGGGGAAGGATCTTTATAGGTAAATTCGGCAGTTGTCCCGGCGTCGTTATTCGGAGCAAGCGAGATGAGCAGTTTTCTGTTTAAAAAGCCGATTTCGATCTCTTTGGGTACCGATGATAATTCGTTAAGATTGAAGCCGAAAGTCAGTCGTTCTGCAGGATAAAAAGACATCTTCATGGGAGGTTGATTGCCAAATCCTCCATATTGTGTTGAACGGATAAGCGAGGTGTTTATGGACACCGTAAATTCGGCTTGAACGTCGGTGTCCACCGTCAGAATCATGCCGCTTGAATAACCACAGCAGACTGCATACCAGTTCAGCCCGGTATCAGTCCTATGAAAGATTCTGGAACGTGGGCTGTCGAATCGCAACACTTCCACATCTGTGATTTTGGCCCCCGAAACCGACACAGAGCCCTGCCAGATGACACCGGTGTAACTGGCTTTCGCACTTGCTCCTTGCCAGAGCAGGCGGATGCGGTTGGCAGCGTATGACATCGAAATCGGATGGCGATAGATTTTCTGAAGCCCCCGAAAAAGCTCGATGCTCTCAAGTGGAGCTGTTCCTGAAACCATGGCCGAAATCTTCGGAGCAGACCTGCTGATATACTCTTCTCCCATGAAGTGTCCGTCTGCTGTAAGGCTTGCTATAATCCTCTTGCCCGTGGTGGCATAGCATCGGCGGGCTTTTAGCGCTTCAAGAATCGATTCAAGCGTAAGTTCTTCTGCGTAAAGACCCGTATATCCTCCCTTTGAATAGCGGCGTTCAAGATATCCCGGAAACTCGCCCCCCGGCCTGCCGGTGTAACCGTCGCTGCCGCCTACAAATCCCACTTTATAGCCGCGCTTTAAAGCCTCTTTAAGAAACCATTCAAAGGTGCCGTGGGTTGAGATGACTTCAATGGCCGGTTCAAGGCTGGGGTCATGATGATTCAGATCTGCTGGATAACCCCCTACATGGGGTGTGATCACCACGTCTTTATAACGATAGGCACTGTAAACATCGGTAATATGCGGCAGATCGGTATCCAGGTCGCTTTTATCCTTAAGATCACTGTGACTTGAACGGCGGATGGGCTGGTTGTGCCGCCTGAAGTAGACATTGTGATGGCCGCCTTTTTCTGTTGTGCCGGACCATTCAAAACCTGGTAATGGAACAAACCGACCCGGTTCATAAAACTCTATCTCTGCTGCTTGTTGTAAATCCCAATCCCTTGTACTCAGGGAATGATCGTTTCGCTGATATCCGGTGAAATCAATGGCCGAGACATTGCGAGCATATTTGAAGAAGTCGGGTATTTTTGCGGCCATTTCTACCTGGCCCCCGTGAGGGTCGCCCCAGTAAAGCCTGTATTTCGAAGCCCTGTCCGTACAAAAGATTGGATTGCTCTCTGAGAAAAATCCTTCAACAGGATCTTCGGCCTTTACCGTGAACAGCCCGGGATTTAAGCACTTACAGCCTTCAAGCACATAGACCCCTGCATCTTCAGGTTTGAATCGAATCTCGTAATCCGGCAGCTCGACTCCTTCGCCCTGGATTTTCACTTTTCCCGAATAAGATTGAGAGGGATTTCCCCACTTATCTTCAGCCCTGATAACAGTACGAAACGGCCTATTCGGCTCCACCACAGACGGTACCACAACCACTATTCTATTAGCCCTGTCACCCACGATTCGTACAAATGGAGAATCTTTCAAGGTAACGTAACTGCCATCTCCGTTTGTATCCACCGATACCCAGAAATAACGTTTTTCTTCGACAAAGGTCTGAGCACGTGTTCCAGGACCTCCGTTGCATCTGTCTCCGTAAGTCAAAACGATCTTATCACCGGGCTTAAGTGGCTGACCCACTACCGTGAGAAGCAGGGTTTTTACATTTTTTACCATCAATGAAATACACGCAGACACAGGAGACTGTAAGGTCATATAATCAGCCCCCGTGGGGTCGTCAAACTGGGGCAGCTCCCAGTCGGTATCTGAATCTGTATAGATACGGATATGCCCCCCTGTTAAAATGCCAGCAGATCCGGTGATATAAATCAATCGAAAGGTGGTATGGCTGCCTGCAACAATATCTTGGACAGGCTCGATCCTGGCAGAGCCGTAAAGTTCCGCATTTTTTTGATTATCCATAACGCCGTTCCTCCTGTTGAACAAAAACAGATAGAGTACTGCCTGCAGCTTCTTGATGCAAAGTGGAAGTTCCACTTGCAGAGCTGCAGGCCTATAAATAGTTAAATGCCCAAATTAGCTTTACAAATATACCAACTGTTTTCATATGACAACAGGCATCCTTTTTCATGAGTTTAACGTGCTTAAAAACGATTACTGCAGCAGATTAAGATATGTCGTGCACCGAGCAGTTGTTTTAACCGATATTTAAAAGGTATGGCAAACCTGCAAATGCTTTGCTATAACCATTTCAAATCGTATTTAACCCTGAAGCGGGAATATAGAGATAAGTCACAGCTTTGTAATTAGTGTCCATCCATAAATGGTCTTTTTCCCGTTGGGCGGCGTTCTCCGCGGGTTTCCGGCTGCGACGTACGATTTGTACGCCTCGCCGCAAACCCTTGTGTGGCCTTGCCCAACGAAAAAAATCCTCATTTATGAATTGGACACCCAATAGTGCTTCCTACGATTTGTGGATGGGCACTAATTAGAACACTCATGTCGATCCGAGAAGAAGATAAGGCAGGAGACGATGAACATCATCATGATCATGTGTGACAGTTTAAGACAGGACCATCTAGGATGTTACGGAAACGACTGGATCGAGACGCCCAACATCGACAAGCTGGCAGGCGACTGCGTTGTTTTTGAAAATGCGTATCCCGAGGGACTTCCCACGCTGCCGGTGCGGACGGCTCTTTTTACGGGAAACTACACCCTGACCAATCGTTTCTGGCAGGAGCTCACCCCCCAGGATGTAACCATGGCCGAAATTCTCGATGAGCTCGATTACAAATCCGCCATGATTACCGATACGTTTCATTTGTTTAAGCCGAATATGAATTATCATCGAGGCTTTCACAATTTCCGCTGGATTCGCGGCCAATCGATCGACGCCTATGAAGTCAGACCCCACGGAAAGGATCTAACAAAATACATAAGCCCCAAAATGGAAGGAGCATGGACTATTCGAATCCTGGATCAATATTTGAGAAACATCGCCGGACGTGATCCAGATGATGAAGAACAATATTTTGCAGCGCTTGTTCGCAGGGAAAGTGTTCAATGGCTCAAATACGCCCATGATTCCTGCCAGCCCTTTTTCCTCTATGTCGATTTTTTCGACCCGCATGAACCCTGGGATCCACCCCCAGCATTCGCCAGCAAATACGTTGATCCCGACTATAGGGGGCCCAGGATCATCAATCCCAAGATCGGGCCATGTGACTGGATGACCGAAGCGGAACTGAAAAACTGCCGTGCCCTGTACGCGGCAGAAGTGTCCTTTCTGGACAAGCAAATCGGGATACTACTCGATCATATCGAGTCACTGGGGCTTTTGGATGACTCTGTTCTTATTTTACTGGCCGACCACGGAATTCCTCTGGGCGAGCACGGAAGCATATTGAAAGGGGTTGACCAACTGTACGGCGAGATCTTGAGAATCCCATTCATGATCCGATTTCCCGGAAAAGAACATGCAGGAAAACGGATCAAGGCAATCGTTGAAGTGGTAGATGTTCTTCCCACCCTGCTGCATGTGATCGGTTGTGGAAACGAAGCCGAATATATGCATGGAAAGAATCTTTTGCCCTTGATTACGGGGCAGTGTGAAAAAATCCATGATTATGCGATTTGCGGTTTTTTTTCCACCGACCAGCGATGTATCAGAAACGAAACATGGAGTTATATCCGGCGGGCCGCCGAGGGAAAAACAGATGAGCTATATAACTTGATAGAGGATCCAAAAGAGAAGACAAACCTCATCGATCAATATCCGGATACGGCAAAAGAAATGTATGAGGCCCTTCCGAAGATATTCAACATTCGATTGCAAAAAGAACACCACTACCAGATGAAATGGGATGTGCCCGGGCTGGTAGAAGGGCGATTCCCACCACTGAGGTTATGGAAAAAATAAGAGCCGAGGAGGCAATAAGAGATGGAACATGTAAAAGACAATGTGTATGCAGAATTGATCTCACCGGGATGCAACGTGGGCATCATCACAACGGAGAAGGGAACGGTTATCGTCGACACCCCCCTGCTTTTAAGCCAGGCAAAAGCCATACGCGATGAGCTGGCATCTCAAAACCAAAAACCTGTTCGATTCATTATCATCTCCCACCCCCATGGTGATCACATTATCGGCACCGATCTTTTCGAACAGGATGTATTGATCATCGGCAACCGGAAGGCATATGAAAAAATGGGAAAACACGATCCATCCTGGGTGCGGGAATGGGTAAAATCATGGAACTGGGAAAATCAGGATGAAATCGAAGAGATGGCAGCAGCCCACATATCGGTGCCCGAAATCATATTCGCCAGCGAGTTGACCATGGAGCTGGCGGGGGTTGAAATACAGATCCTGCCGCTTCCGGGCCACATGGCCGAGGTTGTCGGTGTGTTCGTCCCCAAAGCAGGGGTTCTCATTACGGGTGATGCCCTGTTCAATGAGCACCATCCATATATGGGGGAGGCCAATGTTGCTTTGTGGCTTGAAAGCCTTGAAAAGATGCGTGCTCTTAAGCCTGCGCGCATCATTCCGGGCCATGGTCCTGTATGCGGGCTTGAAGCTGTCGACAGGCAGCAGCGTTACATGGAAAAGATCATTGCTATCCGCGAGAGCTGGAATCCAGAGGAGGGTGAAAAGACCATCAATGCCCATGCGCTTTCCGAGATCATATCCTATTATCCGCTGCACGGCCGTCCTGAAGAGATGATGAGAGCCCGTATTGTAGAGAGTATCCGCGTGGCAGGGCAGCCGCGGTTTTAAAGTAGCGAGGGCATTTATCACAGCCTGTCAAAGCGATGCGGAGATCCCGCTTATCGCGGTGGGGCTGCAAGCTTTTCAATCCATTGCTCCCCGGATCATAGGCAGCTTAATGCCAAAAGTCAGTGTTGCCAAACAGGTCTTTTAAACAGATTGGTCTATTCCATTCCCAGAATCGGTTTCAGGATCTCGATCTCTGCCTTGTCTTCCGGCATGAGATGCAGGTAAAGCCCGCGGGGATCCAGAGAATCCATCAGAAGGCGCAGCTCATCGGCCGTGGCCGAGCCGTGGATCAGCAGCGGCCGATCCGCATCCTGAACCATCTTAAAATAAGGAATCATGTCCTTTACAGGGATGTTGAACGATTCGATGTTGATCTCAAAGCAACGAAGCTCTTCGATCTCAAGAAAGGCATCCAGAAGAAACATTGATGTGGAGTGCAGATGGATAAAGTTGCACTCAAACTGTTCGGCGATCATCCTGTCCACAGGCTGTACAAGTTTTCGATAAAGATCCGGTGAGAAGACAGCGGTGGCGTCTTCCTGCATCCTGATGATGGGCCCAGGTGCCCAGAGCTGATACTGGGCGTCAAAATATCCGCCATGGTAAAGGGGGATGCGTTTCCAGGCCTCCGCAAAGATATGTCCCATATGTGCCAGAAGTTCAGCGGATCTTTCAGGTTCATCCATCAGATCAACAAGACTTTCGCTGTGCCCCCGCAAAAGGGCATGGAGGTCTGTGGGGCCAAGCTCAGCCCCATGGCTTACGGGATAGCGTCCGTTCGAGCGCTCGATAAGAGCATCCATAAATTCCTTGTATTTCTCAAACCAGGGGCTATCGTGATCCAGTTTTTTGCGCAGCGCCTCTTCCCACGAAAGTTTCTGCTCTTCTCCCAGCACGTTGTCGGGCAAGACGCGTATTTTACAGCCCAATATGGCAGGTAGAAAGCAGGGAAACGCCACCTGGATCGGACACGCTCCCCTTAGCATGTCGTCATGGACCTCCTCTCCTTCCCTTAACAGTTGCTCGTAGTCATCCAGCCATTCTTCCGGTTTAAGCATCTGCGGTGTAATATACTGATTTACCTTCCATGATTTGCATGCGGTAAATGAAAACCCCACAAGGGACCGCTTAACCTCATCCCTGTTCCAGAGTGCCTGGTGCCGTTTGAATTTTACCGGATCATTGCCGAACTCATATTTTGTTGTCATGCTAAGAGCCTCCTTTTCCTTGTAACAGAGCAATCGAATACTTACTACACTTGCATAGGATTTCAAACAGTTCAAAGAATCGAGGTATGGGTCATGTCGTTTCCTGTTAAGAAAACCGTAACATTTTATCCCTTTAAAAACTACGGTTATGGATTGTACGGTCCCGTCACCGGTGAAATTCACTTTTGGGACCGGGAAACTGTCTGAGAAAATTAGGGTGAGCCCTTATTTTCGAGTTTTTCCCGCTGAAAAAGTGAATTTCACCGGTGACGGGGCATTTTTTCAAACACCTAAATTGATACAAAAAATTCAAGGCTGCTCAAATAGTTGATCTTGTTAACTGAAAAGCCATTGAAACCGCCTATAATTATTACGGTATTGAGCCCCAAAACATCTCTGAGCGCATCGGCATCATTTTGGTTTCTCTCTTTTTTTACGTTATCTACACACTGTGGTACGGATTTTCCATCCTCGATTTGTTTGAAGGGTGGAGATTGAGGGTAGGGCATTAGGGCTCTATGTCGTTGATGATTCGACTTTTTAAAGACCTGCTCAGAAATCGAAAAGGCAGGGCTGCTGCCGAGGTAAAACCACCAGGACTCGTTATTCAACAACAGGGTGAATTCTTAGATAGTGTCCATACCAAAATCCTATTGAGCACCGGGATGTATCCAATTCATATATGAGGATTTTTTCCCTTGGACAAGTTGAAGGCATCCTTTTTCAAATCAGAGGTGAAATCCCGTCTCAAGACGGGAGCCGCATAAGGGTTTGCGGCGAGGCTGACCCATCGTACCTCGTAGCCGGAACCCCGCTTAAGGACACCGTGCAACAGAAAAGGAGCATTTACGGATGACCGCCAGACAAGGCCACTGAATAGAATCTGTCGTTTAAAACAGTTTGACTGTCGCACATGATCAAATTCATTTCCTCGGGAAACCATCGTTTTTTACATTCTGTAAAATAACTCGACACTTTAGACGCTGTTGATACGCAGACTCAAATGAGAGAGCCGCAAAAAATGTTTGAAATATCGTAGTGTAACCTCATTTTGGTTTAAATGGCATCTTTGGCACGCGCTTTGCGCTTTTTAAATATTAATATCAACCAGTGTATAGATCAAACGATCCACAATAAACGATATCACACTTCTGTTGAGTATACGAAGGTCAGAGCAGCGTTATTGATTCTTTTCTGGAGGTTTGAAATGTCATCCAAATTACTTAAGCCGAAGCACAACAATGAAAACAAAAAGGAGAAGCTACCATGTTAGTCAAAGATTGGATGAGTCGACCTGTCATAACGGTCGATGAAAATGACTCCATACAGGGTGCCATGGGTTTATTAAAGAAACACAATATTCGAATGCTGCCCGTCTTCAAAAGTGGAAAATTAACCGGTATCATTACAGATCGCGATTTAAAGCGGGCGTCTGCTTCCGATGCCAGCACGCTTGAAATTCATGAACTATTGTACTTACTTACCAAAATAAAGGTGCGGGAAATTATGACAAAAAACCCAATCACTGTTCCTCTGGATTTTACTGTGGAAGAAACCGCCGAAGTATTATTGCAACACAAAATTAACGGCGTACCTGTAATGGACAAGGAGGGGAAACTTGTGGGGGTCATCACCCAAACCGATCTTTTCAGAGTGATCATCTCTTTGACCGGAGTCGGGAAAAGAGGCATACAGTTCGGTTTCAAACTGGAAGACCGACCTGGTTCCATTAAAGATGTTGCTGATGTGATTCGCGCATACGGGGGTAAGATGGTCAGCATTCTCACCTCATACGATGGTGCACCGAAAGGATACCGCTGGGCGTATATCCGTATATACGACATCGATCGTTCCAAATTGGAAAATCTCAAACAAGATCTGAAAACACAAGGGCCATTACTTTATATGGTCGATCATCGTGAAAATAGAAGAGAAATCTACTAATTCAGATATCGAACCGTCTCCTGAAGGAAGCAGCCCGGATCTGTATTCCTATGCACCGTTTTCTGGTTCGGTGGAAACATCTAAATCCATTCGCTTTCCACAGCAGATCGTTACCGATGAAGGCATCGAGATTTCCATCCGTCCTGTCCGTCCGGATGATGTTGCCTTATTGAAGTCACTTTTTGAATCGCTCTCCCCGGAAAGCATCTATTTCCGTTTTTTTGCGCCGATAAAGGATTTTCCGGATCATATGCTGGAAAGCTTTGCACGGATCAATGAGGATTGTGAAATTGCATTAACCGCCCTCGATCGGTCCGGGAAGATGCTCGGCATTTGCTGTATTGCTATCATGGAAGACGGGATCCGGGGAGAATTTGCGGTTCTCATAGGCGACCCCTGGCACGGCAAAGGAATCGGCGCCGAATTGCTGAAACATTGCCTATCTCTTGCCAAAGATCGTCGGGTTGAGGTGGTATGGGGCAGAGTTTTACCGGGAAATACAAAGATGTTGGCCCTGGGAAGAAAATTGGGATTTACGTTGAAACAAGTCCCGGATGATAATGAGTATGAACTGCTTATCGATCTTCGGAAAAAAAATTAAGCAGTTTTTAATTTCGAAAATGCTTCCTAGTCCCTCAATACTCTTTCGGCATATGATTGAGTTGATCCAGGGTAAATACCGGACCATCCTTGCATACGAATTCCTTCCCGATATTGCATCGGCCGCATATCCCGATGCCGCATTTCATTCGCATTTCAAGAGACATGATAATGTGATCGGGGGCATACCTCAGTTTATCCATGACGGGCTGTGTGAATTTTATCATGATCGGAGGACCGCAAATAATGGCGTAGGTATCGATGCCTCCCGGTGGCGCCTTCTGTTCGGTGATGGCGGGCACGAATCCGATATGGTATTTCCAGTCCGGATCATTGGTACCATCCACGGTAATGTGCACGTTGATATCCTCCCGCTTTTCCCAGGCAGCCAGCTCCTCCCTGTACAGGAGCATCCCAGGCGTCCTGGCGCCGTAAATTACGTGAATGTCCTTGAACTTCGACCGATTGGCCGCATCAAGCATGTACACGATTGAAGAACGTAGCGTTGTGAAGGCAAAGCCGCCCCCGATGATCACGACATTCTTTCCCTCCAGGACATCCCATGGGTATGAATTGCCTAATGGGCCGCGGATGCCCATAATATCGCCCACCTTCATGGAATGCAGATATGAAGAGACCAGCCCCACCTTGTTTACGGTAAATTTTACAAAACCTTTTTCGGTCGGCGACGATGCAATGCCGATGGGAATTTCACCTTTCCCCGTTACGGAAAGCTCCGCAAATTGTCCGGCTTTATATGTGAACTTTTCTTCCTCCTCAGGATTTAAAAAGACTAACTTGAATGTCTTGAGGTTCTTATCTTCCGTTTCGGTTATGATTTCATCGATTCGAACCGGATAAGGCAAATACGGATTTTGCACGAGAGACTCCTTTATTATTTCACTTTACCGGGCAGGCTTCGGGATCATAGCTGTTCATCAATTCACAAATCCTTCGGATATCAATGTTGACAGGACATAAGCGAATACACCGGCCGCAACCGACACATTGAATTCCGTTTTTATACTTGTCCGGATAATACTTCAGCTTATGCATGAACCGCTGTCGAACCCGCTGATGTTTTTCCTCTCTTGGGTTGTGTCCGGACCCATGCAGCGTAAACAGCGGATACATGCAGCTGTCCCAGTTGCGCATGCGCACCCCCGAATCCCCATAAACTTCGTCCTGTATGTCGAAGCACCAGCATGTGGGACAAACATACGAGCACGTTCCGCAATTTATGCAAGAAAAAGAGATCTTTTCCCAAAACCGCGCATAAAAAAGCGCCGTAATTGAAACATCCTTTAATTTATCGGTGCAAATCGTGGCGGTTGTCTTGGCTTCTGCTTTTTTCTTTAAGGCTTGAATCCGTTTCATTGCAGAATCGGCATCCGCTTCGGTTCCCCAGCCTGCAACGTGGATAAGTTTTTCGCCTCTGGCGGTAACGACTTTTGCAAAAAAATGACCGCCGTCATCAACAAGGAGAAGATCCAGTCCCTCTTCATGAAAAGGTCCGCATCCGGCACTCGTACAGAAACAAGTGCTGCAAGGTGTGTTGCAAGCAAGCCCTACCCATGTGGTTGCTTCGTAAGGTTTAATCCAATAAGGGTCCTTGTAATCAAGCGTATCGAAGTTCTTTTTGACCAGCAAAAAAGCCTTTGCATCACAGGGTCGGATACCGATGACAGCCCGGGGGGAATACGCTTTATCGATGGCCTTCATGAGGTGGTGATCGTCCCGGGTCTCATCCAGTGTATATTCGAACATGGCCTCAGACTGAGGATAGACCAGCGATTTCGGTGAAAGGCGAGTATTTGAAAAACTAAAATCTGGTAACTCGCCTTTTTCGAGTGCTTTAAAGCTAAAAAAGGTGTTTTCCTTTTTCGGACCGAATAATCGGTAGGATTCAGCGACATTCCCAAGACCATCGGCCCATTTTTCCTTATCGATCTTTATGATTTTCATAGCAGGTTGCCCTTATCGAAATTGCACCGGGTGTTATTTAATAAAATCGTCCGGATCATCCGGTTTGTAATTATCAAGCAGCGGACGTATTTCAAGCGATAGGCCTGCCTCCCAGTCAAACAACTCCAGACAATCCTTTTCCAGTTTTTTCGTAAACGCTCTTAACTTAATGCCCATGGGGCAGGAACGCTCGCAGGCCCCGCAGTCGGTGCACCGGCCGGCACAGTGATAAGCCCTTAGCAAATGGAATGTCCGGATGTCGATTGGGTCAATACTTTTGCCGACCCACTGAGGTCGGGATTCATCCACGAAGCATGTAGGACAGTAGCAAAGAGGGCATGAATTTCTGCAAGCATAACACCGGATACATGGGGAAAGCAGATCGTCGAAATATTTCCATTTTTCTTCAGACGTCATGGCTTCGATTTGGCGAACCGTTTCATATCTGTCACCATCCGGTTGCTCTTCTACCGGATCCGAAACGAGTTCATCATAAAGCACCGGATTGCGATGAACACAAGTGGCACAATTATCCTGAAGAACTTCTTTTTTTTCTATGGTCTTGTCAAATCCTGCACCCGTTACAATGACGATATCGGCTTCTTCCGAAACTTGGGTTATTTCGCCTTCAAACATCGCGGCAATGGCGCGTTTGTCAATCATCCCCTTGCACGGTACACCGATAATAAAGAGCTGCTCCCGCTTAATCTTGTTTTCGATGACGTGATTAACAATATTTCGTGAGTCACACCCTTTGGCGACAATACCTATTTTTTCCTTTCTGTCGGTCAGATAATTCGCAAGATTGATCCCGCAGTTGCTGTCCCACACAAATTGATCCACCTCTTGTGGCGTTTTTGCATAAAACGGCTCATTCATCATCGGTATGGTTCCTTTCCGGAAACCGATGACCATCTCGACCGTTTCTTCCTCTATCAGCCGTTTTGATATTTCCCTGATCCTGTCTATATATGCCAACATGTTACGCTACCTTAGCCCGGGTCTTTACAAAGTAATGATCCGGTCCCAAGGCCTTAACCGCCTCGGTCACCTCCCTGGCCACGTCGATGAATTTGGTGGATTCAGCAGAGGAGATCCATGAAAAATGGAGGCGGCCAGGTTCAATTCCCATATATCCCATGATGTTCCTCAAGAGTGCAAACTTTCGGCGGGAGTAGTAATTACCTTCCAGGTAATGGCATTCGCCGGGATGTCAGCCGGAGACCCATACGCCGTCGGCCCCCTCCCTCAATGCGGCCAAGATAAACTTGGCACCCATCCGTCCGGTGCAGGGTATGCGGATGACCCGTATGTTCGGCGGATATTGCATCCTACCGACACCGGCAAGATCAGCGGCGCCGTAACTGCACCAGTTGCACAAGAAAGCCATTATTTTAGGTTCCCAATCAGACATTGTAAATACCTCCTTTATAACAACCCTCTCCTTTGAATAAATACGGAAAAAGCATACGCGCTTTACATTGCTGCTCTATTTAATGCAAAAATCTGTGAAAAAATCTGATCATTATCAAAGCCCTTCAGATGGATGGCACCGGATCGGCAGGATGCGCAGCACAATCCGCATCCTTTACATAAGGCGGGCTGGATTTCCGCCTTGCCGCTTTTTTCATTAAATCGTGGGGCGGAATACGGACAGATCGACACGCAGACGCCACAGCTGCTGCAGCGGTTTTGATCCACAGCGGCTACCGTCCCGCTGACCGACAGCTGCCTTGCCGACAGGACGGTAACGGCCCTTGCCGCTGCGGCCTGAGCCTGTGTAATGGATTCGTCTATGGGTTTCGGGGCATGAGCGATCCCGCAAACGAACACACCGTCCGTTGCAAAATCAACGGGCCGGAGCTTTACATGGGCTTCTACAAAAAAGCCGTCATCATTCTGAGGCACTTTATAAAACCGGGCCAAGGGATTGTCTTTTTCCGAGACAATGGCGGAAGCCAGAACCAAAAGATCCGGCCGGATTTCCATCTGTTTTTTCAGCACGGTGTCGGTGAAGGTCAGCCGTAAGTCGGTTTGATCAACGGTTGCATCGAGGGCTTTGTCAGAGTCGTAACGGATAAAAGCGATTCCGCTGGAGCGCGCCTGCCGGTAAAGATCCTCTCGCAATCCATATGGTCGCATGTCCCGGTACAAAATATAAACGTTCATATTGGGGTTGCTCTCCTTTAACGTAATCGCGCTTTTAATGGATTGGGGGCAGCAGACCTTTGAGCAGTATGGCCGCTCCGGTATACGCGAACCCACACATTGAACAAAGGCAACGGTATTGAGCTTTTTTAGGGAGGAATCGTTTTCAATAAATCGCTTCTGCAACTCCAGCCCGGTAACCACCCTGCAATCTTTGCCGTAGAGATACTGATCCGGCTTGAGTTCCGTGGCTCCGCAGGCAAAAATCGTTACCCCGTGTTCCAAGACGATGCTTTCCTCGTTGCTTTCCACCGTGGTTTTGAAGCTCCCGATAAAACCGTCTACCTGTGTGATCCGGGAGTTTAAAAATACCTCTATCCTCTCGTCGGACTCAACCGATTGAATCAGCTCGGTCAGGTGCTGCTGGATGCTTTCCCCCCGCCACGTTTCATGGAGATATTGTGCCTGTCCCCCCAGGCGGCATGACTTTTCAATAACATAAGTCCGGTAGCCCTGGTCAGCCAGGTTTTTGGCAGCGGTCATACCCGCAATGCCGCCGCCAATGACAAGGGCTGCCTGATTGATTTCCATGGTCGGCTCGGTCAGGGGCTCAAAGAGCCTCGCCTTGGCTACAGCCATTTTGACCAGATCTTTGGCCTTTTCCGTGGCTTTTTCAGGATCGTCTTTATGAACCCAGGAACATTGGTTTCGAATATTGGCCATCTCGAAAAGATATTTGTTGATGCCGGCGTTGATGAGCGTCTCTTGAAAAAGCGGCTCATGGGTTCTCGGTGTGCATGCCGCCACAATCACCCGGTTCAGCCTGTGCTGCTGGATGACCTCAGTCATTTTATCCTGGGTATCCTGAGAGCAACTGAACATATTCTCCTGGGCATAGACAACTCCGGGCAATTTTTGCGCAAACTCAACCACACCGGGCACATCAACAGTTCCCGCGATATTGGTGCCGCAACGGCATACAAAAACACCGATTCTGGGGGGTTCGCCCCTAAGATCAATCTCCTCAGGAACATGCTTTGTCTTTGTCAGGCTCCACCGGGATGCTGAGAGTTTACTTCCCGCCACTCCCGCGGCAGCACTGGAATCGATTACCGAAGACGGAATATCCTTCGGCGCCTGGAATGCGCCGCAAACATATATGCCCGGTTTGGAACTCTGGACCGGTTTAAAGCTGTTTGTTCTAGCGAAACCGTAAGGGTCCATTTCGACGCCCAATTTCCGGGCCAGCTGCACCCCCTCACGGGTCACTCCCAGACCCACGGACAGCACCACCATATCAAATTCTTCTTCGACTCTCTTTCCAGCTTGATCGACGTAGTGGATCAGATGCCGTCCTGAATCGTTCATCGGAGAAATGTGGGTGATTCTGGACTTGATAAACCGCACGCCCAGTTCATCTTTGGCGCGGTTGTAATATCTTTCAAAGTCTTTACCAAAGGTGCGGATATCAATATAAAAAATTGCAGTGTCTAGTTGCCCTTTGCGATGTTCCTTAGCCAGCATGGCTTCCTTGATGGCGTAGGTGCAGCATACGGAAGAGCAGTATCCTCTGGCGCCTATATGCTCGTCTCTGGACCCGATGCATTGAAGCCAGGCAATCTTTTCAGGCTCTTTTCGGTCCGAAGGCCGGACCAGATGCCCGCCATAGGGCCCGGATGCAGAAAGAATTCTTTCAAATTCCAGGCTTGTTATAATATTGGGTTGCCTTTTGTAACCATAGGTGTCATGGACCGCCGGATCAAAGGTCTCACTGCCTTGGGTGAGAATGATCGCACCCACATTCAGGGTGAGTTCCTTTTTCTCATCATCAAATCTAATCGCCCCGCTGGGACAGAGTTTTTCACATGCTCTGCACCGGCCCTTGGCGAAATAGATACAATTTCTGCGATCAATGGCGTATTTTAACGGAACCGCCTGAGCATACTTGACATAGATGGCTTTACGCTGGTTCAAACCGCCTTCATATTCATTGGGTACTTTTTTGGGGCACTTTTCAGCACACAGACCGCAAGCGATGCATTTGTCCATATCCACGTAGCGCGGATGCTGCGTCACATTGACCTGAAAGTTACCTGCTTCGCCGGAAATGGTGTTTACTTCCGAAAACGTCAACAATTCGATGTTGATGTGCCGGCCGACCTCGACCAGTTTGGGTGAGATAATTCACATGGCACAGTCATTGGTCGGGAAGGTTTTATCCAGTTGCGACATCATACCACCGATGGAGCTGGATTTTTCGACGAGATAAACATAATACCCGGAATTCGCCAGGTCCAATGCCGCCTGCATTCCGGTGATTCCACCGCCAATCACCATCACCGAGCCTATTTGATCTTTTTGCATGTTTTACTCCTGAGCCAAGAATGAGGTGATGCCGCTGATATCGAGCCGATTCATTCCGATTCCCAGCGTCCCCACGTCGACGCCCATGCAGAGCCCCAGCAGTTGCGGGTAGAGAATACAGGCAAGACGCTGTCTATCTCCATTACCGGAGATCATCATTTCCTGCACCGTATCAAATTGCATGTAACAGTACGGACAGGCTGCGCATAGATAGTGGGCGCCTGATTTGATCCCGTCTGAAATCTTTTTCCGGGTCAATTTCATCGCAAGATCATCGTTGATACCCGTCAAGGGCGCGCCGCAGCACTCCAGCTTGCGCGGCCAGTCGACACTCTTGGCCCCCGTGACCTTTATCAGTGTATCAAACATCCTGGGAGCGACGGGATCGTCAAACTGGGTTACACTGCTTGGCCGCAGGGCATGGCATCCATAATGGGTTGCAATATGAAGCCCCTTGCATGATCTGGCAATCCTGGCCTTTAATGTCTCAATGCCCACGTCATGATAAAGCACGGAAAGTAGATGCTTCACCTGGACATTGCCTTCATATTTTAGCCCCTTCTCAGCAAGCAGTTCATTGATTTCTGCCAGAATATTTTCATCCCCCTTTAAGAGATGTTGCGCTTCCTTCAGAGTTCCGAAACAACATTTGCACAGGACCAGTATGTCAAGGCCTGCCGCTTCGGCCAGGGCCAGGTTACCGGCAGAAGAAAGTGCAAATGCTTTCCTGTCAATGTTTCGCATGGGGTATCCGCAGCAGTTAAATTCCCGGATATCAACCAGCTGCACATCCAGCTTTTTTAATACCGCTCTTGCCGCGCCGTCATATTGATTGACCCTGGCGGGTATATTACAGCCTAAAAATATTGCATATTTCATCATGGTAGGCCCACCTCAATTTTATAATACAGTTACATCTACTCCCCTTTTTCCAAGCCTTAACAGGTCGATACCCTGTCGTGTTTCATTTTTTTGACCGCCAGGATTTTTAACTGAAAGAAAAGGTCTGTGATATTCACCTTCTGGGGGCAGTGTTCCTGGCATTGATAGCAGGTAACGCAATCCCAAAGCATCCTCGGCCCGGAGGCCATCTCAACCAGGCCCATACCGAGACAGCACATAATTTGATGCGGCAGCAACCCCAACGTCTCTTCCGGATTGTCGTAGCTGTCTACAACAGGGCATACATTCGTGCAGCTCTGGCAACCGAAACAATAGGCGTATGTGTGGGCATTTGGAAGATCAGTCCACGGATCAGCGCTACGGTCTGTAAGAAAGATGGGTTCTTGCTGTTTTAGGGTCGTTTCAAACGCCCTGGATACAGCCTGATGAGCCGCTTCAAGAGGCTTTATATAGTTGTCCGCAGGTAGGTTTCTTCTATTCAAACCCCTGAAAAAGGAATACGGAGAAAGAACCAGCGGTTCCGGATATCCTTTCTGAACAAGGTCCTCTCTTACATCGAACCACAGCTGCTTTAGATTGATCCCTGCCGGACAGGTCACCGTGCAGCGGTCACAATTTGTACAAAGGTAAATACCTTCCCGGATGGCTTTCAGCTCATCCCGGCCAACTTCTTTTCCGGCGGCCAGAGTCTTAAGGAAGGTCATCTTTTCAGAAGGCAGAATGTATGGGTTCCCAATGGCATCAAATGCCGTAGCCGACGAACACCGCAAATTGCAAGTACTGCAGTGTGTGCATGCGTCCAGCTCCAGCGCTTGTAAGGTTGCAATATTTGCGGGGTCTGATTTTTCTTTTTCCATGGCCGCATTGGCCAGAAGGCTGATGGGAATTGCAATGATGTGAAACATCTTACTGAAAGGAAGATAAGCCAGGCCTATAAAACAGCCCAGAATATGGACATACCACAGGAAATCAGTACCTCCGGCCCGATCCAGCGGCAATGCGATCGGTTTCAGGGCCCTTGAAACGCTGTACCCTGCAAAGGCCCATTTTGATGAAGAGTGGCAATCGATACAATTTGCTTCGTGGATTTCAAGGCCCGCTGCCAATACCTCCTTACCAAAAGGTCCTTTCACGTTCGGGGAAACTAAGCCAAACTCTTTGACCCATACACTTTCAAGCGACTCGATTTCTTCTTCATCATCCAGGCCGGCGTAATCCTCGACCATTCTCATAAACACCGTGTGTGACGTAATTTTTACCCCTTCAAGCAACAGACCTGAAATCATAATCACAGCCAGGATAATGATCGCGTAGTAATCCATCGCATTGGTTTTAAGCCGCGGCATCTTCAGAATGAACCGGCGATAGACGGCAATGAACAGACCGACAATGACCATGGTGCCAAAAAAATCTCTCAAAAAGAAAAACGGGTTAATCGTTGAATAATAGTCAGTGAACAGGGATGCGGTGATCATTTTGTCAAGGGCATGCATCAACAGCAGCAGAATGAAACCGCCATATATCAGCATGTGCATCAACCAGCGGAGAAAATCCTCTTTTAAAATTCTTATCTGCAGCACCACATCCAGCATCAAAACCTTTACCAAGATCAGAATTTTAGAACTGAAAACAACTCCTACTATCCCTCTGGCGGCCGATGAGACCCTTTCCGAAATTTTGATATTTCTGGCTGAAAAACCGATTTTCCGTGAAAACCAGGTAGAAACCCTATAAATGAGGCCAAGAAAAAAGATAGCAAGAGAGGTATAAAGAAAAACAGAAAATGGCATGTAACACACTCCATCCATTTATTGGTTTAATTTTTAAAACATTGAATTAGATTCACGCTACAGGTTAACTTACAGGAAATTGAACAACGAAAAGAGAGCCCAGCCCCTCTTCACTTTCAACGATGATCCGACCACCGTGCCGCGCGACGATCTCCTTGACGATTGGAAGCCCTAAGCCGGTCCCGTGTTCCACAACGCTTTTGGCGTTTTCGGCTCTGAAAAATTCATCGAAAAGCCGCGGCCTGGCATCTTTCGGGATTCCGATACCCGTGTCGCTCACCTGAATTTGCACGGTCTTCTTGGGGCCTTTTGAAAATTCAACCCGAACGGTTCCAGCCGCCGGGGTGTAGTTAATGGCGTTTGAAACAAGATTCTCAAGCGCCTGTTCAATCATATCCGCATCCCCCTGAATGGTCGGCAAATCGTTGGAAACAACTACATCGAATTTGAGACCTTTTTGAAGGGCTTCATCCTGAAATGTCCGCTGAATCCGTCCCGCAACCACTTTCAGATCGACCGTATTGAACGCTCGTTTGCGTTTTTCATCTCTGTTCTGGGCCAGCATCAGCAATTCGTTGATCATAGAAATCATGGTTCGGGCGCGGCGATGCACCCGGCGCAAATACTCACTCTGGGCGTCCGTGAGTTCCCCCTGGTACCCGCCCCGGACGACATCCAAGATGCTGACGATGGCTGCCAGGGGTGACCGCAGATTATGAGCCACCCGCATCATGAACCAGGACCGTTCATTCATCAGTTTTTCAATGGCCTCATAGGATCGAGCGTTTTCGATGGCAACGGCAACCAGCCCCGCCGCCTGGCGAAAGAAATCGACCTCTTCTTGAGAGAAGCGTTCCTGATATTTACAATAGGCTCCTAAAATCCCAATCACCTTATCTTCCACGGTCAACGGGACGAACAGGACCGACTGCACATTGGCAGCTGCCAGATCTTCGCCGAATTGAAACATCTCCCTTTGCGTTACGCGTCCGGTTACAAAGGATTTTCCCTCAACAACCTGCCGATTCAAGGGACTCTTTGCCACTTCGACCACCCTGCTTTTGAAAACATCTGCCACCAGCCCCTCGGCGGCGACATAGTGAAGAAATTTTCCGTCTTCGCTGAGCAGCTTTACCGAGATGCCAAGCACACCCATGACGTGACACAGCTCCGAGGTCACGATTTTCAATACTTGATCTAATTTTTTGACCGATCCGATGGCCTGGTTCATCACATACAAAGCATTCAACCTGTCATTCAGCCGCCGGAAAGCCTCCGAGAGCTCCACCAGATTCGAAATTCTCTTCCGGACCATGCCCATGATAGAGGAGGTGCAAAAGGCCGTGATGTACACCGACGCCGTGAAAAATCCTAAAATCGCCATCATGTGCGCAGGCAATTCGAATAAATTAACGGTTTTGCTCTGGAAGATGATAGGGTGCGGTGAAATCCAGCCCAAATATTCAGCAAAGGCAATCCCGATCATGCCCGCCGCGACCAAGGAAGCAAATCCATAGCTTGATCGAGGCGGAAGAAGAATCGAAGCAAAAATGATGTGAAAAATGAAGAAAAAAATGAGCGGACTGGTGACGCCGCCGGTGAAGTGTATCAGCAGAAACATGGCGATGTAATCCAGGCCGAACTGCCATCGGGTCAGATTCCGAACATAATCCCGCTGTCCGATAACCTTGTAGGCCTGGTTGCGCCCGACCAGATAAAACAAAATATTATAGGCCAAAATGGATGCCGCCATGATAAACAAAATACCTATGGGAAGTTTTTCAAACCCGAGCAGAACGGCGACTACGGCTCCCACCACAATGCCGGGTGGAACAAACCAGCGAAGCCGGATAAACCATTGGGTGCGTTCCCTGAGTTCCCTGAAGATGACCCGCTTTTGGTCTTCGATCTCCCGGGGGTATCCCCGGTCTTTATTTTCTGATAGGTCTTGACTCATATGAAGGCTCCGGCGGCCTGAAACCGATTTGCCGTCCCATCCCGATCGGGATTAGAGGGGTAAATGCGGTTCGCTGTTTGAAGATAAGCGGCTTTGTCTCGCCATGGCTCCCGGCATGCGGAAACGACGCCTTTTACAGCTGCATCATGAATCTTTTTTCTGCCCAAGGATGTCCTCAATAGCGGAGAGGAGTTTTTCCGGATCGATGGGTTTTTCAAAAAACATGGTGACCGGCCAATCCTCGCCCAAAATATGCTGGAACTTCTCCGGCCCTTCTTCGGCCATCTTTTTAGGAAACGAGGTCAAAATCAGGATAGGAATCTTTTTATATTCCGGGTTACGTTGAAGCTTGTAGGCAAGATCGAATCCTTCCGTGTCCGTGGACATCATTACATCCAGGATGATTACATCCGGGACTTTTTTCTCTATCTCCGCGTATCCTTCCTTTCCGTTATAAGCGGCCCTTACCTGGTACGCTTTGCTTTCGAGGACGATACGCATCGTGTCCACCAAATCCCTGTCATCCTCAATAATAAGGATGTCTGCTGGGTTTCCCATGGTTTACTCCTGTATCCTTATATGTTTTTATTGATTTTCTCGTTGTGGATCTTTTTTCAATAAATTGCAAAATCTCCCAACTGACTTTTTCGGCCCTCCTTTCAGCCCATGGACTCAGTTTGTCTCCAAAACCAAAATCATCTCCCTGAATGGAAACCAACCACGCCGGAATCGATCGGTGGTAGAGAGCCTGGATAAGACCCAGGAGATAGGACGGCTGGACATGATGGGTCAGATATGGCCGGTTTCGCGTTTCCGGAGAAACCCTGTGCCAGGTCCGTCCGCCGTCCAGGTTTTCTACTGTTGCATCGACAAACAGGAGCAGATCGGCTTTGCACAATTGTTCAACCTGATCCACCGCAAGCTGATGCAATGCCAAGAGGCGAACCTCCTTTTTGTGCTCTAGAATACCCTTAAGCCTGTTCACAACAAAGGGTCCGATGCCATCGTCCCGCCGCTGCGGGTTGCCGTAACCGATTATCCAACATCTGTGAGAACAAGGTGTTGCCACGGCTCAGTTCCTTTGCACTTCATGGAGAAGCTTCCCCTCATGGTTGTAGATCTGAATTTTGAGCGCCATCTGGCCCAGCGCATGGGTTGAGCATGACAGGCAGGGATCGTAGCAACGGATGGCGCATTCCACACGGTTTAAGATCCCTTCCTTCACCTCCCCATTGTGGATATACTCCTTTGCCACAAGCTCAACGGATCGATTCATGGCGATATTGTTGTGGCCGGTGGCCACGATGAGGTTGACCTTTTGGATCGCTCCATACTTGTCCACCCGATAGTGATGGATCAGGGTTCCCCTGGGCGCCTCTATGACGCCTACCCCTTCTGTATTTGACGGGCCGGCGGTAATCCGGATCTCGGTCCCGCAGATCCGATCATCCTTCAGGATCGCCTCGGCCCTTTCCATACAATTGAGGAGCTCGATGAGCCGGGCATAGTGATACAGCAGGCTGCATCCCCTGAGTCCGTTTTCTGCCATTTTCCGATATTCCCTGAATTCTTTGTATGCATTCAGGGTGCTCATATGGTCGGCAGCATTGAGCCGACCCAGCGGTCCCACACGATACCCCCCTTCGGGATACCCCTTTGGCTTGTAAAAGGGGAATTTGAGGTAGGACCAGGGTTCCACATGCTCTCCGATGAACGACAGGTACTCGTTGGGGGCAAACTCCGCCAGCACCGTTTTCTTATGGTCTGTGATTCGGAGCCTGCCCTCATACATGTTCGGACTGCCGTTTTCATCCATCAATCCCGCGTAATTGGATTCAAAATTGGCAAACCGTTTGACCTCATCCAGGTTTTTCTCCACCCAGTCTTTGATGATATCTATGGCCGTTTCACAGGTGCCGTATGCGTCATCAAAACCGCTCAAAAGGGTTTCACGTTTTTCGGGGATAAGGGGATTGGTCACCCCGCCGGGGATGGCAAATGCCGGATGGATCTTTTTGCCCCCAAGGGCCTCGATGATCTCTTGTCCGAATTTTCTTAGCTTTATGCCCTTCAGGGCAATTTCCGGAAATTTTTCTACAACACCCACCACATTCCGCTTGGCAGGGTCCGAATCCCAGCCCAAAAGCAGGTCAGGGCTTGCCAGGTGAAAAAAATGAAGGGCATGGGACTGAATGAACTGGCCCATATGTTCGAGTTCTCTCAGAAGTTTTGCCGTCTCCGGGATTTCCACGCCGAGGATTACATCGCAGGCCTTGGCGGACGCCAGCTGATGACTCACCGGACAGATGCCGCAAATCCTCTGGGTAATGATCGGCATCTCTTCAAAGGGTCTTCCCTCGCAGAAGCGTTCAAATCCCCTGACCTGGGTCACATGAAAGCAGGCATCCTGAACCTCGCCGGCCGTATCCAGATGGATGGTGACCTTCCCATGCCCCTCCAGGCGACTGATGGGATTAATCGTAATTTTTCGTGAATGATTCATCTTTTCATCTCCTCAGTCAAAGTGGATCAACTCGGTTGGCAGCACAGGCAGCCTCCCCTGTAGGATTTCCGTCAGGCTGTAAGCAATGGCTTCGGGTGAAGGGGGGCATCCCGGCACAAACACATCCACGGAGACCACCTCGTTCACCGGCCGAACCTTGTCCAGGAGTGCGGGCAGCTCCGGGTGTACGGGCAGCACACCGCTGACCGTGCTTTCGGTTTCGATATAGGCACGTCTGAGAACCTCCTCTCTGGGGATCCAGTTCCGCAGAGTATTGATTCCTCCGAATACCGCGCAATCTCCCCATGCCACCAGGATCCCGGACCGCTCTCTGAGGTGACGCGCTATTTCCAACGCTTCCTGATTTCCGATGCCGCCCTCGATGATGCCCACGTCCACTTCCGGGAATTCATAATCTTTAAAATCGGTAATGGGCGTCACCGTCAAATCGATCTTGCTCAGGATATCGAGCAGTTTCTCATCAAGATCCAGAAATGACATATGGCAGCCCGAGCATCCCTCGAGCCACACGGTTGCAACCTTCGGCTTTCCCATTGGATGACCTCCATTTGTTAACAGATCCAAGAGTTCTTATTCTATCAACGCTCACTTCTGATTTCGCGTTCGGCCCTTTCGGATAATTCCTCCCGGCTCTTGTAATCCGGATGAAAACCGATACGTTGGGCCAGGCTCCAAAATGTCTGCCATGAGTCTCTTACACCTTCCGGCGGCCGCAGGACGCTTTTCTTATAGGCGGTTTCACAGCCTTCCAGGGAGGTAAAGGTCCCCTCTTCTTCCATCCATAGGGGCTTGGGTATGAGAACATGAGCCTTGTCGGCCAGGTTCTCAGGAAAGCAGGGGCTGATGACAGCGAGAAAATCAACCGGATGAAGTTCCTCCAGGGCAGGCACATGGTAACCGTCCGCTTCACTGAGAAGAATCAGCCCGGCTTTCCATCTGTCTCGGTTGGGAGGTTCCTTTGTGGATGAAATCCCCAGCTTCCATGCACCGGCACTGTTGCCGAAGGGCTTCAGGATAATCAACCGCAACGCGTTATCCGGTAAAAGCCCCTTCAGATGCGCCAAACGGACCACGTCGCATAATGCCGAGGGCGTCTCTAGGCCGGTAAGGGTCGGTCCTGCAATGAAGAGAGGATTCACCGAATCGGACAAGGCCTCTGCGACCTCATGGAAAGCCTTTACGGCATCATTTTCAAGACCCGCCTTCTCCAAGATCCCCGGGGCATCGTCCTTGTTCATCACTTTGGTCCTGAGCGCCTGAATCAGCAGGGGCAGATCTCTGTTTTCCACCGGGAAGTAATAAGGGGTATACGGAGAAATGTGATCTGTCCGGCCGAAGACGACCACGTTCATGCCGCTTTCCAGAATCCCCTTCCGAAGAAGCGATGAGATCACCGGCTGGCTGTGATAGGGGCTTGCTCCGAATAGAATGACAAGGTCGGCTTCCGGAATCCTCTGCCAGGAGTCCTCTCTGAAACGTCCCTTTGAATCTTTCCGCGTCCCGTGCACGGCTCTGAAATGGACCCCATCGAGGGTATCCATATGGCCTGCGGACCATCCTCGGATCATGAGGTCCCTGAAAAAGATCAGTTCCTCATTGGCCGCGGCGCTGGATGCCAGCCCGAAGATGGCCTCTATGCCATTGTTATTCCGTATGGTGTTGAGCTTTCCGGCGACAAGGTCAAGCGCCGCTTCCCAGCGCTCTTCCCTCCAGGTCCCATCTTGATTGCGGACCATGGGCCGAAGAAGGCGTTTCCCGTTGCTTTTAAGCACCTCGAACCGCCCTCTCCAGCAGAGCTGACCTCGATCCGGACGGCCGTTTTCACTCATCATCTTGCCCTCAATCTTGATCAAATTGTTGTCCTTGGTAAAAGAGACTGTCGGGCACAAGAGCCCGCACTGGGGACAGATGGATTCGATCTTCTGATAATCCTTCGGATGGCCCTTGACCGCATAGTGGCTGCGGTAGCGGTTAACCATGGCTCCGGTGGGGCAGACCTGCACACATATGCCGCAGCTATAGCAGGTGGACTCCTTTCTGCTCTCGTTCAGATCCATGCTGATGAGGCTTTCCGGCCCCCGATTCATGAAGTGGAGCACCGAGGCCCCTGCGATCTCCTTGCAGGCGCGAACACACCGACCGCAGAGAATGCACCGGTTGTGGTCGATGGCCATATATTCACTGGTGACATCGGTGGGGAACTGATTGAAGGAAAAGGAGACCGTCAGATGATCCATTTGTAACTCGTAGGCCAGATTCTGAAGTTCACAGTCCCCGCTCTGGGGGCAAAACATGCAGTTGTGGTTCCTTTCTGCAAAGATATATTCCAGAATGGTTCTGCGGCATTCAATAATATAATCATTGGAGGTCACCACCTCCATGCCGTTTCGGACAGGCGTGACGCAGCTGGCCACCAGCTTGGGGGATCCATCCACTTCAACGACGCACATCCGGCAGCCCCCATAGTTTGAAAGGGCTTTGTGATGACATAGGGTTGGAATATGGATATCGTTTATCTGGGCCGCTTCAAGGATGGTTGCCCCTTCATCAACGAGAACCTCTTTTCCATCAATTGTAAATTGAATCTTTGGCTTCTGTTCCATCGGAGTTCCCCTTAACATTGTTTGATTCTATTGAAACCCATATCATTCATGTCAAAAATGCAACCCTTGAGTATTCACCAATAGCCCCTTATTGGCCGGAAGAAGCTACCTTTTCCGCTTTGACCGCACACACTTTGAGCTCGGGGATCTTGGCAACCGGGTCAAGAGCAGGATTGGTGAGAATATTTGTGGGGCTTTCGGCAAAATGGAAGCTCATGCAGAAAACCCCTCGCGGGGAGATCGGCGTTACCTTCGCTCGTACCGTTACCGCTCCGCGGCGAGAGGTCACCTTTACCTTCTCGCCGTCTGCTACCCCTAATGTCTTGGCATCCTCAGGGTTTATCTCAAGCAGCTCCTCCCCGTGAAGCACATCGAGCCCTGCCACCTTCCGTGTCATCGTCCCGGTATGATACTGATATAGACCCCGTTCCGTGGTAAGCATAAAAGGGTATTCGTCGTCTGGCAACTCTGTCGGTGGTCTATATGCCAGGGGCGCAAATCTGCCTTTGCCCCGTAAAAAACCTTCTACATGAAGGATGGGGGTTCCGGGATGATCTTCAGAAGTACATGGCCACTGCAACCCTCCCTTTTCCAGACGAGGATAGGTGATACCGCCATAGCTTGGCGTAAGCCCGGCAATCTCCTCCATAATCTCGGAGGGGTGATCGAAATCAAAGCCTTTGCCTCCCATCCTCCGGCCTAGTTGGGAGGTAAGCCACCAGTCAGGTTGAGAGTTGCCGATAGGCTCAATGACCTTGCGCATCCTCTGAACCCTCCGCTCAGTATTGGTAACGGTGCCATCCTTCTCGGCAAATGTCGCCGCCGGAAGAACCACATGGGCGATCCGGGCCGTTTCGGATAGGAAAATATCCTGAACCACGAAAAATTCCAGACGCCTGAGGGCTTCTTCAACGTGCTTGGCATCCGGATCGCTGAGTACAGGATTTTCACCAACAAGGTAGATAGCCTTGATCTTTCCCTCGTATGCAGCCTCAAAGATCTCTGTGAGTGTCAGGCCGGGGGATGGGTTCAGACCGACGCCCCAGGCCTTCTCGAATTTCTTTCTTACTTTCGGGTCGTCTACTCGCTGGTAGCCTGTATACATATTGGGCAACGCCCCCATGTCGCAGGCGCCCTGAACATTATTTTGGCCCCTCAACGGATTAACACCCGTCGATGGCTTGCCGATGTTACCGGTAAGCATTGCCAGATTGGCAATCGCCAATACGTTATCCGTACCGTGGGTATGCTGTGTAATTCCCATGGCATACAGAATAGCCGCAGGCTTTTTTGTTGCGTATAACCGGGCCGCTTCGACGATTAGGTCACGGGGTACTGTCGTTTTCTCCTCCACAAAATCCAGATCAAAGGACTCAAGGGATTGCCTGAAGGCATCAAAATTCTCGCAGCGTTCCGCGATGAAAGTGGGATCATGAAGATTTTCTTCAAAGATCACGCGCATCATGCCCATGAGTAAAGCCACATCACTGCCGGGACGATGTCTCAGCCGCACATGGGCGATACGACAAAGGTCGATCTCACGCGGATTGGCTACAATAAGCTTTGCCCCGTCTTCAGCCGCCTTCCTTACTTTGATTCCAATCACGGGATGCGTTTCGGTTGTATTGGTTCCAATCGCCAAGATACTGGCAGCTCCGCTAATCTCTCCAATGGAGTTTGTCATAGCACCACTGCCGAAGCTTGCGGCGAGCCCCGCAACGGTAGAAGCATGGCAGAGTCGAGCGCAATGATCGACATTATGGGTGCCTAATACCACACGCGCAAATTTCTGGATAAGGTAATTCTCCTCATTGGTACATTTGGCGGAGGAAATGACTGCGACTTCCTCTCCTTTATACTTAGAAAGCTTAGTGGCAATCAGATCCAGTGCCTCGTCCCAGCTTGCTTCTGAAAACGAGCCATTCTTGCTGATCAGAGGTGAGGTCAGTCGATCGGAGTGGTTAATGAATTCAACACCAAATTGTCCTTTGACGCATAGGCTACCCTTATTTACGGGATTATCCGGGTCTCCAAACACCCCCACAACGCTGTTTCCCCGAGCGGCAAGGTATATCCCGCAGCCCACACCACAATAAGGGCATATCGTCTTTACTTCCTTATCCGGCCAGGTAAAGTTTTTTACCGTGAGCGCGCCCGTGGGGCACTTCGCCACACATTGCCCGCAAGATTCGCAAACAGACTGGAACATCGGCTTGTCATCGGCAGTGATGATCTTGGAGGATGCGCCGTTATTGGATAACATCAGCGCGCCAAGTCCCTGAATTTCATTGCAGACCCTTACGCACTTGCCGCAGAGAATGCACTTGCCGGAATTACGGATAAAAAAAGGATTGCTGGAATCGATGAGAGGAGGTCTATTCAACGGTTTGAACCGCTGCCTGTCAACCCCCAGGTAGGCTGCAATCTTTTGCAACTCACAGCGCTGATTTTTGGCACACAGCAGACAGTTCTCCGGGTGATCAGACAGCAACAATTCAACCGTGCGACGTCGGACTTCATTGACACGAGGGGTATCGGTATGGACAACCATCCCCTCGGCCACAGGCGTCATGCAGGAGACCGGCAGATCCGCTTGACCATCGATTTCCACGATACACAGACGGCATGCGCCGTAAGGTTCCAGGTCGGGATCAGCGCAGAGGTTTGGGATGTAAATACCTGAATCCCGTGCAGCCTCCAGGACGGTCGCATCTTCCCTTGCTTCAATCTCAATACCATCTACAAACAACCTGACATTTCCCATATTTTACCTCCACGTTTAAACCACTTCATTGGCCTGAAGCGGGCAAATGGCGTGATAAGACACCACCTCGCTGCAAATACCGTACGGACATGCTTTCCCAAGAATATGGGCCTCAAATTGATCGCGCAAATTCTCAAGAGTAAACAGGACGATATCCGGAGCGGTTTTGCCAACAGGGCATTCGGAGGCCACCTTCATCGTATCCACAAGCTCAAAGAGCAACTCCAGCTCTTCCATCCCGCTCTTGCCTGTAGCAATGTCATTTAGAATGCTTAACATCTGGGCGGAGCCCAGCCTGCATGTGGTGCATTTTGTGCAGGACTTGTTTTGGGTTGGAACCATCATGGAGAAACGTGCCAGATCAACGGCACAACCTGAATCATGTATCCGGGTAACAAGCCGTTCGGGAACAAGCTCGGGAAGAAATGCCCTTAACCCCTCATAGCCGCCGGCATCATAGCCGGCAAGCATTTCAAGGCAGGGCAGGCATTTGTCCTCCAACGCATGATAGGCAACAAGCGCCCTGCAAACGCTTGAAAAACAGCGCTTTTTGTGGATATGGGCCTCGTATTCGTTCCGGAAATAGCGAAGGGTGGAAAGTACGGGATTCGGTGCTGTTTGACCCAAGCCACAAAGTGCCGTATTCTGTATGATCTTGGCCCATTTTTCTAAGGTCTTAATGTCGTCTTCCTTGCTGTTTCCCGCGCAGATTCTAGTGAGAATTTCCAACATCTTGTCGGTCCCGACCCGGCAGGGAGTGCATTTGCCGCACGATTCTTCCCTGCAAAATTCCATGAAAAAACGGGCTACATCCACCATGCATTTATCTTCGTCCATGACGATCATGCCGCCCGAGCCCACAATTGCCCCCAGCTGGGTGATGGATTCATAATCGACCGGAGTATCTTGATGTTGGGCGGGTATGCACCCACCGGAAGGACCCCCAAGCTGAACCGCCTTAAACTTCTTGCCGTTTATGATGCCGCCGCCGATATCATGGATTATGGTGCCCAACGGCATCCCCATGGGCACTTCTACGAGCCCTATGTTATTCACATCTCCGGTTAAGGCAAAGACCTTCGTCCCTTTACTCCGTTGAGTCCCGATACTCGCATACCAGCTTCCTCCATTCAGGATAATCTGAGGAATGCTTGACAGGGTCTCTACGTTATTCAGCACCGTAGGCTTTTTCCATAGACCCTGAACTGCCGGAAACGGCGGCCTGGGCCGAGGCATTCCCCGCTTCCCTTCGATGGAGGTTATGAGCGCTGTCTCTTCCCCGCATACAAACGCCCCGGCGCCCCGGTAAATTTCAAGATCAAAGTCAAAACCGGACCCGAGAATATCCTTTCCAAGGAGGCCGTATTGTCGCGCCTTATCAATGGCGATCTGAAGTCGTTTCACGGCAAGAGGATATTCCGCACGGCAATAGACGTATCCCCGGTGGGCGTTTATGGCTTTAGCTGCAATGATCATCCCCTCTATCACAGCATGGGGGTTGGCTTCCAAAACGCTCCGGTCCATGAAAGCCCCGGGGTCGCCTTCGTCTGCGTTGCAGAGCACGTATTTAACATTGCCTCTGGATTTGGCGCAAAAGTCCCATTTTAAACCTGTGGGGAAGCCGGCCCCCCCGCGTCCCCTAAGCCCGGATTCTTTTACTTCTGCGATAATCATCTCCGGTTCCATTTCCATGAGCGCCTTGCAGGCCGCTTGATACCCCCCGGTTCCGATGTATTCATCAATCCGCTCTGCAGCGATCAAGCCCCTGTTTTTCAGCACCCGGGATTCCTGCAATGCAAAAAAGGGAATGTCCTTTCTAAACGGAATTGCTTTTCCGGTTTCCGGATCCCGATACATCAATCTCTCTACGGGATATCCTTTCATGACGTGTCGGTCGATGATCTCCTCGGCATCACCCGGGTGCAGATATTGATAAAAGATGCCGCCCGGATAGACAACCATGAGAGGGCCCTGGGCGCAGAAACCATGACATCCTGTCTCGATCACATGCACCTTGTCCCGGATCCCTTTCTTTTTGATCTCGTCCTCCAGTTCGTTTTTTATTTGAATGCCTTTGGACGCATGACAGGCGGTCCCCCCGCAGATCAAAAGATGACACGGGTAGCTGAGCTCTCCAATGGGAAGCTCATCCCTGAATCGGATCTCCAGGAACCCGGCCATTCTGACGTATATTTCATGCAACGTTTCCGGACTTAATCGATCCATGTGAATATCCTTTCTATTCAATCAATGACATGTGGGTACAAAAGGCAGCACATGCATACCCTCCGGGACAAACACGGCTTGTTGTTATTCATAACTTTCCAAAATTTCCTCTACTCCCGATGGTTTTACCATTGGAAAGTTGTCCTCATCGATGACCATCGTCGGCGCCAATCCACATGCTCCGAGGCACCTGACTGTTTCCATAGAAAACCGCCTGTCGGGCGTTGTCTCCCCCGGGTTGATTTTTAAAATCTGCCTCAGTTTATCCAGGACCTTCTTGCCTCCCCTCACATAGCAGGCCGTTCCCAAGCAACATCTAACGGTATGCCTGCCCCTGGGAATCATAGTGAAAAATGAATAGAACGTGACGACGCCATACACCTCGCTGAAAGGAATGTTGAGGCCCAGCGCGACCCTGCGCTGGATTGTTTTGGGAAGGTATCCAATCGTTTCCTGAATCTCTTCCAGGACAGGGATCAGGGATCCCGGGTCTGACTTGTGCCTTGCTATGATGGCATCCACAAGCGAAACATCTTCCGGGCTTAATTCCTGCGCTACCTGTTGTTTTTCCTCAGAGATTTTCGCTAGCATGTGAGGCTCCTCCTAATTTTTTTTGATAATTTGACATTTTTTGAGAAGAATTCGCTTTTTTTAGGGAGTCAAAAACCGTGCCGACAGCTCAAAATTTTCCCATCTGTTTTTATACCCAAAACAACAGCTGTTTTTATATTCAACTAACATACTGAAATTACATCTATAATTTTTACTGCTAACGGCGAAGCACCTACGTCGATAATAACTCATGGCGGCTGTGTAACTTTCAGATGAATACATTGTCGTAAAAAAGGGACACCCCGGCCTTAAAATTTGCCGGGGATTCCGTTTTTTGATTTGTTCCGGCTTTACATCTTGTAAAAAAACCTGACATTAGAAGCGATTTGCCCGGTCAAAGCAATCCTTATCCAAAACGCTTTTTGTTTTGGTTACGGATGCTTAGAATCAAATCCACCCCTCGTATATCCTGGCACAGACCTTGCGGTCGCCAGTGATAGGCCGTGTTCAAGTAGAGGGTTGGAAGGTATACTGTGTAAACGTGTTGGCCGCTATGCATGAACTTTCCCTTGCGCAAAACATTATTGAAATTATTACGGGAGAACTGTTGGAAAACGGCCTGACAAAGGTCGATACCATTACGCTAAAAATAGGGGAAATGGCGCAGGTACTGCCGGATTCGCTCCGCTTCGGCTTTGAGTGTCTGATCCGGGAAACTCCTCTTGAGGGGGTGAAACTGATCATCGAGATCGTTCCGGCGAAAGGTCGCTGCATGAGTTGCGGAAAAAATTTTATCATTGAAAACCGGGAATTTATCTGCCCGGAGTGTGGAAAAGCCGGTATCGAAGTTCTCACCGGAAAAGAACTTGAAATCGTGGAATTGGAAGGCACCTAACACGATAGGAGGCAGGCAAATGAAGTTGATACTGGCCAGGGACGTTCTTGCGGCAAATGATAAAATTGCCGAACAGAACCACGCCCTGCTTTCGAGCAAAGCGGTAACCGCCATCAACGTGATGAGCTCGCCGGGTGCGGGCAAAACCACTCTGATTGCGGAAACCATTCGATCCTTGAAACAGGATCTGAATATTGCCGTCATCGAAGGAGACATTCAGTCCACATACGATGCCGAGCAGATATCCGCAACAGGCGCTCAGGTGGTTCAGATCAATACCGGCGGTGCGTGCCACCTGGATGCCGGTATGATCAATGAATCATTGGGTCATATCGATCTGGATGCGGTGGATCTGCTGATCATTGAAAATGTCGGAAACCTTGTCTGCCCGGCTGGGTTTAATCTCGGAGAAGGCTACAAGGTCATGCTGTTGAGTGTAACGGAGGGAGACGACAAACCGGTGAAGTACCCGATGATGTTTCACGAATCGAGCGCGCTGCTGATCAACAAAATTGACCTCCTTCCCTATATTGAGTGCAGTGTCGAGAAAATCAGGACCGAAGCGCTGAAAATCAAACCGGATTTAGGCATCTTTGAAGTATCCGCAAAAACCGGGAAGGGCCTGGACGACTGGTATCGATGGCTCAAGAAAATGGTGAGGCGCAATGGTACGCAGGATGAAAATTAGCATTCAGGGAACCGTTCAGGGAATCGGTTTTAGGCCTTTTGTTTTTAATCTTGCCAGGAGAAATCACCTTAACGGATACGTGACCAACACCAGCGAAGGGGTCGAGATCGAAGTTGAGGGAGAATCGGATGGTATTGAACTTTTCTTAAATGCCATTGAACAAAGCCCGCCGCCGCTGGCCCATATTACCGATATTATCCGAACACCGATTCCCCTGATTCAGGAAGAAAAATTCGTCATCAGGCAAAGCAGGGCCCATGAGCAGAAAATCGCTCTGATTCCCCCGGATGTGAGCATCTGCAAAGAGTGCCTCCGTGAGCTCCGGGATCCGGCTGACCGACGCTACCGCTACCCGTTTATCAACTGTGTAAACTGCGGTCCACGCTTTACCATCATCGAAGATATCCCTTATGACCGGCCCAACACCTCCATGCAAGCATTCTTGATGTGTGCCGACTGTCTGGCGGAATACTATGATCCCGACGATCGTCGATTCCATGCACAACCTAACGCATGCCCGGTTTGCGGACCGCAGGTGAGTCTTTACGACAATCGAGGAACCCGCCTGCTTACCGATGAACCGATTGTCGATGCTATTGAATTGCTAAAGCGCGGCGCCATTCTTGCCGTAAAGGGGCTGGGCGGATTTCACCTGGCAGTGGATGCAGAAAATGACGCTGCGGTTAAAAGCCTTCGCCACCGAAAACACAGAGAAGACAAACCGTTTGCACTCATGTCCCTTGATGTGGACCGAATCCGACGCTATGCCCACGTCGATCGCGGTGAAGCGTCCCTGCTGATGTCCCCGGTAAGGCCTATTATCCTGTTGGACAAAAAAGAGCCGAATTCGATTTCAGCGGCGGTATCCCCGGGGCTTCGCACCTTTGGCGTAATGCTGCCTTACACACCGCTGCACTACCTTTTGCTGGAAAGCGATCTTTTGGCCCTGGTGATGACCAGCGGCAACAGGAGTAAAGAGCCGCTCGTTGTCAGCAACGCATATGCATTCAAACGGCTCGGCACCATTGCGGATTACATCCTGTTGCATAACCGTGACATCCGTGTGCGGGCCGACGATTCCATCGTTCGACGCATTGGCGGTCAAACCCGCCTGATACGCCGTTCCAGGGGCTATGTTCCCACCCCGATTTTCCTAACCCGATCTTTCCCGCAAATACTGGCCTGCGGTGCTGAAACGGCCAATACGATCTGCCTGACCAAAGGCAAGAACGCCTTTGTCAGCCAGCATATCGGGGATCTGGAGAACCTTGAAAGTCTTATCTTCTTTGAAAAAACCATTGAACATTTCAAGCGGCTTTTCGACATATGGCCGGAGGTGGTTACCTACGATCTTCACCCCGACTACCTGAGCAGCCGATATGCAAGGCAGCTTAAAAGCGTTCGTTTGATCGGGGTTCAGCACCATCATGCACACATCGCAAGCTGCATGACGGAGAACGGAATCGAAGGGCCGGTCATCGGTTTGGCCTTTGACGGTACGGGCTACGGCACGGACGGTCGAATCTGGGGTGGAGAAGTGCTTCTCACCCGCCCGGATAGATTTCGGCGTCTGGCCCATCTTGAATACGTTCCCATGCCGGGCGGCGCTGCGGCCGTTAAAGAGCCCTGGCGAATGGCGGTAAGTTATCTATTGCATGCCTACGGAGACGACCTGTGGAAACTTAATCTTCCCATCTTTACCGCCATCGATAAAAACAAGATCCGCACGGTCCTGGATATGATAAAAAGGGGGGTTAATTGCCCGCAAACCTCAAGCCTCGGGCGGCTGTTTGACGGGGTCTCGACCATCCTGGGCATCCGGTATCGTTCATCTTATGAGGGGCAGGCAGCGGTCGAGCTCGAAATGGCAATGGATGCGGTTGCAAAGGGGCCCTTTGCGCATTCATTTGTCAAAGAAAACGGGCTCTATCGCATTCCCGTAAAACCTATCATTCGTGGAGTGGCCGATGATTTTATGAGTGGACAGGGCGCCGGTAACATCAGCTATCGCTTTCATATGACGCTGATTCATCTTTTTTCGGATTTGTGCGAAACGCTCCGGCAGGAAACCGGTATCAACCAAGTGGTGCTAAGCGGCGGGGTCTTCCAGAACGCCGTCATGCTCGAGGGACTGGAAAACTCTCTAAACAATCGCGGTTTTCGTGTTTTCTCACACACCAAAGTTCCCTGCAACGACGGCGGGATCTCGCTCGGGCAGGCGGCTGTGGCCGAAGCCAGTTTCACATTACGGAAGGATTCACATGTGTCTTGCAGTTCCCATGAAAATCTTAAAAATTAAGGATAATCAGGCACAGGTCGAAATCGGCGGAACTCGCCGGGAGGCCCGTCTGGATATCGTTGATCGCCCGCCCAGGGTGGGGGATTATGTGATCGTTCATGCAGGCTATGCGATCCATGTCATCGATGAACGAGAAGCAAAAGAGACTCTCGATTATTTTGAAGAGATGCTGTCCAAAAATGCTGAAACATCTGAGCGAATATCAGAATAAAAATGTATGCCAAACCCTCGTAAAAAGGATTGAGGCCATCGTTCAAAAGCCGATTCGCATAATGGAAGTCTGCGGCACCCACACTATGTCGATTTCAAGGAACGGTATTCGCGGCCTGATGCCGGAGAGCGTCGCCCTGCTCTCAGGACCCGGCTGTCCGGTCTGTGTGACCTCACAGGTTGAAATCGATCGGTTTATTTGCCTTGCGAAACAAAAAGAGGTGACCATTACGACCTTCGGGGATCTGATGCGGGTACCGGGTTCGGAATCGTCACTGATTCAGGAACGGGCGTCGGGTGCGGATATTCGAATCATCTATTCCACCCTCGATGCCCTGGAAATTGCCCGCAATCACCCAAATCGGGAGATCGTGTTCCTGGGTGTCGGCTTCGAGACCACCGCGTCAACCGTTGCAGCCGTGGTTCTGGAGGCAACCAAGCAGGGTGTTTGGAATTTTTCCGTCATCTCTGCACACAAGCTCATCCCCCCTGCCCTCAAGGCGTTGATGGAAAACAATGCCGTGCGGATCGACGGATTTATTTGCCCGGGCCACGTGTCGGTAATCATAGGCGCTAAGGCTTATGTGCCGCTTGCGGAAACCTACCGGGTTCCCTGCGTGGTGGCCGGGTTTGAACCGGCGGACATCCTGCAAGCCATCTATATGCTGGCAAAACAGATTGAATCTCAAACGGCAACCGTGGAGATTGCATACCAACGCGGGGTATCCTTTGAAGGAAATGCCAGGGCCCGACAGGTAATTCATCGGGTATTTGAACCATGTGATGCACAATGGCGGGGGTTGGGGTGTATTGCTGAAAGCGGCCTGAAGTTCCGAGCGGAATACGGCCGGTTCGATAGCGAAAAAAAATTCGGCCTGCCTGTGGGTTCGGCATCGGAGCCGCGGGGGTGTTCCTGCGGCGATATTCTGATGGGGATCAAGTCGCCTACGCAGTGCGCACTGTATGCTAGGACTTGTACGCCGGCGCATCCCGTAGGGCCCTGCATGGTATCCACGGAAGGAACCTGTGCGGCATATTACAAATACAGTATTTAGAACAGAGTAAACCACTAAATACCAAAATACTAAACACTCATTATTGAAAATGAATGCAAACAAAATACTTCTGGACCATGGCAGCGGTGGCCGGGCATCCCATGAACTGGTAAGAGAGATTATCTACCCGTATTTTGAAAATGCCATTCTGGCGCAAATGGATGACAGCGCTGTTTTCTCCATTGCCGATGAAAGGTTCGCCTTTTCGACCGATTCCTACGTGGTGGACCCCATCTTTTTCCCGGAAGGCAGCATCGGCAATCTGGCCGTAAACGGCACCGTAAACGATCTGGCCATGTGCGGAGCAAAACCGCTCTTTATCAGTGTCGGTTTTATCATTGAAGAGGGGTTTCCGCTGGAAGATCTTCAAAAAATACTGCGACACATGCAGCAGGCTGCACAGGAAGCAGATGTTAAAATCGTCACAGGCGATACCAAAGTGGTCTACAGCAAAGCGGCCGATAAAATATTCATCAACACATCCGGAATCGGAAGAATCCCGGACAGGGTAAATCTTTCAGGGGAAAATGCGGTGCCGGGGGATCGAATCATCCTCAGTGGTACGGTGGCCGATCACGGAATCACCATTCTTACGCAAAGAGAAGGGCTCTGCATGGATTTTCCTTTAAAAAGCGATACCGCCCCGCTCAATCACATGGTACAGAAAATTATCGAATCAAGCCGTCATGTCCACAGCCTGCGGGATCCCACCCGAGGCGGTGTTGCCACGTCTCTGAATGAAATCGCCGCTCAAGCCGGAGTCGGCATCATGATCGATGAAACGGCCATTCCGGTCCGGAGTGAAACCAGGGCGGCCTGTGAACTGCTTGGTCTGGACCCGCTGTACATAGCCAACGAAGGCAAACTTATCGCCTGTGTGGCTGCAGCGGATACAGAAGCCGTTCTGGCGGCGATCCGCACAAGTCCGTACGGTCAGGACGCACAAATAATAGGTGAGGTAACGGCAGTGCATCGTGGAAAGGTATTCATGGAAACAGCTATCGGCGGGGCGCGCATCCTCGATATGCTCGCCGGCGAACAACTGCCCAGAATCTGTTGAGTCGAAAAGGGGAGTGTGAGAAAAAAAGCTGAAGCCTTTATTCTTTACATGCTGTAAAAAAACTCGACATCCGGTTTGTTCAGCCGGTCAGGTCCTGTTTTTGGCATTAAAATAATTTGACATCATTCCGGATAGTTCTACATTCATAGGTTTCTTTTCTCTGTGGCATGGACATTGCTCTCCAGTAAAGAATATTACTGTAAGGGAAGAAAAATGAGAGAGGGATTTACCATTCTTATCGCCGACCGGAATCCACACGTTCGTGAATTATTGAAGCGCGAAATGATAGCGGAAGGTTATAAAGTGCGGTTGGCTGAAAATGGACGGGACGTGCTGAAATGGTCTTACGATTCTAGCCCTCTCGATCTTTTGATTTTGGATCCGGATTTGCCGGACATCGATGAATCCGCTTTATTTGCACGGCTGGCCGATCGGATACCCGCTTTGCCGATGGTCATTCATACCTTTTTTTCAGATTTCGATGTTCCATCGAGTACTTCAGGAACAGTCGCTTATGTGGAAAAAGGAGGAAGCAGCATCGAAAACCTGAAACAGGTTGTCACCAAGTTCCTGAACAAAGCCGATTTAGCAATATTTCAAAGAAAACAGAACCGGGTCAAGATCTAAACTCAGGATAAGCTTGAAAACTAGTGGATTATGAATCATGATGCCGGGTTCAAACGTACCATAAAAATCGATTGTTGGGTGCAACGGGCAGTTTGTTTAATCATTACGGGCACAGGCTTTTATTAAATGGAAAATCGCGGCAAATACATCGGTCAACCGTAATATGCCCACGATATGTTGCTTACGGGTGATCAGAAGTGATTGATATTGCCCCAGGACCAGCTGGTGAATGGCTTCATTCAGGGTGGTATCTTCATCCACATGCTCACCCTCTGTGGGTTTATGCATGAAGTCTTTAACCTTCAGGGTGGCGGCTTTTTTGCAGATATCGCTCATGGCCCCGCTCCAGAGATCGTAATGGTCCATCAAGGATTTCATAAATTCCCTGGTCAGGCCGGAATGTGCCATGCCTTCCCGGCCCAGTACCCGTTCATATTTCGGCTCCAGCGCTTTGAGCACATCCAGCTGGCTTATCTTGCCGATAACTTGCTTGTTCTTATTCAGAACCAGTAATGCGCGGTGGCGATACCGGGTGTGGTCGAATGCTGCCTGAGCCTTTTCCAGGGCCATGACCGCTTCATATAAGGTGGCATCCTCAGGGACAGCGGCGTATTCCGATAGTGGAACCATCAAGTCTTTTACCATGGGATATTTCACTGTAAAACTCTCCTCTCCTAGATGTACTTTATCTGGTTATATCCGGCCTTTGCCGTCTATGTTGAAGCAAACAGCATGCCACTTCAAATCGTTACGCTAAGAGGGGAAAACATACTGAATATAAAAATATTTTTTGTAAGCAACACCATTTTGGGAAAAAGATTACATGGGTGTTGTGTCGGTTTTTTTACAGCTTATAAAATTATAATTTAGAATGCGTTATTAATATTAATTTTACGGCATCGCTTTTACAACTTGTAAAAAAACTCGACAAACTCCGGTTTTTTCAAAGATCCGATATTTCACCTTTCTTTAAAATATATCCTAATTTCAAATAGTTACCTCTTTGTTAAGATGGGTTAAACCCTGGCATCCGGCTTGCTGCAGTTTTTAACGCGCAGAAGGCATTATCTGAATGATCTTCCCGGATGATGGCAATCGAAGTCGATGGGAGTTTTTGTGTAAAGGGTAAGGAATTAGCCTCGGAAGGAAAGGGATAAAGAGGGGACAGGGCCAATTAAGATGGATGTATGAAAATGGCATTTGATATCGGGGGCATTAAAAGAACAACCAACGAAGTAGCCACACAAGAGAAAGGCAATGCAAAGACCGAGTCGTATTTCAGAAAGCTCCGATTGCGCCTCAAGTTAGGGCTGCTGGCGGCCTTTCTGATGCCGCTTGCTGCGCTATCTGCATATTTTCATTTTCAACTCGACGCGACTTTGAAAGAAAGCGGAAGACTACATCTGTCCGCCCTGGCTGAGAGCCAGAAAAACACCATCGATCTTTTTCTCCAGGAAAGGGTGGTCAACATCTTCCGCCTTTTTCACAGCGCTGAATTCAGCCTTTCCCCATCTGAAACGGATATGGATCGCTGCCTGCGAAACCTGAGACAGACAAGCGATGCCTTTATAGACGTGGGCTTTTTTGACCAAGAAGGCGTACAGATCGGTTATGCCGGCCCCTTTCCCTATCTCCATGGCAAGGATTACAGCCGGGAGGATTGGTTTAAAACCATTATGACGCTGAACCGAAATTACTATATCAGCGACATTTACCTGGGATTTCGAAACAAGCCTCACTTCACCATAGCGATCAAGCAGATGATCGGCACAAAGCTCTATGTGATGCGAGCCACTCTAGACCCCGATAAGTTTTACATGTTTCTTCGCAATATCAGCAGAGGAAAGGGGGTTGACTCAGCTCTGATCAACAAGAAGGGGTATTACCAGGTGGTTGATCCGGACATGGGTAAACTGTTGGGGAAAAGCAAGTACTTACCATCAGGAAACGAACCTTCCGGGGTCGAAGAAATCACAAGAAATCATGACTCCATCCTGGTCGCATACGCCTGGCTCAAGGAAGCACCCTGGGTTCTGGTGGTCAGCCAGCCCTTCAGCTTAGCTTACGCGAAAATGTACCGGACACGGAAAATCATGATTGCGAGTACTATTCTGATCGTGGCGGCAATAGGGTTCGGGATCTGGATCGTAACCGACCGATTGGTTAAACGCGCCCAGGCAACTGTGGAATCAAGGGAGGAGTTACAGTCGCAATTGCTGCATGTCTCGAAGCTTGCATTGGTCGGTGAGCTGGCCGCAGGGATTGCCCACGAAATAAACAATCCCCTGGCAATCATCGGTGCCACCATCGGGGTTATCAGGGACCTGTTTGACCCTCAATTCAATTTACCCTGGACTCCGAAAACGATCGAACAGGAACTTACCATCATCGATTCAGCGGTGAACCGAGCCAGAAGCATCACTCAGCAGTTGCTGAATTTCTCGCGGAAAACCCCCCAACGGCTCATTTCGGGAAATGTCAACAAGATACTTGACGACGTGGTGTCAGGACTAATGGAAAAGGAGCTTGAGGTGGCCGATATCCGGCTGATCCGCGATTATGACCCTGAGCTGCCGGAAATCCTTCTTGATCCTGACCAAATTGGCCAAGTTTTTTTCAACATTATCAAGAATGCGGCGGATGCCATTGAAAAATCGGGAACCATCACCCTTTCCACCCGGCGGGATAACAAAACTGTCCGAGTAACCGTAACCGATACCGGTTCAGGTATGACCTCGGATCAGATGAAAAAAATATTCCTGCCCTTTTACACCAGCAAGGAAGTCGGAAAGGGAACCGGGCTTGGGCTCAGCGTCAGCTTGAGCATCGTTGAATCACTAGGAGGGAATATCGAGGTACAGAGCATGCCTGGCGCCGGAAGCTCGTTCACGGTGGTGTTGCCTGTCAGCAAATCGGAGGAAGCAAAAAATGGATCCAGTTGAGTCGAAGATGAGTGAAAAACCGGAAACAAAAGTCTTGTTGGTGGATGATGAAGACCAATTCCGCAAATCTTTGGCCCAGCAGCTTTCGGTAAGGGGATTTAAGGTGGAGGGGCTGAACAATGGAAAAGACGCCATAAAATTTGTACGGCATGAAAATCCCGAGGTGGTGGTTCTGGACCAAAAAATGCCGGGTATGGACGGGATACAGACATTAAAAGAAATAAAAAAAATAAGACCGGAGATCCAGGTGATTATGCTCACGGGCCACGGCAACACCGAAACGGCCAGAGTCACCGGCAAGTATGACGTGTTCTACTATCTGGAAAAACCGTGCAGTATCGATGAACTCATAGGCGTGATCGACGCGGCAAAGAAGGAGCGGGTTTACGCCCTGGCCCGGCATGAAATACCGGATGTAAAAAGAAGAGATCTGAAGCTGTGGCTTGTGGGCGCGCACAACTTTCGGCCCGGCCTGATTGCCCTGGGCATTATTCTTTTTACGGCGATTGCGGCCATGCCCACTCCGAAAGGCCTCCTTGCGCTCGTCAGCCAGGAAAAATCCGGAACCCTTGGTGAAAAAATATCAGGATACTCCAACTACCGAAAAGTTGCACCCGGCCAGAATATTTCAGACTACTACACCTTCAAAACCGGATTGCATCAAAAGGTTAAAAAGCCGGATGGAACTGTTTCGAAAGTCCCTTTACGTCCGGAGCAGGTCGCTTTTCGGGCAAAGGTGATGATCGGCGTTTTACTCATCGCTGCGCTGTTCTGGGCGACCGGGGCTGTCCCTATCGGCATTACCGCGCTTTTAGTGGGTGTGATCATGTATTTCTTCGGAATCCTGCCGCCGAATCTGGTGGCTAAGGCCTATGCCAAGGACTCGGTGATTTTTATTTTCGGCGTGCTGGCAATGGCCGTTGCTATCGGTAATACCGGTCTTGACCGCCGAATCGGTCTTGTACTTTTAGGCACGAGCACCTCTCTTTCACGGTTCGCGTTTATCTTTGGACCGCTTCTGGCCATAACTGCCTCTTTTCTCTCCGAACATGCCCTGGTGGCGTTCCTGGCGCCGATATTGATTCTGGTTTATGGGGCTGCGATCCGGAGGGCAAACATTACAAAAGATAAAAGCCTTGCGGTCATGATGCTTCTTATTCTTTCCTATTGCGGTAATGCCGGAGGACCGGGCTCTCCGGCAGCAGGCGGTCGCAATGCAGTTATGCTTGGTATTCTATCCGACTACGGCATGTCTGTCTCCTTTAGCCAATGGCTTAAAATGGGATTACCCTTCGTACCGGTAATGGCGCTTGTCACTGCTGCGTATTTTTTTCTGGCGTTTAAGAGAAAAATCAAGGTTAAGAATCTTGACATTGCTGAAGAGGTGAAGCGAGAAGCGGAAAAGATCGGCAAAATGACCTTTGATGAGTACAAGGCCGCCGCCGTGCTGGTGCTTCTGGTGGTGTTATGGGCCACCGCATCCGATCGGTTCGGAATGGGCGGTCCGGTACTGCTGTGTATCGTCCTGTCAAACATCCTGGGCATTATCCGCTGGCGGGACATCAACAGCATCAACTGGGATGTTGTGGCCCTCTATGGTGCGGCCAGCGCCATGGGGTATGGGCTTGCGATTACGGGGGCCGCGCTTTGGCTGGCCGACAGCTTCGTAGGTCTTCTTCCCGATTCATTGACCCGCGGCACCGGGCTTTTGATTTCCTGCAGTTTTATTACCGGTATTCTCACCAACTTCATGAGCGACGGGGCCACCGTGGCTGCTGTTGGGCCCATCACGGTGCCCATGGCCACGCTGTCCGGAACATCGCCGATCATGGTAGGGCTGGCGACATCCTTTGCGTCTTCTTTCGCTCATGTGTTGATCATCGGAACGCCTAACAATGCCATTGCCTACAGCATGGGGAAAGATCCGGAGACCGGAGAGCAGTTGTTGACCATGAAAGATTTTTTTGTCCACGGGTCCGTGGTCTTTGTATTGAGTCTTGGTGTGCTGTGGGTTTGGGTGTTTTGGGGGTATTGGAAATGTATAAGCATTTAAAGTTAATTTTGAATGAAGGAGAAAACCATGTCGAAGGAAAAAATCAATCTTTTACTCGTGGACGACGAAGAACAGTTTCTGAGATCGACCACCAAAAGACTGGAAGTAAGGAACTTTAATGTCATTGCCGTTGACAGAGGCGATAAGGCCATCGAGGCTGCGAGGAAACATCCCATTGACATCGCCTTGGTCGATTTGAAAATGCCTGGCATGGACGGAGAAGGGACCCTTAAAGCCTTGAAAGCGGAGCACAAGTGGATGGAAGTGGTGATTCTAACCGGGCACGGGTCAATCGATTCGGCAGTCGAGTGCACCAAGGGCGGGGCATATTCATACCTGCAAAAGCCTTGTGAGTTTGACCGCCTCCTTGAGACGCTTACCGAAGCGTATAAAAAAAAGGTCATGAACAAAATGAAAATACGCGAGGAAAAAATGGATGAATTGCTCAAAATGAGTGCCTCTGGCTCTACGCTGGCTCTTCTGGAAAAGATAAAAGAAATGGATAAGGAAATATGAAGGAATAAGGTTTGAAAAACGATCGTTTCAGAAAAACCCGGCACATGATTCTGATTCGGGGGCTGAGTGCACCTTTCATCACCCTCATGCTGGTGTGTGGAATACTGGTGTACTATTTTGCCGCTTATTCACGCGAACAGGTGGAGACGAAACTGGTACGGATCGCATCGGACCACAGCCAATTGATAGATCAATTTCTCGAGGAGAGAGCGCTGGATCTGCAATTTGCAGCTTCGTTTTGCAGTATCAAGGAAATATCCAAACAGGAGCGGCTGAGGTTACTCTTCCGCAACCTCATATCAAGATCTCGGGCGTTTTTCGATCTCGGAGTGTTCGATGAAAATGGAAACCACCTGGCTTATGTCGGGCCTTATGACCTTGCCGGGAAGAATTATGCGGATACCGTATGGTTCAAGGCTGTTGAGCACACAGGACGTTATATTTCCGATGTATTTTTGGGTTATCGCAACATCCCGCACTTCATCATAGCAATCCGTCGGGATGAAGGTGACCGGACCTGGTATTTGAGGGCCACCATGGATACGCTTTTCTTCAATGACCTTGTGGAGAATATCCGTGTGGGAAAATCCGGCGAAGCTTACCTTGTCAACCGGAAGGGCATATTACAAACCAAGCGCCGTTCAGGCGGCAGCTTAATGGAGCCGGATGTGGATTACGGTTTTTATCAGATCGACAATGATCGGAGTGTCTCATTTTTCACGGGCAAGCATTCGAATCGGCGGTATCTTTATGCTGTGAGTTGTCTGAAACAGACCGGATGGATCCTGGTAATGAAACAGGAAGTGAGCGATGCCTTTGCTCCCTTAACCCGCGCGGTCCTGGTTGCGGTCATCTTAATAGTGATTGGAGGTGCAGTGGCTGTTACAATGGCCTATATCCTGGCCTCGGGCCTGGCAAACCGGCTTACCCTTGCGGACATTGAGAAGCGACAGATGAAAACCCAATTGGTCATGGCCGGAAAGTTTGCAGAGATCGGAGAGATGAGCACGGCACTGGCCCATGAAATCAATAATCCACTCCAGGTGATGAAGGCGGAGCATATGTTGATCCAAGAACTCATCTCGGACGTTGAAAAGAGCACTCCGTCTCCTGATCCGGAGCCCATACGTATGATCAAAGACTCCGTGGAACAAATCGATATTCAAATTGAGCGATGCAAGCGCATCACCCAGGGACTGTTGAATTTTGCACGCAAAACCGATGCCGTGATGAAACCTGTGAAGATGCAGGAATTCCTGCCTGAAATGGTAAGGATGGTAGAACAAAAGGCACTTGTGGAAAATGTTCGCATCATCCAGAAACTCGATCCCGACATGACCGCGATCATAAGCGAACCAAACCAACTACAACAGGTTTTTCTAAACCTCCTGAACAACGCCATCTATGCGCTCAAAGGCAGGGATTCCGCAGAAATTCGGATCAATGTCTTTCGTGAAGACGCCTTCATAAACGTATCGATAGCCGACAACGGATGCGGGATTCCTCCGGAGAATATGGAAAAAATTTTCCTTCCTTTTTTCACCACCAAACCACCTGGGCAAGGGACAGGTCTTGGGCTCAGCACGGTTTATGGAATCGTAAAGGGGTTGGGTGGGGATATTACAGTAACCAGTGAATTAAATACAGGATCCGTGTTTAACGTGCGCCTGCCGTTGAAACCGGCCGAGAAGGAAGAGAACAAGCACTGACGTTTTTATTAAAGAGAGAGGATAAAATGGCGACCATAAAATTATTACTGGTGGATGACGAGGAGAGGTTTCTAAATACGACCAAGATCCTTCTGGAAAAGAGAGGGGTTGTAACTTTTACCGCCACCAACGGCGCTGATGCCCTGAAAGTTATGGACGAACATCGCATTGACGTCGTCGTTCTGGATGTGAAGATGCCGGGCATCGATGGAGTGGAAGTGCTTCGCAAGTCCAAGCAAAAACACCCGCTGGTGGAGGTTATTATGCTCACCGGCCATGCTTCGGTGGAATCGGCTGTCGAAGGATTAAAACTGGGAGCCTTCGATTACGTTAAAAAACCCTGCGACATTTCCGATCTGATCGCAAAGGTAAACGAGGCGTATGACAGAAAACATGCCATGGAAGAAAAAATTCGCAAAGCACAAATAGACAAAATCATCCGGCATCCCATGGCGGTATTTGAGAAAGAATAAGCAATTTTCGGTTTGCTCCGGTATTAGGAAAGGCGGCTTTGAAGCGGACATTTTTTCGCGGAGAAAAGGAGAGTAGAAAATGACCGAGGAAACAACGCGAAAGGCGACCGGTTACGATAAGTATGTAGATTGGAAACTGTTTAGTATCCCTGTGGCGCTCTTTTTTCTTATTCTGATTCTACCCACCCCATATGGTATGAAGGATGTCGGCACCGAATATCAGGTGGGACCCAAAGCAGTGGTGAATCACATCACCCGGGCGCTCTTTAACCAGGAGAGCCCCGATGTTGCGCAGTGGCAGCTTCTCACCGCCAAAATAATGGAGCAAAATATGCGGATGGGGGCGCTAAGCAAAGAAAGCTTTTTAGCACGAAATTTAAAGTGGTGTAAAAAATACAAAATCCAGGCGGATGCCAAAAATCTTAAAACAGCACGCCGGTATATTACAGAAAATGTTGCCGATGAAGCCTTTGCCGACATTATGATGAAATCCCTTGAGCTTCGACGGGATAGACTCAAATACGAAAATTTGTCCGAAAGGGAAAAAAAGGCGGCGGACAAGGGCGCATGGCACATTAAAGTGGCCATTGCCATGGTGGTGTTTGTGGTCTTCTGTTTTCTGACGGAATGTATCCCGTTGCCGGGTGTGGCGTTTTGTGTGGGATTGATCCTGGTTTTTACCGGTGTAGTCACGCGAAGCGAAGTGGCCATGTTGTACTGGAGCGACGCCTGTTGGTTTATCATGGGCAGTCTCATGTTTGCAGCAGCCTTTGTGAAAACCGGTGTGGACAAAAGAGTTTGCCTGATCCTTTTCAGGAAACTGGCGGTTCCAAATGTGCGGTGGATTACCATGATCCTTTTCGTCATCATTTCGCCCTGTGCGTCGTTTATTTCGGACCACGCCCTGGCTGCCATGTTTCTTCCCATAGGCATGCTTCTTTACCAGAACAGTTTAACCCGCGAGGTGCCCGAGGATCCCGAACTGGCCAAGATACTCATGATCACCATCGCCATGGCATGCAACATCGGCGGTTTCGGGGCTCCGTCGGGCGGTGCACGAAACGTGATCATGATTACCTACCTGAGTGACATGTTCGGCTTTGATATCGGTTATTTTCAATGGGTCAGCTATGCCATACCCTTTGTTCTGATAATGATCCCCATTACCTGGCTTGTCACCAACTGGCGGTTTAAACCGATAGTGACATCCTTGACACCGGCCTTGGACCAATTAAGATATGAAATCAGCAGGATGGGCGGCTGGAATCGGAAGCAGATTATCGCCCTGGCGATTTTCCTGGTCATGCTGTGGGGTTGGTTCACGGAAAAGATCTTTTACAATCTCGGTATTTATCCGGTGCGCCTCGGCATCGGTGTGATCGCCCTGGCCGGAGCGGTGGCTTATCTTCTGGCCGGTGTGGTGAACTGGCGGGATTACCAGGAAAAAGTGGATTGGGGCGTGGTCTGGCTCTACGCCGGTGCCATCATCTTCGGCCGAACCCTTGACAAGACAGGAGCGGCCTATTGGCTGGCCCGAACCTGCATCGACGCCCTGACTCCTCTGGGGATGGATTCCGGAATACCGTTGATGTTGGTAAATAACGGCCTGACCGCCTCCCTGACCAATTTGATGGCGGATGGTCCGGCAGCAGCGGCTGTGGGGCCCATTTCCCTGAATATGGCCGGTCTGGTTCACCCCGGAACCACGTTTCTTCCTTTCATGGCTATGGGCACCGCGGCTGCATCTTCCTTTGCCTATTGCCTGATCATCGGGACCCCGCCCAATGCCATCGTCTATGCCAGCGGGTATCTCGAACCCAGGGACTTCCTCAGAATCGGGGTGATCATGTGGGTGATCGCCAATATTGTTTTGATTCTTCTAACCATGATATATTGGATAAATAGGGGGTTCGGGGATCTGCCGGGATTCTGATCCGGTACCTCATAGCCGGGATAAAAATGGAGGTAGCGGTTATGGAACCAAAAAAAGGCGAACAAAGAATAAAGCGACCGGTTTATCAAAACGGTAAAATCTATTTTAACCGGGCAACCGAGCGGAAGTTTTTCTTTGCACTGACAATCATCATGCTGCTGGCCGTTGTCCTGACAAAGGCCGGGCTGTTTTAGGAAAGGGTAATACGAATAGAACCAAAAAAATTCACCATCGGATTCTATTATCACACTTTAAGCAGCCTGCTCCGGCATCCCCGGGTGTTTTTCAGCCACCTGCCCTCTGACATGGGAATTTTGCCACCGCTTGGGTTTCTCTGCCTGTCCGGACTGATATTTTCTGCCGCCAGGCTGACCCTCACCATGCCGGCAAGCCCCCTGGTGTGGGGAGTCATTTGGCTGATCAATGCGGTTGGAATGGCACTGGTCGCAGCGGCTGTCGGGTACATGACGATGGTGATGATTTTAGGCAGGCAGATAACGTTCCAACGATTTTTCAGCGTCTACGCCCTGTCGGCCGGACTTACTCTGCTTGTCTCTTGGCCCCCGTTTTTTTTCTGGGTCACCGAATCCTGGAAATGGTGGCTCATCGGGGTGGGGTTGACAAGCGGGTTTGGCGTCAGACCGGCACAGGCAGCGTTGATCATCGGCACATCCATTGTTGTTATCGTGCTGTTTTTCCAGTCTCTATTAGCGGTTATTTCTTGTTGAAGGGGATAGTTCAATATTATTTAAAATGGTCAATTTAATATTGGAGGCATCCGTAATGAGCGACAAAATAAGAGTATTAATGGTCGATGACGAGGCGCAGTTTCGGGCCACCACCAGAAAAATCCTGAACAGAAAAGGATTTGACACTCGCCTGGCAGCCAGCGGCGAAGAGGCCCTGGAAAAGCTCCATGAAAACCCGGATGTGGTGATTCTTGATATAAAAATGCCCGGTATGGACGGCCACCAGGTCTTGAGGGAGATCAAAATCCGCTATCCGGATCTGCCGGTCATCATGCTTACCGGGCACGGGGCGCTGCCGTCTGCTATGGAGGCTCTGGATCAGGGGGCTTTTGATTACCTGTCAAAGCCGTGTGACGTAAACCTGCTTGCCGCCAGGATAAAAGATGCGTATCTCATGGGAAAAGGCTCGAAGGAGGTGAAGGAAAAGAGAGTCAAGGGAGTCATGGTGCCCATCAATGAATATACAACCTTGAGCAAAGAGCAGAGCATCCAGGAGGCTGTTTTCGAACTGAAAAAGACATTTACGACCAAGATTTCCACCAGCCGTCTGATGGAAACCGGTCACCGGTCCATCCTGGTGATGGGAGCAGGGGAAGAAGTCATCGGAATATTGACGATAAAGGATTTGCTCAAAATGATTATGCCGGCATACCTGTACGGTGCCAAACCCTCAACGGCCGACAGCATTCAGTACTCTCCCATGTTCTGGAGCGGTATGTTCACCGAATCGGTGAAAAAAACGGCGCAAAAGAAGATCGGGGATGTCATGTCGCCGGCTCCGCCGACCATTGACGGGGAAGCCAATCTCATGGAAGCCGCATACATGATGGTTGAACGTCATACAAGACACCTGACCGTTATGCTGTCAGCCCGGGTGGCCGGCGTGATTCGGGAGCAGGATCTGTTTTTTGAAATAGCAAGGATTTTATGCAAATACTAGCATCCGGCATCCAGTTTCTTTTGAATTGCCAATTGACATACCCTCCGGAAAGCAGGCTGTTGCAGTGAGATCTTATGCAGCAAAAGATTTATTGCATCAGCCCACATAGGGTGATCATGTTGAGGAAGATGCCACCCTGGGGATGAAGCTATTCATCAGCTGGTCCTATGGTGGCATCAATCCGTGCTGATCACCCGTAAATAACCTATCCCGATCTTCATCATCCCTGAATATCCAACGGCGTTCAATACCTCGGCAAATAATATGATACAGTGCACCGGGCGCATCTATGCGCGCTTTAGGGCCAAGAGATTCACTTGATTTCTTACTGCCGGGAATTAATATTATGGACACGGTGACTTTATTGTGTCTACACCTCTCGAGCGAAGGTAGGTATTTCATAATTCCCGAGGGACCCGGTTTTGGAATAGAAGTTGACGAGGAGAAGATCGATCGGTATCGGTATAGGGTTGCTGGGGTTTAGGCCTCAGTATGCGCCTTGTTGGAGTCGATTTTTGGGTAATTTTAGCATCCTCGTCGTGCGATAGAAACGGATGCTCTGTTTGCTAAAAGAATCCAAGTGGAAGATTAAGACACGTTTCCATACACGGTGATTAAATTCGACCCTATTGCCATGTGACCCCATGATATGAAGATGTTCAAAATTCGTTATGGGAAGTGTCGCCCAAAAAGCAATCGGGCATACGCTCTGTCCGATAGTGATCGTTCCCGGTTAGATAATTATGCTGGGTTAAACGAAACGGAATAATAACCATGTCAAACCGAATTAACCTTCGCAAAAGGATCGGCGTCATTCTATCAGCGCTTATTTTTATCACCCTGATGGGTGGAGTGGTTATGATCTGGTACACCTACCAGATGGATGGAATTCTATCGATAATAGTGGATAAAAATGTGGCTGCCCTACAAGCAGCAGAAGCCCTGGAGACGGCGTTAGCAAATCAAAAAGGATTCGTTTCTTATTATTTTTTGGATGGAAATCCTAAATGGCTCGAACAGCTCGAAGAGTATCGTCAAATCTTTAAATACCGGCTCCAGATAGCTCGAAAGCTAATAAAAACCGATCATCAAAAACGCATCCTGGATGATATTTCTTCGGAATACAGTGCATACATTAATGATAAAGACCGTGTTATCGAGTATTATGGAAACGGAGAACGCATAACGGTCTCTGAACTTCATATTTCCGTCCGCAATCGTTTCTTTAAAATTCTCGCGCTCTGCGAGGATTTTAAAAAGATCTACATCGAACAGGTCAATCAGGCTCGGGAAGCGAGCCGGGTTCAGGCCGAAGACCTCAGATTCATTGCCGTTTTTGCAATGATGATTGCTTTTTTACTGTCTCTTCTTCTGGCATTCGTGTTGATATTTCAGATATTGGAACCGATTCGACACCTGTCCATGGAGACAACCAGAGGCCGCAAAATTCGCCGATCCACAAATGAGATAAGCACCCTCAAGGAATCGGTAGAAGACCTGCTAGAAGACGTAGAACAGACCCAATCCGAGCTTGAAAAGAGCAGGGAGCACCTGCTCCAGGCAGAAAAGATGGCCACGGTCGGCAAGCTGGCAGCCGGAATGGCCCATAGCATTCGGAACCCTTTTACGTCAGTGAAAATGCGCCTGTTTTCCTTAAGTCGTGGTCTTGATTTGACTAAGACGCAAAAAGATGATTTTGATGTCATATCTGAAGAAATCCGCCACATCGATCAGATTTTACAAAATTTTTTGGAGTTTTCAAGGCCTCCAAAACTCGAAATGCAAACGATCTGCCCTTCTACAGTGGTGGATAATACTTTGCAATTGCTGGCTCATCGCATAAAATCCTATAATGTTAATATCGTCGTTAATAGAGAACAGATGATCCCCAATGTTGAAGCCGATCCGGAACAGTTGAAAGAAGCGCTGGTCAATATCATCGTGAATGCCTGTGAAGCAATGTCTAGAGGGGGAACCATAACTATCGAAGAACAGGTTATCGCTGAGCGGCATGCAAAAACCGCTATCATTCGTATTCATGACACAGGCCCCGGGGTCCCCGAATCGATTCGGCAAAAGGTTTTTGAGCCCTTTTTTACAACGAAGGTTGAAGGAACAGGCCTTGGCCTCAGTATCGCTGCCCGTATCATCAAAGAACACGGCGGGTGGTTGAATGTTACATCTAAAGAAGGCAGCGGTGCCACATTTGAAATTGAATTACCCATAAAGGAAATCACGCCATGAGCACCATATGGATCATTGACGATGATGATCAGTTACGATTAAGTTTCCAGAAGGTTTTAACCGAAGAAGGATATCATGTGGAAAACGCAGTATCGGGCGAATCGTGTCTTGCAATGATACAAAAAAAACTTCCGGATCTGATTATTCTTGACATACGCTTGCCTGGGATGAACGGCTTAGAAACGTTTCAAGAAATACACAAAATCGATCCAAAGCTTCCTGTAATCATCATGACCGCATACGGCACCACCGAAACCGCTATTGAAGCTACCAAACTGGGGGCATTTGATTATATTCTGAAACCCTTTGAAATTCCTGATATGCTCACTCTCATTGAACAAGCGATTGAAGCAGGTCGGTTCATGCGGTCATCCATCGAGATAGACATTCTTCCCAATAAAGCGTCTCGTGATGCACTCATTGGGTCAAGCAGCGCCATGCAGGAGGTATACAAAACCATCGGTCGCGTATCTTCTACAGATGCCACGGTTTTGATTCGGGGTGAATCCGGAACCGGAAAGGAGTTGGTGGCACGCGCCATCTATCAGCACAGTCTTCGATCGGAAAAGCCGTTTCAGGTTATCAATTGTGTGGCCATCCCTGAAACCCTGCTGGAAAGCGAACTGTTCGGCTACGAAAAAGGGGCTTTCACCGGCGCCACCCATCGACGCATAGGAAAAATCGAGCTGGCGAATCATGGAACAATATTTTTGGACGAGATCGGTGATATGCCATTTAGCCTGCAGGCTAAAATATTGAGGCTGATAGAAGAAAAAAACATCGAACGATTGGGAGGGCGGAAAACCATTCCGGTGGATGTCCGAATTATTGCCTCTACAAACCGGAATTTAGAAGCCGCCATTGAAACGGGACAGTTTCGTGAAGATTTATACTATCGGTTGAAGGTGATTACGATCTGGCTTCCACCCTTATCCCAGCGGCGAGGTGATATCGCCCTGCTGGCGGAATACTTCCTGGGCCGGCATGCTGCGGACGCCGGCATCGACCCGCCGGGCATTACAAAAGAAGCACTGCAGATGCTTACACAACACCCATGGCCAGGTAATGTTCGGGAATTATCCAACACGATCCAAAAAGCGTTGATCTTTAACCGCGGTGCTCCATTAAGCCCTGTAGATATCCATCATGTCATTAGTGAAAGGCGGCCTGGCAGCAGTGTAGATGATGAAAAGATAGATAATGCCCTAAAACGATGGATAAAACGTGAGTTAAACGATCCTTCTCGGGAACACCTGTTTGATGAATGCATGGATCGTTATGCACGCCTGCTGATTGCTGAAGCACTCAAGCTTGCCGGCGGCAATCGATCCCGAGCTGCAAAGCTGCTTGGTCTGTCAAGACCCACCTTGCACTCCAAGATCGAGAAATATGGACTTAAACTCGAAACTACAGTCAAAGATGAGGATATGTAATTTTTATCTCTTCGTACACTATATATACAACTATCTTGATCCCATTTTTGCAGGGTTTATCCCTCAACCGGACTCTCCCAGCTATAACCGTCCGGTCAATGCTTACGAGGCTGCACCATTCGCTTAACTTTACGGCCTGCGGTTTTGGCAAGCACCCCTGACCGGGTAAAACCCGCATGTCCTGCGAGCCGTCTCGGTACCGTGTCGGGGCAAGTTCAGTCTGCGTGTTACCCCACAAACCCGCCACCAACCTGCTTATCCAAAAGGGCAACTGATAAGACAACCTCCTTTCAGGTTGTTAGACAACGGTCTTACGACCTCGCACCTATTCAAACTTTGACCCTATTTTCCAAGGCCTTTCTGGAATCCTTGCCGGCACTGGTCATGCCGCTGCAGAAAGAATTCCTCATACTGTCTCCAAATTTTTCCTGGACAACCTCCCCTTCCGGTGGGTGTTTCTGTCCAACGTGATTTTGGTCTGTCTGCTGGTCGGCACTTTTCATACGCCGGCGGTGGCTGCAACCATCATTCTCACACCGATCCTTGCTCCGGTGGCAAACAGTTTCGGCATCGATCCGGTCCACTTCGGGCTGGTCCTGGTGGTTTCGGTTGCCATCGGCCACGTAACTCCGCCGGTGGCCTTAACCCTTTATATCGGGTCAGGTATCAGCGGGGTTCCGGTATCAAAACTGATGCGCCCACTGATGCCGTTTCTTGCCGTGCTAATTGGCGGTATCCCCGATGCAGATTCCAAAAACCTGCCGGCCGAACGCCGTATTCGACGGATCGAGTTGTATGTCACCACCGCCGAATACGATCCCATTCGGTATGAGTTCGGGTTGATGATTGCCGAAAACTGGAAAAAGCTGGGCTTCGATGTAAAAGTGACTCCTCTGGAATGGTCACGGCTGGCCACGGAGGGGATTAAAAAGAAAAATTTTGATGCTTTTACCCTTGCCTGGGGAGGGAGAGCTGAGCGGATCGATCCGGACCATTTCTGTTATCAGGTCAACCACTCCTCTCAGGTTCATCGCGGTCAGTACAATATCAACGGCATGAAAAACCCGGGGTACGATAAGTATGCTGAACTGCAGCGAACCACTATCGATCCTGAGAAACGTCGTGAAGCGGTATGGAAGTGTCAGGAGATTTTCGCCGAAGTGCAGCCTCATACACCGATCCTCTCACGAAGGCAACTGCAACCTTACAATGCTCGAGACTGGGAAGGATGGACGCCAATGATGGGTGAAGGGCTCCAATCGTTCTGGAATATTATGAATGTTAAGCCGAAAACCGACCGAAAGGTTCTTCACTGGGGATATCCGAGTGATGTAACCACCCTGAACCCCATGGCTGCGGTGGCGACGCACGACTTTCAAACCCTCCGCTTGATTTATGATCGACTGTACCGGGTAAACCCCGAAGGAAAACCGGTACCATGGGCTGCGGCGTCACTGAAGGAAATCGATGAGACCACCATACAGGTGAAGATTCGTGCCGGGATGAAGTTCCACGATGGAAAACCGGTCACGTCGGCAGATGTCAAGTTTTCCTTTGAATATCCGACGAAAGTGAAGTCCGGTTATTTTATGGGGTTGGTGAAACCGATAAAGGAAATTCAGATCATTGACGATCTGACCGTTCAGTTCAAGCTGCATAAACCATTTGCCCCTTTTATCGCCAACTGTCTTGGGCAGGTGTTCATCCTTCCCAAACACATATGGGAGACCATCCCTGAATCGGTGGGGTTGAAGAATGCGCTGGACTACACCAACGAAAAGCCCATCGGAAGCGGTCCGTTTAAACTGGTATACTGGCGCCGGAATGAAGAACTGAGGGCGGATTGGGTTGACGGTTACTTTAACCCGCCCCATATTGACGGATTCATCAAAATACCCTATGCCAATGTTCAAGGGATGGCAGCCGGTGTTGAGACCGGGGAGTGCGATTTCGGTGGCTGGTGGATTGAGCCGATTCAGGCTGAACGGATCGAAAAAACAAAGCATGCAAAGGTGGCAGTGGTTCGAAATCACGGCTACTACCACATCAATTACAACATGCGGCGAAAGCCATTTGATGACAAAGCCGTTCGCTATGCTCTGGCTTATGCGATCCCGAAGCAATTGATCCTCAATCGGCTACTGGAAGGGTATGGAGAGATCACCCATTCCATCATCACGCCGGCCAATAAATTCTGGCATAATCCAAATGTTCGGAAATTTGACTTCGATATGGAAAAGGCGAGAAAAACCCTGGCAGATGCCGGGTATGAATGGGATGACAAGGGGCGCATTTATTATCCGCCTGGAAAAACGGATGACAAGGTTCAACCATCGGCGCCGGAACGTTAATAGGCTTCATTTCACTTTTTAATTTCAATACGGTCTGGACTATAGGTCCAGACCGTGTCTTTTTGGGTTTCTTTACTAAATAAATACTGAGCATCGGCCATGAGAGCCTACATTATTCGCCGGCTAATTCAAATGGTGATCACCCTGTATGTATTAACCAGTATTTTATTTTTTATGTTTCGATTTCTGCCGGGTGACCCCACCACCATGTATATCGATGCAGCGCTACCGCCGGAATCCCAGGAAGCGATCCTTCAGCAATTTGGTTTGGATAAGCCGCTGGGACACCAGTATGTGATATATCTCTTGAATGTCATTAAAGGAGAATTCGGAACATCATTTTATTATCATGCCCCTGTTTCCAGATTGCTTCCACCACGATTGTTGAGTACGGTTCTTTTGATGGGGACCACCATCCTGCTGGCTTTTATGTTCGGTGTTGCTCTGGGGACGATCCTGGCCTGGAGACGGGGTACTCGATTCGAGGTGGCAAGCCTTGTTACCGCATTGAGCCTTCGCTCTGCACCGCAGTTTTGGACCGGATTGATGGCATTAATAGTTTTTTCTTACACGCTCAAATGGTTTCCCATCGGGGGAATGCACACACCCGGCCAGCAGTTTACGAGTGTGTTTGATAAATACTTTAATCTCGATTTCTTACATCACCTCATTCTGCCGGCTATGGTAGCAGCTTCTTATTACATGGCCTCTCCCATGCTGATCATGCGCAATTCCATGCTCGAAGTCATGGGGGATGATTTTGTGGAAATGGCCAAGGCAAAAGGGCTCAAAGAACGAACCGTTATCTTTAAACACGCCATGCGAAATGCCCTGCTGCCGGTGGTGACAGTGTTGACGCTAATGGTCGGGTTTGCCATAGGCGGTCAGGTGTTGATCGAAACGGTCTTTCGATGGCCAGGCATGGGAAGAGAAATGGTGCTTGCGATCCAGCGTCACGATTACCCGATGGCCCAGGCGAGTTTTTTCATGTTGGGAGTATTGGTGATCACACTGAATTTCGTAACGGATCTACTATACGGTTATTTAGATCCAAGGGTAACTTACAGATAGTTGAGGCGAGGAAATCGGCTGTTGAATGAATCCATATCGAATCAAATGGATGAGGATTGGATAATAAGGCGGAAGCCTCTGCGGTTTCAATGGTTTCGACGATTGGGACGATCGGCTTCTTCCCAATTCCGGTTATTTCGCCAGGACAAACTCGGAATGATTGGCCTCTTTATTCTGGCTGCCTTTATCCTTGTCGCTGTCTTTGCACCTTATTTGGCGCCGCATGATCCGATGGAGACCCTAAACAAACCGACTGGTCGCATCGCCCGGATGGTTCCGCCTTCCTGGCAATTTCCATTCGGAACCGATCGGCTGGGGCGAGATATTTTCAGCCAAGTGATTATTGGAAGCAGGGTGGCGGTTGGCGTTGGATTGCTGTGTGCCATCATGGTGGTTTTCATCGGTACCAATATCGGTCTCATTTCGGGCTACTATGGGGGCAAGATTGACGACCTTCTCATGCGCATGACAGATATTATTTACGGTATTCCGTTTTTACCCTTTGCGGTGATCCTGGTTGCGCTCCTGGGGCCAGGACTCTTCAATATTGTTCTGGCGATCGTATTGATCTCCTGGCGAAGTACCGCCAGGGTCATCCGTGCTCAGGTCTTGACGCTTAAAGAACGGGCATTTATCGAGGCAGCCCGGGTTGCAGGTGCAAGTGATTTTCGAATCATGTATCGTCACATCATGCCCAATGTTCTTCCTTTATCTTTCGTCTATGGCGCGCTCTCCATGGGATGGGCGATATTAACCGAAGCCAGCGTGAGTTTCCTGGGATATGGAGATCCGCTTCTCATCAGCTGGGGTAAGATCATCTTCATGTGCTATGTGGCCCAGGCCATTACCGTTGCCTGGTGGTGGGTGATGGCCCCGGGATTGGCGATTATGCTTTTGGTCTTATCGGGGTTTTTCATCGGACGGGCTTATGAACAGGTGGTTAACCCCAGACTGAGACAGAGGTAATCATGCCCCTTCTTGAAGTTCGAAATCTCCGTACATTCTTTAAAACACAAGCCGGTTACGCACGAGCAGTTGATGACATTTCTTTTACCATTGAACCGGGTGAAAATTTCGGTTTGTTGGGAGAATCGGGTTGTGGAAAGACAACCGCAGCCATATCTTTGATTCGAATTCTTCCTCCAAATGGAAAAATCATGGGGGGGCATGCCATTTTTGAAGGAAGAGATTTGTTTTCGCTTTCCAAAGAAGAAATCCGAAAGGTGCGGTGGAGGAGTATATCCATGATATCCCAGAGTGCCATGAATGCACTGGATCCCGTATACCGGGTGGGGGATCAAATTGTCGAAGTGATCCGAACGCATTTGAAAAAAAGTCGAGGCGAAGCCATGGACCGTGCACGTGAGCTTTTTTCACTGGTTGGAATCGATCATCAACGCCTCCACGACTATCCGCATCAATTCAGCGGCGGGATGCGTCAGCGAGCCATTATTGCCATGGCGTTGGCCCTCAACCCCCATTTGATTATTGCCGACGAGCCGACTACCGCTCTGGATGTCATTGTACAAGATCAGATTCTACGGCGAATTTCGGCATTACAGAAGCAGTTTAATGCTTCCATGATCATGATAACCCATGATGTGTCGGTTATCGCAGAGCTATGCGAACGGGCGGCGGTCATGTATGCCGGCAAAATCGTCGAAGTGGGGAACATAAGTGGAGTATTGAAAAAACCCTACCATCCTTACACCATGGGGCTTAAAAATGCTTTCCCAAGTATTTTAGGTGATAAGAAAAACTTGATCTCCATACCGGGATCTCCCCCGAATCTCGTTGAACCCCCCGCAGGGTGTCGATTCAATCCGCGGTGCCCGTTTTCCATTGATATCTGCTTTCTACAGGAACCTTCCCTGTTTCAAGTAAAGACGGATCAGTATGCCGCCTGCCATCGTGTAGCTGAGGCGGATTCATTACGCCATCAGGCATCTTCCAGGGAAATCTGGGAACAGGTGGATGCTGCAGCATGACCAAAAGCACAAATAAAATAATTGTCGTTAAGAATCTGAAAAAATATTTTCCGCTTTCAAGAGGATTTATTGCAGCATTATTGAATCGCGGAGAAACAAAAATGGTACACGCCGTCGACGGCGTGTCTTTGGAAATCGCTGAGGGAGAAACGATCGGGCTGGCGGGTGAAAGCGGGTGCGGAAAAACCACGACCGCAAAAGTAATGGTGAGGCTTTATGAACCGTCGGATGGTCAAGTTTTATTTAATAATGAAAATATTGCCCATCTCAAAGGCACTGAGTTGAAGCGGTTTCGTCGCAAGGCTCAGATGATTTTCCAGGACCCTTATGAATCCCTTAATCCAAGGTACACTGTTGGAATGACGGTGGAAGAACCACTTATCATTCACGGTTATCGGGGTTTCGACGAGCGCCAGAAACGCGTCTATGAAACACTTCACATCGCAGGGCTTCGACCGGTGGATGAATTTATCGACCGATATCCGCACGAAATGAGTGGTGGGCAGCGCCAGCGGGTGGCTATTGCAAGAGCGCTTGTCTTGAAACCAAAGTTCATTGTTGCAGACGAGCCCGTCTCCATGTTGGACGTATCCATTCGCGCCGGGGTGCTGAATCTATTAAGGCAACTCACCATCGACATGGGGCTGGCCAGTTTGTATATCTCTCATGATTTATCCTTGATTCGGTACATTTGTGACAAAACCGCCGTTATGTATCTGGGTCGAATCGTGGAGATCGGCCCGACCGAACAAGTAATCCGCTCACCCCGGCATCCATACACAAAAGTGTTGATCGAGGCGGTACCGGTACCGGATCCAGACAGCAAGCGGCCGGAACCCAATATTTCGGGAGAAGTTCCCAGTCCGATTGCGTTGCCGTCTGGATGTCGATTTCATCCACGTTGCCAGGAAGCTACCGATCAATGCCGAAAAGAACCACCGCCGGCCATCCAGGTGGGAGCGAATCATTTTGTGGAATGCCACCAGTTTCGTTAGCTAAACGATGAAACTTGCGAAACCGATATTATGGAAGGAGTCCATTGTGAACTATTTTCCAGAGAAAGACCCTATATGGGAAAAAACAACCCCTGAGGCTGCCGGGTTTGATCCGACATTGCTTAAGGAAGCAACCGATTTTGCACTGGCAAGTGAAACCGACTGGTCTCACGATGTTGTCACATCCTTGTTGAAAAAAATGGCTGAAACGCCTCCTTATAATGAAATCATCGGTCCGATTAAAGAAAGAGGTGGACCCAATGGAATTATTCTTCGGGGAGGTAGAATCGTTGCAGAATGGGGGGACACCTATCGTGTCGATATGACATTCAGCGCCTCTAAGAGTTATCTCTCGGTCTGCGCGGGTCTGGCCCATGATAAAGGGCTTATCCCCGATCTTCATGCCCCGGTGAAAGACCTGGTGGATGATGGCGGATTCGAACCTCCGCATAATCATAAAATTACCTGGCAACACCTTCTTCAACAAACAAGTGAATGGGAAGGAACGCTTTTCGGCAAGCCGGATTGGATCGATCGGAATCGGGATGTCACCATTAAAGGGCCGCAAACCCAGAAGGGTACGTCACGTGAGCTTCAGGAACCGGGTACGTATTTCGAATATAACGATGTTCGTGTAAATCGGGCTGCACTTGCACTGTTACGAGTATGGCGCAGGCCATTGCCCGAGGTGCTCAGGGAGCATATTATGGATCCGATAGGTGCGTCAGACACGTGGGAATGGCATGGATATAGGAACTCTTACATCACGATTGAGGGGCGCAAGATGCAGTCAGTGTCCGGCGGGGGGCATTGGGGAGGCGGCTTGTTCATAAGCTCACGAGATCATGCCCGTTTCGGCTATCTGCTGCTGAGGCGTGGAAACTGGAATGGGAAACAACTGCTTTCCAAAGATTGGATCAAGCAGGCAACAACCCCCTGTGAAAGCAACCCGGAATATGGCTATATGTTTTGGCTCAATACCGGCAGAACACTCAGTCCCAGCGTACCGGAAAGCAGTTTTTTTGCCAGGGGAGCCGGATCGCATGTGGTTTGGATCGACCCGGATCACGATCTTGTGGCCGTGTTCAGGTGGGTTCTGAAAGAAAAAATCGATGAGCTCTGCAGCAAAATCTTGAGGGCCACCCGATAAAATACAGATTTAAGTTTCGCACCCCTAATCCTTTGAAGTGATGTATGCTGCCGTCGAATGAAATTTTTGAAGGCAAAAGTTGTGTCTGTCTTTGATGTTTTGTATTGGATAGCACCTAAGCACTTCGGTGTCATTATGTTGCCTTCAAAAATTTCGGACCGATATACCATAATAGGGCAAGCAGGAATTTGAGGCAAAATAGCGGTGTGAAACTTCAGTCAGGCTTTTAACTCGATGGCTCTATTCCATTCCCAGAATCGGTTTCAGGATCTCGATCTCTGCCTTGTCTTCCGGCATGAGATGCAGGTAAAGCCCGCGGGGATCCAGAGAATCCATAAGAAGGCGCAGCTCATCGGCCGTTGTCGAACCGCGGATCAGCAGCGGTCGATCCGCATCCTGAACCATCTTAAAATAAGGAATCATGTCCTTTACAGGGATGTTGAACGATTCGATGTTGATCTCAAAGCAGCGAAGCTCTTCGATCTCAAGAAAGGCATCCAGAAGGAACATGGAGGTGGAGTGCAGATGGATAAAGTTGCACTCAAACTGTTCGGCGATCATCCTGTCCACAGGCTGTACAAGCTTTCGATAAAGATCCGGAGAGAAGACAGCGGTGGCGTCTTCCTGCATCCTGATGATGGGCCCAGGTGCCCAGAGCTGATACTGGGCGTC